>JASLXP010000663.1 GCA_030740295.1 Planctomycetota bacterium
CGGTTCGCTCACGAAGCCGATACGGTCTCGATCTTCTTCCGGCGGAGGCTTCATCAACTTGAAATCCCCAATTGGGATTTCAAGTTGGTGAAAACTGACGGGATCTCAAGTTGCCCTCAGAACTCGAAAACAACCGTCTTCCAATAAAGCACCAGCGGCACGGCCACTTCGCTCCTTTCCTCTTTCATATCCTGCTCGAGTTCGACCCTCTGCACGGTCGGTTCGCCATCGGAAGTTAAGGGCTCAGCGGCGACTAGCCAGACACGTGACGGCAGTTTACCTTTCAGTCTTCCGCAGGTGACGATCACATCAATTAACGGCGGCCTAACGCGGGAATCCGGGCCCTCCTCAAGCTCTGCGGCGACGGGCGAATTCACCAGGTGCAGGATGACCTGCTGGCGGCCTTTATGGCTGACATTAGAGAAAACGAGTTTCTTCCACCACAGAGTGTCGGGCCCGTTGACATGTATGAGACGCTGATTTGGAGGAAGCGTCCGCAATCGGCGGCCGAGAAAAACATTGCTGAAGCGAAAAGCCATGAGGCCGAGCCGGCCAACGCGGGACCCGTCACAGGAGTAGATGTCACTGGCCCGCCCGCTGCCCAATAAACGGAAAATGCCTTCGTAGAGCCGGTCGACCGGATACTTGCCGCCGCCCCGATGAAGCGCGTACGGATTGTAAATGCCGTCGAGCTCGCGCACCCGGTTGCCCCACTGAACCATCCGATCACGGTAAGCGTGCCAGTAGTGATTCGGCGAAGACTTGCTCGCATAGCTGATGACGACTTCATCGAGGAGCCAGCCGCCGTTGCGACACTTTTCCTCGAAAAGCTTCGGCGTCTTTTCGTTTTCTTCCGGCGAAGCGTAGTTGTAGCCCCAGGTGAAATCCTTCACCTTTCTGGCGACGAGCTTCTTGACCGCGGCCAGCGATTCTGCGGACAACGCATCCGCCTCTTCCCAGTTCGACACGATCTCGTGGCCAAGGATGTCATGCATGCCGGGTTTGATTTCCATGCTCCAGACGTCCCAGCGTACGCCTTCAAAACCAAGCTCGTCTGCAAGCCGAATGAACTGATTCGCGATGTGCTGGCGCGTATCGGGCAGCGTTGGATTAAGAGTACCGTAGAAAAAAGGATGTTTCTTTTGAGTGAACGTGAAACTGTCACGGCGGAGATATCGGTCACGCCATTCCATGTCGTAAGAATTGCCGACCAGCTCGCCGGCTTCAGTGTAGAGAAACCACTCCGGATGTTTGAGGAAGAGATCGTATCCGGCGGGTCCCCAGACGTGGCCATTCACATAGGTGATCGGCGGGATGCCGAGACCCTTAACTCTGCCGAATTGATACTTCAGTTTCTTGAAGCTCTGCCACCAGACACCTTCGTTGCCGAGAAACGGATCTTCATCTTCAGGCGGGATGAACTGTCCCAGCTCGTTGTAGCTCCATGAAAAGAACTCAAAGCGCTGTTGCCTGCTCTTTTTGATGTCCTCGAGCGCACGATTGACTTGCGACATGCTCGCCGGCCCCACGTATAGGTAGCCATGCGTATGCCCGTGTCCCTCGTCTGCTGTGTAAGCAGGCAGAGTGGCCAGGAAGCTCGGGTCTTTTGCGATGCCATAGTAATCCTGGAATGTGTCGACCTCGTTGCCTTTTTTGTCAAGGAGAGCGACCTGCAGCTCGCGTCCGGCATCGGGTGACTTTGCATTCCACTGAAGCTCGATGGACCTGCTCTCACCCCCGCCAAGTCTGAAATTCTCCTTCCCCACGATCTGATTGCCTGTGAGGCCCAGGTGCTCCGTGGCACGGATGCTCCCTTCGATAGCTTCTGCGGTCGGATTCAGGACGGCGACTTCGCACCTTATTTTCTCGCCGGGGCGATACGCATTCTTGTCCGGCTCCACGTCTCCGATGAAAGGCATCTTATCGCCTGCCGCCTCCACATCGACGCTGGCCAGCCATACCGTGGGCGCATTTGCTGGATCTTTGCCAAGCCACCGGAATCGGACGTAGAAGTTGTATTCAGCAGGTTCCACTGGCAACTGCTCATGCACGGAAATTGGTACAAACGCATCTTTGTTCACCCGGACGCCCTGAATCAGCGTCTTTACTTCATAGGTCCGCTGCGTCGTCTCGTTCCTTAATGCAGCCACAAACCGGACCTGCTCCGCGACGCCTGTCAGTCCTTTACCCCGCACCAGCGCAGTGACCTTCACGGGCCCTGCCAACCGAATGGTCTTTCGCGTGTGAGCAATCCCCGGCATCCATGCGCCGCCGTTGTGATTCGCCTTGAGCGATTTCCCCTTCGGTGCCGTCCCATCCTCTACGACATTCAAGTGCTCATAATACTTACCGACCTTGTGCGAACCCCAATCGTAGTGATAGACGTTTACGAGCTCTGCGCAGACGGGAGTTTGAAAAAATATCAGCGGAACCAGCACTCCAACCTTCCACCATCCCACCATTCCAATACTCCAACACTCCAACACTCCATTCTTCCTTCCCAAACTCCCACACTTCCAAACTTTCTCCCTCCTCATCCTTCGCCCTCCAGGCTGTTCGGCCTCCTGCCCACCGAAGGCGGCGCGAGAATCCGCTTCTGCTGTTCCGTCAGGCCTTCAAATTCATCGAGGTCGTAATAGCTTTGCGACCACGCGGAATGGCCCGGGCTGTATTTGTAAAGAATCGAACGTCGCTCATGGTCACCCATCCACGGCATCGTCCCGTGGACGAGAGCTTCCGTGAAGAAAATGACATCGCCTGCCTCGACTGCGGGCTGGGCCACGTAGTGTGCCGGCTGGTCAAAGGTTCGAACTTCACGAGGGATGAAGTCGTAAAAATTGCTTTTGTGACTTCCGGGGATGCACGAGAACCCGCCATCGCCTTCGGCAACATGCGAGAGGCAGAAAGAAAAAACGGTAAGGCCGTTGCGTATGACGCCGTCCCGATACTTGTACCAATGGTCCGGTGAGTGATCTACTTCGCCGCCATGGAGCCTGCCCGCGTAGTTGGTGTCCTTCTCCTCTGACCTTTTCATGAGGATGCAGTAATCATGATCGAGCCGAAACTTCGGCCCCATCAGTTCCAGTAGATAGGGCAGCAGTTTGGGATGATCGATCAGGGCCTGGTACGGCTTGCCCCATTGGCAAATACGACTGACTGAACGGCGCCCGCCGCTGTATTCATCGGGAACAGGGAATCGCTCGTCCATGATTTCGTTGAGAGTACTGACCTCATCCGGAGTGAGGACATTCTTAATGATCAGATAGCCCTGCAGGTCGACCAGAAACTTCTCTTCGCTCGTCATGGGGATGCGACCTCTCTAAATTCAAGTAGCGTGGGCGCTCCGCGACCACTTTGATGTTCTTCCTGGAAATGAACAATATATAATTGCATTTATAATTCGTCCTCACATCTGAACCTCCCTGAATAAGGCCAGCGGCGAGGCCAGTTGAACGGCACAGCACACAAGTCTCATCTTGTCCGAATCATCTAACGACATCTACCGCGAAGAACTCCCCGAATCCTTTTCATTCGAGGGGGAATACCGGCTCTGTCTCGAGGCCAACCTCTTGGCGGATGGTTCCTACGGCCAGGAATGGCTGGTCGTCACGGATGCCGAAGTCCTGGTCTATCGCGGTGGAGAGGAGAACGTGGCGCCCGTACAGCAGATCTCACTTGAGACCATCGATGAGATTGAATCCATCAATCTGGTCGGAGGCGGCGTCCTGACAGCGACAACGAACGGCAACCAGATCGAACTGGTCAGGTTCACCGATTCGCATTCTCCGAGGTTTTCCAGTGTCGCTGAAGTGATCGGAAAGTGGGCCAAAGGCGAAGACGCGGATACACCCGAAGAGAAGGAAAAGCGTTGTCCCAAGTGCGGCAAGAAACTTGAAGAAGGGTCGACCATTTGTCCCCGCTGCGCTCCGAAGACCCGCACCGTGCGAAGGCTGGTTTCCTATCTGAAGAATTATGTCCCTCAGGCCATTCTGTTGTGCACCGCATCTATCCTCAGCACTGTCCTGGGTCTGCTGCCTCCGTACCTTCAAAAGCCGTTGATGGACAGGGTGCTGGCCCCGGTGGTCGAAGTAACAGTTGACCAGCGATTGCAGACGCTCGGATGGCTTGTGCTGGCGCTGCTGGGTGCCCGAGTGCTGATGTCTGTCGTCAGTATCGGACAGAGCTGGCTTTCGACCTGGCTGGGCAGCAAGCTCACCCATGACATCCGTTGCGCGCTTTACGATCACCTCCAGTTTCTATCGCTGCGGTATTTCGACAAACGCCAGGTGGGCAGCGTCATTTCACGAGTCAATCAGGATTCCAACCAGCTCGAGCGTTTCCTCGTGTGGGGCTCGCAGGATCTGGCGAAGAACATCCTTCTGCTCATCGGTATCGGCGTCATGCTTTTTGTCATGAGTTGGAAGCTTGCCCTGTTCGTCTTCCTGCCGACACCAATCGTCGTTTTCATATCCGTGTTCGCGTGGAAGAAGGTGCGCACGTACATTCGTCGTTACTTTCACCGGTGGGGGCGTCTCAACGCCTTGCTCAACGAAACGCTCTCCGGCCTGCGGGTCGTTAAGGCCTTCGCTCAAGAAGAAAAGGAAATAGAACGATTCCACGAACGCAGCGATGCCGTAGCGAGCGCGGCCATTATCGGCGAACGCATGTGGTCGGGAATGTTCGGCGTGCTCGTCCTGGTGATTGCGCTGGGCACGCTTGTGGTCTGGTATGCTGGCGGACGCGATGTGGTGCAGCAGAACGGTAACATGACTCTCGGCACGTTCGTATCGTTCATGACCTACGTGGCGATGTTTTATGGGCCTGTGCAAGCCCTCTCGATGCTCATGAACTGGGCCTCTCGCTCCTTGACCGCGGCCGAGCGCGTCTTTGAGGTTCTCGATCAGGAACCGGAGGTCGTCGAAGACGAAGACGCGCAGCCGATGCCTGATATCGAAGGGCGGGTCGAATTCAAAAACGTCCGTTTCGGTTACGACCGCCATCAGCCGGTCTTGAAGAATTTTGCATTCGAGGTCGAGCCCGGCGAGATGATCGGCCTCGTAGGTCACAGCGGCGCCGGTAAATCGACCACGATGAATCTGGTCTGCCGTTTTTACGATGTGGACGAGGGCCAGGTACTCATCGACGGCGTTCCAATCAACAGAATCAAATACGAAGACCTGCGATCTCAGATCGGTTTAGTGCCGCAAGATACCATCCTCTTTTCGGGCACCATCGCTGACAATATCGCTTACGCCAAAGAGGACGCGACACACGAGGATATTGTCCGCGCCGCGATGATTGCCAACGCACACGAATTCATCATCAAGAAGCCGGACGCATACGACACCATCGTCGGCGAAAAAGGCCAGGGCCTCTCCGGAGGCGAACGCCAGCGTATCGCCATCGCCCGCGCGATGATTCATGACCCGCGCATCATCATCCTGGACGAAGCCACCTCGCACGTGGACGTCGAAACAGAAAGCAAGATCCAGGAAGCCATCGAACGCATGTCCCGCGGCCGGACCACCTTCGCCATCGCGCACCGGCTGGCAACGCTGAAGAACGCAGATCGTCTGGTCGTGCTCAAAGATGGCGAGATCTCCGAGATCGGCTCGCACGACGAACTGCTCGAGAACGAAGGCGAATTCAGTCGCCTGGTCAAGACCTATCAGGAGATATCAAGAGTCCAGGCGATTGAGAGATGAAGTTGGACAGCCGGCGTTGGAGTAAGGCCTTCAGACCAGACCAGGTTGTCGGAAAAGACCGACAGAT
>JASLXP010000664.1 GCA_030740295.1 Planctomycetota bacterium
TATCTCCACCGCGCCGGGCGAAAATGGCGTTCCATATCTGACGGAGGCCCTGGGACATCTGGAATGCCAGGTAGTGTCCAGTACGTGCCCAGGTGACCACGACCTCGTGGTTGGAGAATTGACAGGTGGCTCTTTCAATGGGCCTGGCGAGCCCTACGTGCACATCAGATCGAGCGGGAAGAGTTATTGAGCCGGGCCCCAGCTCTCACCAAAGGAACCTCATCATTTACGCTCTCGGGTGCGCCTTGTCGTACAGCTTCCGCAGGCGTTCTGTGGTCACGTGCGCGTACACCTGCGTGGCGGCCAGGCTCGAGTGGCCCAGGAGCTCCTGCACGGAGCGAAGGTCGGCACCGTTATCCAGCAGATGCGTCGCGAAGGTGTGACGCAATGTGTGTGGACTGACTTTGTGAGAGAGCCCGCACTTGGCAATGTAAACATCGAGCATGCGGCGGACGCTTCGGTCTGAAAGGCGAGCCCATGATTTGTTGAGGAACAGGGCCGTTTCGTCTCTGCGGTCATCCGGACACTGCAGTCCGCGCGATTGAAGGTAAGCCTTGATGGCCTGCAGCGCGTGCGGGCCGATTGGGACCTGTCTCTCCTTCTTACCTTTGCCACGCACAACAAGCAATTCACCCATGAAATCGATGTCGTCGATGTCGAGGCCGACCAGCTCCGATATGCGGAGGCCGGAGCTGTAGAACGTTTCGAGGATGGCACGGTCGCGCCGGCCCTTGAGAGTGGCTTTGTCCGGCGCTTCGAGCAGGGCAAGGACCTCTTCGCTCGTCAGAAAATTGGGGAGCTTGCGTTCACGCTTTGGGCTTCGGACCGTATCGAGCGGGTTGTGTTTGCAGAGCTGTTCACGAATGAGGTAGCGATAAAACGCGCGCAGAGAGGAAAGTTTGCGATTGATCGTTGTCTTCGAGCATGAACCTTCTCGCAGGTGTGCCAGGAAGCGGCGAAGTTTGAGGTGGCTCACTTCGTCCGGATGAAATTCCACGTCGTATCCGAGGAACTGGTGAAACTGCCGCAGATCAGAACTGTAGGCCCGGAGTGTATGCTCTGAGACGTTCTTTTCTGTTTCAAGATATTCCAGAAAGCGATCGATGAATTCGTCCATGCCCAAAGCATATCACGCATCGCGTTCAGCTTGTTTCAATCACTCAAACGCATGCCCGAATGCTTCTCAACACCATCCCAATCGATCTTTATGCCCAGGCCGGGCTCGCAAGGTATGTTCAGCATCCCTTCTTCATCCAGTGTGAATGGCTCGGCCACAATATCCTCAATGTATGGTGACGGGGTCAGGTACTCGACCCACCGGGCCACGGGCATGGCCGCGCTCAGTTGCAGGTCGGCTGCGAGGCCGACCGCAGTATTCCATCCGTGCGGGACGAGGAGGATGTTGTGATCGTAAGCATGCCAGTGGATGCGGCGCATCTCGCTCAAACCGCCGACCTTGGTGACGTCGGGCTGAATGTAATCCACCGCACCTCGCTCGATCCAGGGCATGAAGCTCTGTCGACGGGTCAGCACTTCACCGGAAGTAATTGGCAGCGGCGCGTGATCCCTGAGCCGGGCGAAGCCTTCGATGTCGTCCGGCGGCAAGGCTTCTTCAAACCATGTGATGTCGTATTCCGCCAGCATCATTGAGGTCTGCAGGGCCCACTTGTAGCCGTGCGGCCAATATTGCTCGCTGCCGCCCGCATCGACCATGAGCTCGACATCCGGGCCGACTGTTTTCCGAGCTGTCTTTACCAGGGCTTCATCCATCCTGGCTGAGACGCGGCCGAACTGATTCCATCCCATCTTTATGGCTTTGAAGCCCCGGGCCACGACGGCCTCGAGCTTTGGCCCGAGAGCTTCCGGTTCTTCAAAAAGGATCGAGCCGTAGGGCTTGATTCGATCGCGATAGATTCCGCCGAGGAGGCGAGAAACGGGTTGTCCTGTTGCTTTGCCGAGGATGTCCCACAGTGCGATATCGATGCCGCTGATGGCGTGGGCAACGGTGCCGCCTCTGCCTTGCCAAAAGGTGCTCTGATGAAGCTTTTCAGAAATCCGTTCCGGCTCGAGCGCACTCTCCCCTGTGAAATACGGTCGCAACAGTTTCAGGGCACCGGATACTAGGCTTTCGCTGGTAAATACCGAGCCTATTCCCGTGAGACCTTCATCCGTCCGGACCTGGATGAGGGTCATCAGGTTCTCTTCGGGATCCAGGCCCTGGTCCCAACCGGTGTCAGGCGTCCGCCCGTAAAGTGGAATGGGAATGATTTCGGTGATCTTCATTCTATCGTCTCAGGCACTGCCTCTTTCTCAGGAGTTTCAGATTCCGGGCCGCCTTCTTCGGGCGCCTTTTCCATTGGCTCGCCCTCCTTCACCACCAGGACGATCTTGCCGCCCTTGACCTCCAGACGCTCGACTCGCTTCAGGTTCTTCCGTGTCTTCTCATCTATCTTTGCATCGGCAGCGAGATTCTCGTCCTTGATCGCGTTCATGAAATTCTCGGGGAGAGCTTTACCGTTTACTTCCACGGACTTCACGTACGCCTTCAACTCTCCATCATCGATTCCGACACTGAAGGTCGCTTCTCCATTCAGATATCGGCCGCCGGCAAGAGGAATCCCTTCGTCGAGCTTGACGCTGATCTGGCCTGTAATCCGGTCGCCTTCGATGGTCACGTAAACTTTGTCAGCGAGTTCCTTCTCTTTAGATATCAGGGCATTGATTTCGTCCTGGTTCAGGACAAGCGAGCTTGCCTC
>JASLXP010000665.1 GCA_030740295.1 Planctomycetota bacterium
GCGACAAGTCGCAGCACTCCAAAGTAATCTTCCCGGATTCTGATGCACAAAATTAAGATTGAAGGCCTACTAGGTGCGCTACGCCCCCCTTCTCTTGCCCAGCGGGATAGTCAAATTAAATATGGCACACAAGTTTTGGGATGAACGTTTGGATTAGTCTTTCATTACCCAATCGTAATTTCATTGTGCCATAGTTTATTGGACTGCCGCCTGCGACGAATAAAAAGAACGTGTAGCGCACCTGAGAAGGAGAGCCGACAGGATGTCGGCAAGTCTAATAATCAAGCCCCTGTAAATCGCTGCCTTCGGGGTAAAAGGTACTCGGAGCCCGTTGACCCAGGGTAGCTCGCCGAGGCTCGCGAACCCCTGGGCTGTAAGGCGTAACACCTTCGGTGTAAAGAAATGTGGGCAGAGCCCGGCTTTGCCCGTGAAATCCGTAAAAGCGCCTCCGTCTTGGATTACTCGGAGCCCAATGACCCAGGGTAGCTCGCCGAGGCTCGCGAACCCCGGGCTGTAAGGCGCAACACCTTCGGTGTAAAGATTTGGCATATCTGTGCCCACAACGAAATCAATCCGGCCCGTAGGCTTCGATTTCGTTCACGAAAAGGCCCTTCTCAACCGTCAGGCGAACAGCATCGGCGGGCCGCGATTCAAAACTGTGTTTCATCACTTCCTCTCGATTCCCATCGACCCTGGCTATCTTTTGCCACTGACCTTCGGTGCCAACTTCGAGTAGATAGTCTTCCAGAATTTCCGATGTATCGGGCCAGTATTTCGGTCTCCAGCTTCGGATGATGATCTGGTCGATAACTCTGGTATCGGCAAGTGAAATGGTAAGAACATAGGGCGGCGGGACGGCTGGCTTCTTCATCCAGGTGGCGGTGATGTAGGCCGTTTCCGGGTCACCGTCGTTGGCGAAGACCTGGTGGCCGAAATTCCAGATGTTGTAGCTGGCACTGATCTTCGCTCCGTTCCATTCGCAGGCGTAGTTGCCGGTGATGCGGCTGCGTGCCGGTGCGGAATTAAAACGCGGGTCATTCAACAGGCGGGCGATCCGGGTTGGCTGGATGTGCGTGTTGTTCGTGTAGATGTGCACGCCAAAGGGTCCGATGGTGTCCCTGAGAATTCGTCCGTCAGTTCCAATCGAACGATCCTCGGAGACCACAGCAATGCGCTGGACATTTATCCATCGATCCGGCAGCTCGACCGCGAATGTTCCCTCGCGGCCCCGGTAGTTGGCGACGATTAGGTAGAAGTAATCCTCATGCTCCCTCGCTCCAATGTCGACGCTGCCTTCGAGTCGCCGGATCTCTTTCGTCATGTCGGGCCCACTGAGGACCGGTGACAGAGATGCGACTTCCTCGACCACGGCACGCCAGCCTTCCCAATGCAGAGGGTTGAACTTCATGTGCCAGTAATCGCAGTGGAAGTTGTAGTACTGAAGAATGGTCGCGCCCAGGAGGATGGCATCGTAGGCCATGAATCGATGCTCGATGAGCGAGAGCGCTCGGCGATGGGCGTTTCGATCTTTCCAGGGCTGCCAGCAACGCCCGTCCCATGCCTGGAGTGTGACGGACACGGCTTTCTGTGATGGCTCCCCTTGACCCGGGCGATTCCATCGGGTCCGGGCTCTGGCCGCCTGGGCTGCCGTGTAGATGATGGAACGGAATCGAGTGACCGCGCCGCTTCGCTCGTCCGCGCCGTCGTCATAGTGCAGATACAGGTAAGGCTCGAGGCCAAAAATATCGGCCATGCGGGCCAGGGCGGAGTATGGGCCGGTGTAAGAGTTGGCGTCGAATGACAGGGCGGAAACCGGCAGAAACGGCATCAGTTCCCGTGTGAGTGAATAAGTACTCATGTAGCCTGACCACCAGACGCTTTTCCCTCTCGCACGACCTTTCGTTTCATTCCAGATATCAAGCTCTTCGCCGATGTCCCAGGCGAATCGTCCATCGGTTGGGGCCTTGAGAATCTGATCGATGACCCGGCGCTCATCCCATTCCCGGCTGTCCGGTGCGCGCCGGAGCGGGCCGCCTGTGATTTGAAGCACTCCTGCTTCGTTCATGCGAGGCAAGAGCTCATTGCGGGAAGACACCACGTTGATGCCGCATTCTTGAATCCAATCATGGCCCTCTTCGGGAACGGCCGGGGACGGCGCGTACCAGAGGACGATCGGAAGGAAGGGCCGGCCACCGCGCATGACCACACCGTCTGACCTCAGATGGCAGTCGGTCATGCCCTTGACATCCGGAAGCAGCCGCAGTTTGCTCGACGCCTTCCCAAGGTGGCCGGCATCCGATTCAAAGCGATATCCGCCGTAACGGAGACCAGCGACAGGAATCTCGACGGTCGCCGGAACGCCAGGCCGGATTTGCACGGCCTTTGTCCAGACCGATGACGAGTTCGACAGGTCAACGAGTTTGCAGGCCACGTTCGCTTCGATCCCGCTGGAGAGTGAAATTCGGAAGCGAAAATGCCTGTCAGGATCGGATGCAAAGAGATCCCCTCGATACACCGGATGAAGACGCTCCAGTTCGACGCCATTCCCCGCCATGAGCCAATAGGTGAATTCGTAATATGGTTTGCCGCCGGCCCTCACCGATGTCTGAACGCGATGCTCGCCGGGCTGAGCGAGATTGAATCTCTGGCGATACCTTTTTACTTCGCCGGGCCTTACTTTGATGATCTGGCGCGAGACGGGGATCAGTTCTTCTTTCGACTGTGCCAGGGAAACGATCACAGTTAGAGGGACGGCATTGGCGTCGATGCCGGCGACTGCCATTGAAAGACCCTTGATGTTGAATCCAAGTTCGGACTCGCCTGCAGCGACAGCGATGCGGCCATCGATGCAGTTTCGAAAGAGCGGGCGCTCCCGGAGCTTGCGGCCGTTGATGGCCACATCTGTGATTTCCGCGGGCAGGAGCAGAGGCGTTACTCGAGGAGTTGGGTCAAAAGCATAGGCGCCGCTGTAGCTGGCATAAGGACCGAGCGCACGGATGCGTCCATGGATGGTGCGGTCGAGTGAGATCACCATGCTCAGGCGGCTGCGATTGCGCGCTTCGAGCAGCGTCTCCCAGCGACCGGCAATGGGGCTGTAAACCTGGACGTCGAAATTCCTGGTAAGGAAGGTGCCGCCCCTGGATTTCACATGCAGGGCATTGGCACGGACCCGGCCTCGAGCATCCGGCTTCGAGATGGCGGCATCCGCAAAGAGCGAAAAACTGTGCCAGGCATGGGGGGCATTGACCATGAACGGTTCCAGGTGCGCATTCAGATGGTTCACGTTCCGGGCCGAAAGTTCATCCGGTCCGGGCTTGTGGCGCGAAACAAGGATGCGAGCCACCCGCTTTCGCTGAAGCGGGAAGTGAGTGACCCCCAAGACACGATACTTGAACCAGCGCGTCTTCTGGTTCAGACGAATGCTCTTTCCTTTGGGCAATGGCTTCCACGTCGCTGTTTTCAATCCAACCTTGGTTTCCGCTTCGCTTATCGACACTCGAATGGAAGTGCCGCTGGATTGGGGGAGGCCAGTGTCGTGCCAGATGAGGTCCTTCTCTCCAAGGATGCCGACGAGGGTGCCCGCCCAACGCTTGGGCCTGTTGCTCCGCCAGACCAGGTACCCGCTGGCGCCGATCACTTTGGAAAGTCGAAACTCGGCCGCGCTCTGTCCCTTGTTCAATGTCACTTTGACGGCCGGCGTCGCTGCGGTCAGGCCGTCGGGCACAATGGCAGAGAAGCGATAGTAGTAGGTTCCAGGAGCCAGCGTGCCAAAGGAAGCAGCGGGGAGCCCGGCAGCATTGAACGACGAGGGCTTCGCTTTCAAAAGGGGAGCTCCCTCGACAGTTGTGCCCCGGTCGGTCCATGAGCTTGCGTCCGGACGGGTCAATCTACCGGCAAGATGCAGAACGGGGTTGCCGGAGCTCTTCCGCCAGATTTCATAGCCTCGCTCGACCGCAGGCTTGGCCTCGACCTCGGCATCGAGATCGTCCTCGGGGGCCTCCTCTTCTTTGAACAAGTCCCAGAAGACTTTGAGCTTTGGCGATGCCTTTGACCAGTCGAGGAGAATGCTGCCATTTGGGCCGGTGGCGGACCGGTACCAGAAAGAAGGTCGACCCAATTGCTGGCTGGCTGTCGTGGGTTCATCGGGTGATTGCTTCGAGTAAGGCCGAACGAGGTAAGAATGAAGGCCCGTCTTCAGCGTGCCGGTATCGATCGCGCGAGCCTTCATGATCTCCGGCGGCTGATATGGAACTTTGGATTTCGCGACCGCTTCTCCCGGCACGTCTTCAGCCTTTGCCCAAACCCACAGGCCCTTCTCAGCGTTCGCTGTTTCGATGGGCTTGCTCTCGACCGTCGATACTCTCTTCCCCAGCGGAGTGACGTGAAAGAAAGTCTTTCCGAAACCGTGAGGCCCGCTGCCATTCCGCCACAACGAAACGCGAACAAACCGAGCGGGGGGAGTAGCCGAGAGGTCTAGGGGGACAATCGGGCCGTCCACGGTGTGTCCCAAAGCGCGTTTCTCGTAGACCAGCCTGGACTGCCAGTGCTGCCCGTCCGAGGATGTTTCCAATGCAATGAAAGTGGCATCCCCGGAATGCTCCAGGAAAGCGCTGAAGAGAACTTTCGACGATGACAACCGCAGGACGACACGCTCTGCTTTTCTACGGTCCAGTGGCAGCGTCTTCTGAGTCACAAAGTAGCCGCTGAACTCATCGACGGAAACACCATCCGTTTTGCGGACGAGCTCCTGATCCGATGAGAAGAGAACTGCCTCTTCACTGAGAACTGTCTCAGCACGCAGAGCAGTGGTGAAAAGGAACAGGCAGGTAAGAGTAGGCATCATCTGCCGAGTTTTTGGGTAGGCATCATTTGCCAGGTTTTTCCATACCGAAGAAGTCACGGTAGGCGTCGACGACTGCGTGATAGTTTTCCGCCTTTACGTCCTCGTGAACTGAATGGCTCGCGTGCAGTATGTGTCCGCCCGGAGTCTGCTGCCCGAATTTGAGGCATTCGATGACCTCTGCCCTGACATCCTCGGCCGTTCCCAGGCAGAGCGTGTAGCGTGCGTCGAGATTACCGATGATGCAGATTCGCTCGGCAACCCCCTCATCGATTAAGCGAGGCCAGGTCATACCCGCGGCGTTGTCCACTTCTTTATAGCCATCGGCACGGGAATCGAAAAAGAACTCGTCTCTGATGGGCCAGTGGTTTCCGTCTGAGGTGTAGACCGCCTTCGCTCCCATGTCATGAATCAGGTTCACGTGCTCCTGAATGACAGGAAGGATGAATTCGCGATAGTGCGCGGGAGAGATGAAAGGGCCCTTGTCGCAGCTCACGTCACCGCCCATCGCGATGACCGTGCAGCCGCTTTCGATCATCTGGCGTGTTCGTGCCAGGCCGGGGAGTTTTTGCTTTTCAATATATCTCCGGAAAAGATCCGGCGCCTCGATCATCCACATGAGCAGGAACGGCGGATAAAAAGCCGCACCCGTTCCCGCGCCGACCTCGCCCATGTAAACCCAGTCGATGCCCTCGGCCTCGGCAAGCTTGCGGACCCCGGCCACGGTGGGGTCATCGCCGCGGCCCTGGGACGGGCAGGAGCCGTCCCATTCCTCCAGTTCCTTTCGCGTCTGTTCTTCGGTGAAACGGTG
>JASLXP010000666.1 GCA_030740295.1 Planctomycetota bacterium
TCTGCCTCTTCTTTGCCCGGCGGGCAGCCTACATGGCACTTTTTGTACGCCGCTGTAAAATCGGTTTTTTCTTCGTTTAATAAACACGACTCGGAGTAGACGAAGAACTAATGCGAAATGTCTATGCGCCTATCGGCTTGGACATCGCCTCCGTGACCGTGCCGGAGATCGCATTGAGCATTGCGGCCCAATTAGTCCTCGTGCGAAGAAACAGAATAGTGGACGATTCGAGCGCCGAAGAGCAGGTTGTCTACGCGCTCCGGGATCGGCGAAATACTAATTCATCTACCTCCACCGCGCGCTGCCCTCAATGAATGTGACGGCTGTCATTCTCGCCGCTGGTGAATCCAGCCGCATGGGGAAGCTCAAACCGCTGCTGCCGTTCGGCGATTCCACGATTCTGGAAACAGTCATCGACCACATCAATGCGGACGGTATTACCGATATAATTGTTGTTGTTGGCCACAAAGCAGATCAAATTCAAGAATCCATTTGCTCGGATGTGGCAACTACTATTTTGAACGAAGATTACAGAGAAGGAATGTTTTCTTCGGTTCTCTGCGCGGTGAGACATCTCAAGGCTGAGCAGTCACAACCACACGGAGTATTAATCGCCTTGGCTGACCAGCCTTCCATCTCTTCGGCGGCTGTGGCAAGATTAGTAAAGTCCTTCCATGAGTTTCCGGAAGAGATACTCGTCCCCTCATTTTCGGGCCGGCGGGGGCATCCGATAGTTTTCCCTTTTACTATTTTGAAAGGCGTGACCGCCTATACGGGCACAGGCGGCCTGCGCGGGTTTAGAGATCTGCATTCGGAGTCAGTGGTTGAAGTCGCCATCGACGAAGAAGCCATCCTGATAGATCTGGATACGCCGGAAGATTATGAAGCTGAGAAAATAAGAAACACCCAATCCTGACTCATTCAGGATTGGGCGCTTCTGTTGGAGGCTCTCGGCCCTGTTAACAGGACAAAGGCTCAGTCCTTTTTGGGAGCCTCCTCAAGGCAGCTTTGGAGAGAGGCGTTCACCTCATCGGGCTGACCCCGATACTTATGACAGCTCGGTTGTGGACATCTGGCGTCCCACGCGACCGATCTTCGGAAGATGATGGCCGTTACGGCGGTTACGCCGCTGACAGACTCTGCAAAAGCGGTGACATCTGTCGGTCATCATCTCTCGCCCGCAGCCAAGGCATTTAAGTTTCTTGCGCTGCAGGTTGAGTTGCCGGGAATTCAGGGTTTCTTCATTCATCCTTGAAGCATCCATATTCTCTCCTTTTTGAACTTGGGAGTACCACCTTAGGACGTGGTTTGGATTAGAAAAGAAGCAGCCGGATTTACGGACAACTTCCTGAACATTCATACGCATAGACGCAGTTCTTGTTTGAACATTTCCCTCAACGATAACTTCAACGAAAAGCACGAAAAGCCGACTTCTCAGATGTAAAGAAGGGTAATTAAAAGGGTTATATTGGGGCGTATTGTTCTGAGGCGCCTCGATGATTGGTTTTGGCTCATTCGTGACAAGAATTTACGCCAGTGGCGGATGGGAACTCGTTAAATAAATAACCGCAGGGTCATGGCGTTCCTTCACGATTGATCGGTCGGAACTCGGGGTTATCTTGACGACCTCAAATGCGTCGGTTACGGGCATGACTAATTACACATTTTTCGGCAAACAGATCTCGGGCAGGTTTACGATTCCATCGG
The DNA here is from genome assembly GCA_030740295.1 of Planctomycetota bacterium. The sequence goes on from JASLXP010000666.1 coordinate 1,708, forward strand.
GTATCGTGACGGTGACCCTCGACACTCTTCATCGCCTTGCTGTCTCCATTCCTGAGTTGGGTATTCTGACCACCAAAAGCATCGGGCCGGTACCGCGGCCGGGCAATCCCGAGCCCGTTTATGCCCAGGTTAGTGGCAGGCAGTTTGTGAACGCAGTCGGTCTCGCAAATCCCGGTTGTGAGGAATTTGCGGGGGAATTGGAATCCTTTGAGCTGCCGCCCGACAAGTTTCTGCTGATTTCAATCTTCGGCGGATCGCCAGATGATTTTCAAAAGGCGGCTACAACTCTGTCTAAGTATGCGGACGGCTTTGAACTGAATTTTTCCTGCCCGCATGCAAAAGGCTATGGACAGGAAATAGGAAAAGTGCCACAGATTGCACGAGAGTATTTGGCTGCAGTGAAGGCGGTCACTGATAAACCGACCCTGTGCAAACTCTCTCCGAATGTAGGTGATCTCAGCTCTCTGGCGGGCGCGCTGATAGAAGAAGGCGCGGACGGCTTCACTGTCATTAATACATGCGGGCCGATCGAGCATCGGCACGAGATTACCGGCACGCATGCCCTCTCGAATAAATCTGGCGGAACATCCGGTCCATTCGTTAAAGACGAAGCATTGCGTTGCATCCGCCAGGTCAGAGGAGCGGTCACCGAATCTGGCAGGGACCTCCCGATTATCGGAATGGGCGGGATTGCATCCGCAGAGGATGTCAAAGAATACGAGGATGCCGGCGCTGATTTTTTCGGCATTGGAACCGCGCTGGGAGGGATGTCTACCGCTGACTTAGGAAGCTTCTTCCAAAAGATCGGAGTTCATGAAAAATGCCAACTGAAGCTCAGCCCGGAATTAATGAAGTTTCGGAAATTTACTGTCGAAAGAATAGACAAGCCTGCCGCGGACTTAAGAATCATCTGGTCGGAAGAGCCGTTTCAGTGCCGGGCGGGACAATTCGTTTTCGTCTGGCTGCCGGATAATTTTGAGAAACCGTTTGCTCCCGCGTTTGATGAGCCTAATTGTCTAGTGGTCCGGGATGTGGGGCCGTTTACACATTCTTTAAGTGAACTGAAAGTTGGTGACAGTTTTTATATGCGGGGTCCTTACGGGGTTGGCTTTGATGAAAAGCCGGATCCCGCGCCGGATACATATTGTCTGATTGGCGGAGGAACGGGCATCGCGCCGCTGCTCCTGTTGGCCAAGCGCCTCAACGAACACACATCAGCCGATCGCATCCACGTATTTCTGGGAGGTCGTTCCGCAGACCAGGTTTATTTTCAGGAAGAATTCCAACGCTTTTCAACGCTCCACATTGCCACTGATGACGGGGCCCTGGGTCACGAGGGATTCGTTACCGGCCTTCTTGAAGAGTTCCTCAAGAGCCAGCCGGAACAGACCTATCAGTTTTATAATTGTGGTCCGGAAGTGATGGAAAAACCGGCTTTCGACATAGAACGCCAGTTCAAACGCACAGGTATTCAGACCTCGATCGAGCGTTACATGAAGTGCGGGGTCGGCATCTGCGGCATCTGCGCTATGGACGGCTGGCGCACTTGCGTTGACGGCCCAATCATGGAAGAGGAATTACTGGTCGATTCCGAACAGTTCGGAAATTGGCACCGGCAGAAGACCGGCGAGCTGGTGAAAATCGGATGAATCTGGGCGCGCATATGTCGGTCTCAGGTGGCATCTACAGAGCGCTGGAACGCGGGGTCGAAAGCACCTGTAGCGTCGTTCAGATTTTTGTGAAGAATCAGATGCAGTGGAAAGCCAAGCGGCTCACGGAGGAAGATGTGGCTGCCTTCAAAAAAGCTCGGAAGGAGACCGGCATCAAAACCGTGATAGCTCACGACAGCTATCTCATTAATCTCGGTTCGCCGGACGACGCGCTGTGGGAGAAGTCCATCCACTCGTTCGTTGGTGAGCTCGAACGATGCGAAGCGCTCGGCGTGAGTGGTCTGGTCGCGCATCCGGGCAGCCATATGGGTGAGGGCGAGGAGTGGGGCCTCAAGCGGATCGCCAACGCGCTGGATACCGTTCACGAGCGGACGCCCGGCCTCAGAGTCAGAACTTACCTCGAGACCACCGCCGGACAGGGCACGAATCTGGGTTACAGATTCGAACAGCTCCGCTCGATTATCGATCAGACCGCTGACTCAAAGCGCCTCGCAGTCTGCGTCGATACCTGCCACATTTTTGCCGCGGGTTATGACATTCGTGATGAAAAGAGATATTCAGCGACGATGAAGGAACTCATAAAGGTCCTCGGCATCCGGCGCATCAAGGCGTTTCATTTGAACGATTCGAAAAAGGATCTGGGCTCGCGGGTAGACCGTCACGATCACATTGGCAAGGGTAAGATTGGCATTGATGGCTTCCGGGCATTAATAAACGATGATCGATTCTCCAAAGTTCCGATGTTCCTCGAGACGCCGAAGGCTGGCGATATGGACCGCGTGAACCTCAGAAAACTTCGATCTCTGCGCGTTTGCAGGTAAGTGCCTCAAGAGTCTTCGGCTCTGTCACATTTGACACAAAACTTGGCCTATTTACACTTCAGGGTTCCTGTATTGGGCATCCTCTCGCACTCATAATTGCCGGAAATGGAAGGATTTGGAGAAATCGAGGAAGGCACCGAGATCACATCGGGAAACTTCCCCTCATTTGGTTCCGGCAGGCTTGATGAAGGTGACGAAGTCGCCGGCTGCCTCATCAAGACTGTCCTGGGTGAAGGTGCGAGCGGTGTGGTTTACAGGGCCGAGCAGGTGACCCTGGAGCGTGAGGTGGCCATTAAATCGCTCGGCCACGACCTGGCTGGGCAAGACAAGGTTTTCCATGAGCGGTTCCTGCGGGAGGCCCGCACGGCAGCGCGGTTGATGCATCCGAACATCGTGCAGGTCTACGATGCGATGATCGAGGATGGCAGCTACTACATTATTATGGAATTCGTGGACGGGCAGACGCTTGACGGCCTGCTGGAGAACGGCAAGCCGCTGCCGTTGGAGCGGGCCGTCGATGTGTTCATCGACATCTGCGAGGGCCTGATGTTCGCGCACAGGCAGGAGATTGTTCACAGGGATATCAAGCCCGCGAACATCATGATCAGCAGCAAGGGCCGGGTGAAACTGATGGATTTCGGCCTGGCCAAGGCGCAGGGAAGCAACACGCTCACCGTCGCAGGCGCGGTGGTCGGCACGCCACAGTATGTCTCCCCTGAAGTCTGCAGCGGCAATGAAGCAGGCTATCCTGCTGACATCTATTCGCTGGGGGCAACCTTTTATCATGGGCTATCGGGCCATTACCTTTTCCCCGGTGAAACACCCATCACCGTGATGGTCAAGCAACTCAAGGAAACCCCGGTCTCCCTTGAAGAAATCCGGCCGGATGCCCCCAAGAGCCTTTGCCAACTGGTGATGCAGATGCTCAAGAAAGAGCCTGATGAGAGGCCGGCGGATGTGGAAGAAATCCGCGACCGGCTGAAGGACATTAAGAAAGAACTAGAGGAATACGAGCCGCCTGTTCAAGAATCTGCCGCGCACGATTTTGATGAGCCGCAGGGCGAGGTGAATCGAATTCCCAAGGCCCGCCTGATGTGCATGAACGGCGCTATCAAGGGCCGCAAATACCCCCTCCGCTCCGAGGGCACCACTTCCATTGGAAGGCTCTCAGAAAATGACATCGCCATTCTTCACGCCAGCGTCTCAAGGCGGCATGCAATGATTATGGCGACTGAAGGAGTCTTCCGGGTCAAGGACAACGGCAGCGCGAATGGCTGTGCAGTCAATGGCCTGCCGATCAAGGAGTCCGGCGTCAAGAACGGCGATATTATCCGGGTCGGCCAGATGGATTTTCAATTCCGATCCCTCCAGGCCAGCGAAGATGCCTGCGATCTGGCAGACATCCTTGTCGAGGATGGCGTCCTCAGCCAGGAAGACGCGGGCAAGGCCCTCGATACCCTCACCATGCAATGGAACAAGGGACGGGCCGACAGCCTTGGCCAGTTTCTGTTAAAGCGAGGTGTTCTGACATCCCAGGAACTCAATGGCGCGCTCAACAAGCTGAATAATAACTCGATCCAGTCCGTTGAAGAATTGGAAGAA
>JASLXP010000667.1 GCA_030740295.1 Planctomycetota bacterium
AATGACGTCAGGATTTCCGACGAACGCTACCTGTCGCAATTGCAATCGCTCTTCATCGGCGATTTCCTGGCAGCCGGTTCTGATAGTCCGAAGTCTGCCAATTCAGTTCCCGCCGAAACGCTCCGCAAGATGCAGGACTGCTTTACCCCGATTCCGCTCCGCTACCGACTGACACGCAAGGAGGCATTGGCGAACTACGAAAAGGCGGAGCAACTTTGCGTAGAAACCATCACGCAGAACCCCAAAGCCGCCAATCTCTGGCTCGTTCGCAATCGCCGGATCATCGCCCTGCTGGGGATGTGGAACCTGGCCGCCGAACCAAAGTATCTGGATGAGGCCGTCAAGGAGTCCAGGATTTCACTTGCTGCTCAACTGCCACGCCGCGCCGACGTCGTGCCGCGATTCTGCCTGGTAAAGAATGAACTTCGCGGGCCGGATGCACATGCAAAGTCGATATTAGCCGACTTCATCGAAGCCACCGGAGGAGCGGACGCGCCCGGGTCGGCCTTTGCGGCGGCAGTCATCCTGTCTCTGGATGCGAACTCCAGGGAACTGCACCATCACTACCGCAAGCTTCTACTGGAAAGGGACGACCGCGATCCCACGTTGTGGCCCGTGGTTACGTTTCTGCGTGATCGATACCACACGCTTGACCTATTAAGAGTCAAACTCGCTCGACCAGAGCGACGCATCAGGGCCCGCTACGGTGATGTCATCTGGCCTCGTTCCCATCTCATCAATCACGGGCTGGAGCCGATGACTAACCGCCTGCCAAGCATCGAACTCAAGACCCTCGACGGGGGCACGATGAATCTTCCAGAGGATTCTGAGGGCAAGTTGACGCTGCTCGTGTTTGTCGAGCCACCTGCCGATCCGAAGGCACGATTCCCTCAAACAATCGGCGGGGCGATTGATGAAAGAAGCAAAAAGAACCGCCCGGGCGTGATGCAATGGGCCATCGAGAGAGGCGACCTTCACATCCACAAAGAGGTCAGGGTGATCGCAGCTTTTCTGAGCGACGACGCGGAACGGGTCAAGGCGCTGATGAAAGAATACAAGTGGCCCTGTCAGGCGGCCCTGGTTCCCAGCGGTCTGGGCAACCCGCTGGTCAGCCAACTGGGCATCCTTTCCGCGGATCGTATCCCCAACATCTTTCTGCTCCGCCGCGACGGCACAGTCGCCTGGTCGATTTCTGGATTCAATTGCAAACGCGATTTCGGTTATCCGTTCGCCATCCTTCTCGCCATGAAAGTCCACATCGAAGTGTGCGACACCGAGCTCGCTTACAAGGCCCTGGCAAAGGGCGATTTTCAGGAAGCCGCGAGCATTTTCTCCGGCCCCTTCCTTCCCGTAAAGGACGAACGCTACCGCTGGGCCGGCCCCCGATTTCACGGCCGCGCTCTTTCAAACATGGGACTGAAGAAATGGGACGCCGCCCTGGCCGATATCGATACGGCCATCGCCGCACACCAGAAAGGCTTCCGTCACGCAAAGCTGCAGCCCTGTCAAAGCATGGTGGAGATGCAACTCACGAAGGCCACCATCCTCGAGAAGCTCGGCCGGACGGAGGAAGCCAGAGCAACTCGTGAATACGCCGCCACACCAACCGCGCAGTATCCTGAGACCCTCTACGATCTGTTTCACGCACGATTAAGAGAGTTAAATATCAAGGAAAGGAAGTGAAGGACATGAAGAGACAAACAACCACAAGCATGTTGTGGCTATTAGTGACACTCGTGATCGGCATAGTCCCCGCTTCGGCTCGCGGCAATAAGCCAGAAACGCCACTCACCGCCCAGGGCGAAAAACTCCTCGCGACCTACACCGAAATGCTGGACGCGCTGAAGAAAGAGATCGCCGCGGCCGCGCCGGCTATCGATGCGCAGAAGAAGGCTGCGTTCCTCGCGGCTCACGCGGCGGTTACGGCAGTGCCCGACCGACCGAATCCGAAGGGTCTCAGGAACGCGCCACCCCCGATACGCCCCCAGTTACGCCCTGTTCAAAGAGGCCCAGGACAATGCATTGGCTGTCGCAAGATCCATTCTGCCGGATGTGGATGCTTTTCTGGTGAGCGACAAAACGCATGCCCAACTGGTCAAGTGCGCACTTCTCGCTCATGCCACACCCCGCGGGCTCGCGGCTTTCGCGCAACAGGGAAAAGAGCACGGAACCCTCATTGATACGCTTCTCAATGATGAGGCGCTGATCAAGCAGATTATGGAAATCGGCGGTGCCTATGAAGGCAAATACGGCCAGTCCATGCAAAACTATGCGGCCATTCAGAAGGCAAGCAAACGCTCCCACGACGGCTTCTTTCAGCGGCTGGCACTCGGCAGCGCCATGGAGCATCCCGACGGCAACATCAGAAAAGAAGGTAAGGCCGCCGCTGACGTGATGGTGGAGATGTACCTGAATTATGAGAAGGCCTATCTCAACGGTGAGTTGGATGAGGCTTTCGATACCTACAGCGATTGGGAGTACCGCTTCATCTTCCCCCATCGCTCCGTGGAAGAGGCGACGTGGTTACGGCAAACGATGCGCAACTACCGCCCGGATCACATCTTCATGAAGGACTACAAGTGGCGCTATTGTCGAATCGTAAAGACCGACATTCCCTACACCAGCAGCGTCAAGAGGCCGGTGAGACCGGATTTGGGGCTGTCTAAAATGCAGGATTATTTCCTTGAAGGTGGGATCTGCGGCCACCGAGCGTTTGTGGGCAAACTCTCAACAGCCGCCTTTGGAATCCCCACCCGCGGCGCCCGGCAGACCGGCCATGCCGCCATGAGCCACTGGACACCGGAGGGATGGACAACGGTTCTCGGCGCTCACTGGACTTTTAACCGGTGGCGCGGCCGCTGCGGCCCGGACTTCGTGCTGGAGACGCAGGCCCGTGAAAATGCGAAGGACTACCTGAAAGTGCTGCGCTCACAATGGCTGGGCGATGCGCTTGGCGAGGCGAAGGTGAACGGCATGGCTTACGGTACCGGCGGCGGCTTCTGGCATGCACTCGCGTTTTACCGGAAGCTGGCGATTGTGGAAGACGCCAGAATCGTCGCGCTTGGCCCCACCGGCGAAGAGCTCGGCGAGTCCAACGTCGAAGCAACCGCCGAGAAGATTCCGCAAGTCGAATTGACCGAAGCCGACAAGACGATCGTGATCGGTAAAGACGGCGTTGTCACCATCCCGGTAGCTGCCTGCTCCAACCCCAAGAGCACTGAAAAGGTACGGTTCATGAAAAGTATCGATGGCGGCATACAAGTGCACTACAGCCTCGCGGGCAAGCGGCCCGAGCTGCTCCGCTACACCCTCCAGTCCCCGTCCACCGGAAAGTATAAGCTGACCGCCAAGGCCGTGACCGTGACCGTGGACAGGAGCTTCCTGCTCCGACTGAACAGAAGAACGCTGGTCGATATCCCGCTGCCCTACACCCGCGGCATGTGGGAGCAAACCAAGCCAGTCACCATCGCTTTGAAGGAAGGAAGAAACACCCTCCAAATCACCATCAAAGCCCCCAACAAAGGCCTGACCATCAAGAGTTTTACTCTGACGCCTGTGAGTAAATAGACACACCAACGCAACGCTGCCAAAGAAATGGAATTCGGCAGGAAAGGCGCAATTGTCGTCGCACTATGCAAGGTCATCGTCGGCATGGACGATGTCGTCTACGAAATGATGATCGCTATCTTAGCGGCACCAGCGTGAATCTGATCTTCAAGCCACACGGCGACCCGGTAAAGAAGAAATGAACAAGCCGGGCAGTTCCCGCTCATGTTCCCAACAGATTCAGCGATGTCACCTGTGACCCCTCGCCGAGAGGATCGGCGGTCCACAGAAGCCTGTGAACAAGCGGTGACGGACGAAGAGTGATGCAGTATCAAGATCTTTTATACGTCCGCGTCTCGTTCGGAGGACCTGACGGACGCGATGCTCTGCCGCAAAGGCTGGTCATTCAGTTTGGCATCCAGAGTCTGGGTCTCGTTTGCGGAGAATGGTGGACTGATGCAATGGCCTCATGCGTCTCTCGACATAATTCCAGGTTTCACAAAACGATTAAGCGTCACAGCCGAATCCTGCAGGCTTGGCAGACTTCATTCACTGCCCTCCGCCAAGACCTCCTTTCCTTTCATCACAACAACGGTCGCCTTTGATTTCGTAGTAAAAGACTCAGTTTCCACAGGTCCCACGGCGAGCCAGCAGGAGCGTCCACCGCTCAGGGGAACTTTGACCGCGGTGGCATCGTTGTTGTCCACTGCGACTTCAATTTCCGTCGCCAGCTTTGAAGGATTGCGCGTCGGATCGTGGGGCAGCAGGACGCTGGTGATGGTGACCGCGTCGCCCTTTTTGGGAGTCCCGCGCCAATGGTACCTGACGCGGTAGGGCACAGGATTGGTTTTATCCTCCGGCAGGCGATCGAAGACCTGGAAAATAGATCATCAGGTCCCGACCAGGATTGGACCACCGAGTGTAGATCGGCATGTTGGGGCCGATGCCCTTCACCACGATCCAGTCGCCGACATAGCCGTTCACCCAGTTGGTGCCGATCTCCGGGCCCAGCACGCCCATGTTGTAGACCGGGCCGGCCCGGGCGCGGAAAGATCGGTGAAACTGCAATGTATCACGGATGAGCACCGCTCCAGGTTTGGCAAAGACGACCGTTCGGGTCAGGTCGACTGGATAGGTTTTATAGTTTTGGACTTTTACTTTTGCATAGGCGAGGGGGCCGTTGTCTGCCTTTTTGAGCACGGTGATGCGCTCGGGTTCATCCAACAGCGGGATGCCTTCGTAGTCTTCGAGCCAGACGGTGTTGTGGTCCTCCGTCTCCCGTTCCATGTAGCCCTGATCCATCAGCAGCGTCGCGCCTCGATCGACCATTGCGACGATAGCCGGGGCCACTCCCGGGGAGTGCCCAGCCGGAGGTTCCAGATCGAGCATCATGGCCAGGCTGTCCGGCCTGTCGTCTGACCGGAACATCAGCTTGGATGGGATACGGCCCGGCTGAAGGATGAACGACTGGTTGTGTTTCTTCTTGAATTCCGGGCCGGACATTTTGAAGTTCTGCCGGTCGAGAACCTTCACATCCTCTTTCGGCGCGATCGGCTGAATTCTCTCATTGGCGAACAGATAGGCCAGCATCAGCGACCTCGCCGCATTCTCGCCGGTATAGCCCCAACTGAAGATATCCTCGATGCGCCGATTGCCGTACTGATACAGCCGATGCGCTGCCCAGCGAAAACGCCCGTCGCCGGATGCCCTTGCGCCGAGCTCGAAGATGGCGATCCAATGGCCCCACTCCACGTTCCAGCCGGTCGTATCGCCGTAATGCGGGAGCGTGCCGACCGGAAGCACCTGCAGCATGAAGCGCCTCAGCAGCTTCTGAATGCCCTGGTCGGCGAAGACTTTTTCAGACTCGCCGCGCAGCTCGGCCCAGTCGATGAAGTAGAGAAGCCAGAGCGCGTTGTAGTTGCCCGAATTCTCGTCTGTGTCTTTGAACTGCCAGAACTCATCCCAGATTCGATTGATATAGGCTTGCCATTTTTCCCTGTCCGGCGCGTCAGGTACGTAATGCAGAAGAATCTGACCTCGCAGTGCCATTCCGAAGGGCCGATTGAAGTTTCCGTGCTCCACTCTTTCGGGAAAGCTGGGCATGCAGCCGAGCAGGATTTCCCGCAACTGTGCTCTCGTTTTATCCGTGAAGGCTTTGCTCCCTTTCAGCCAGGACCAGATCCTGTTGATCGTGTTGGGTGAGTGATAGTTCGGAGCGACATTTCTTTCCTTTTCCGGATCGCCATGCTCAAGCAACCAGTGCGCCTGATTGATAAATGCAATTGCATGCCTTGCCGATTCTTCTCTGCGGGTCACGCGAAAATCGAACGCGAAGTAGCGGGCCTGGTGAAGATTTGCCTGAAGATTGGGATACGGCTGAGGCAGCTTCAGCCAGGCGAGATTGGATGTGGCGCGTTTGTTGAAAAAGAGATTCACCACCTCCAGATAATCATTCCGAGTTGTCTTTTCATAACGCGGAAGCTTCTGCGTTTTGCGCGAAGCCCGTTTCTCATCGACAGTCACAAATCGATTCAGGTACGCCTGGCTGCCCTTTGTCGGGGACCTGGCTGACAGCTCGGCAGGGATGAACTCCTTCTCGATCGAATATCTGTTTTTGTCCTGGGAAAAGGAAAGCACGAGACGGCATTTACGTTTTCTGTCCGCGGGCAATCGGAATGAGGTCTCGACCGTCGTGGTCGTGCCGGCATTCACTTCGCGGCCGAGCGGCACTTCGTCGACGGTCTTTCCGGTCCCGTCGGCGACGTGCAGCTTCTCGAGCTTCGCCGCTCTCGCGGCATCGACCTGCGCTCGCACTTCGCCCCGCCCTTTTGTGCTCTCCGCCGTGAGATGAAAGCTTGCACCGAGGCCGGAATCCTTGACGCCCAGCCGCATCTTGGCCCAGTAGCGGCCGTCATCGCTGCCGTGCGGATTCCACATCCAGATGAGTTGGCCCCATTTGCTCTTTGGATCAGGGTCGTTATCCACGAGCACGATGGCGAATCGCACTGCATCGCTGGCCCTCACATCATACCCCATCGCCGCCCAGGGAATCGCCGCCTCGACCTGCCAGCCACCTTCAGTCACACGCCCAATGCTGTTGCAGCCTGAAGGAAGGAATTTATTGCGTGTCTTCTCAGTCGTGAGAGAGACGCCGAAAAACGGATAGGTCAGCGGCTTGAAAGTCGCCTTGTCCCGGAAGCGCCCTGTATCGCGGCCTTCGGCCGTCGATCGGAAATAGAGCTGGAGTGAGTCACACCACCACGGCTTGGAGGTCTTGGCTGTTGCCGCCACGGCTGCGTCGGCAGTAACGTCTGCCGAAAAGTAGAAATTGCTGGCATCCCAGGCCACTCGAAAGCTGGCGCTGCAGTCAGCGTCGCTGTCGATCTTCGGATCGACTTTGCCTACCTCTTTCGCAACTGCCAGATTTATTTCGGTTTCCGGAATCCCGGCCCATTCGTCCAGCTTGCCATCGATCGCTATCGGCCGAGATATCCCCGTACAAACAAGCTGGCGGTCGAACGGACGTTCAGTGAATTGGACAATCTCCGCCTGCACGGGCAAGGCAAGCGCAACCAGCGACAGGATATTCATAAGATCGATCTCTATGAGGTTTTGTCTCGAATGCTGAATCGTAGGATGGGCTGCCTTCCCGTCAAAGACCCGGCTGGCAGCAGCTTCCTTCCAAAGAATCCATCTGGCCATTCTCCGCCCACAACATCGTACACCAAGGCAACGCGAGACTGGCTTGATCCGCCAAGCTTTGAAGCGCCCGACGTCGAACGTTCTCCCTTGATGGCCAGCTTCGGATGCGCATCCGCGTAGGCTATCAGGATGTCGATGGCCTTATCGGCATATCCCACGTTGCCGGTCAGCAGCCACGCTTTCGCAAGGTCTTGCATGTTCTTTGCACGGCGACTGTGGTAACGCCGAATCCAGGCCTTGTTGAGGAAATCGTTGTCCACGAATTCCTGCTTACACTTCGGGCAATGGTGGTGGTTGAACGACACCGGAGTTTTCGGCTCGAGCCAGCGGCTGCACTTTCGGCAGCGATAGCCCTGGTCGTGTCCCGGCGGTCCATCGAGCGGCACGGGCCAATCATATTTCATCGCCCCGTCAGCCCGGCGAATAATGCCCATCTTCCAGGATGCGACCGAAGGAAAGTACTTCGCCTTGGCCGCGACCTCCGCCTGGAACGCCGGCGGGGTCCAGTGCTTCTGATTAAAGAGGGGCACACTCGCCCACATCGGCCATCGACGATAACCCATCAATGGAATGACATCCGAATCGGCCACGCCCGGAATCGAAACCCTCGGGATCAGCGGCTCGGAATACAACGGCGCCAGCGACATCGCTTTCTTCGTGCTGATGAACATCCGAACAGGCACCGTCTTCGCCTCGCCCGCGCTCAGTTCAGACTTTTTATCCGGAGCGGCGGCCTCGAAATACTTGAGCGTCTTCGCCGAATCGATCTCCAGTTCGACGGTCTGTTTCTGATCCGTGTTGTTCCTGATCCGGAGCGGGTAGGTGTAGGAGATCTCGCCCTTGTCCTCATTGATCTCCGCACCCAAGATATCGAAGTCGACAGAGACCAAGCGCTTCACAAGCCGGAAGTTTCGAATGTGCGCCTTGCGCCAGAGCGGCTCGCCCGGATAACCGAGGAGGCGCCGGTAGAGCCGGATATGAAACTGGCCATCCTTGCTCGCATCAGGGCTTAGCCGGCGAAAGACGCCATCATCATCGAGATGCAGATCGAATCGTCCTGACGACCACACACCGGTCGGCGCCCTAAATTTCAAATACCAGCCGCTGCTCTGCCGCGATACAGGATGCCCCAACATCACCGCGTTAATGCCGACCTGGGAAACAAGCGGTTTCAGATCGAATCGGATTTCATCGTAATCTCTGACGTTGATTCCAAGCTTCTTGAAATCAAGAACGAGTGTCTGCCTGGAGCCGTCATTCAGATGCCATTCGTATTCAGCAGGCGCGATTTTCCTGATCCGGAGTTTGGCATTCGCCTCATGCTTAAGGAGATCGAGCTGAACAGAATGAGGCGCGGCAGAGGTCGAACAGAGAAAGGCGATTAGATTGAATAACATTGGAATGGCGTATAGCAGGCGCGATTACAGGTCTCGTCTCTGTATAGGTGTCGTTATCGGCGATGGCAACTGCAGGCTGAGAAGCTCACGGCCATCAGTCTTTCCGCACGAGATCTCTGAACATGTCAGGTTCCTCCAAATCCAATTCAACGACCGACACGGTATCGACCCACAACGAGGCACCGCCCTTCCACCGCACTCTGAAATCGACCCAGTTTCCGGGCGGCCAGGGGAAGTCGAGCGCGAATTCCTGATATTCGTTCTTCTTGCGAAAGTCCGATGGCGTCAGAACCCGGATGGCAAGCGTGCTGTTGACGAATCCCTCGGAATTCACATCCAACTGCGCCACAGATTCCGCCCCTTCGGTGGCGTCAGTCTTGAGCCTGAACAGAACCCTGTATACACCGGCCGGAATGTCCTTCCTGTAGAACCCGCCGCAGGGATAAAGACCTTCAGGATGAATCCCAGCACGCGCAATTACCGCTCGGCCATTGGCCGCATCTTCATCGGAAACGACCGAAAACTTCGAGTTGTGCTTCTTCACCTTGAAGATGCTCCACTTCCAGGCACGCCCCTCACCTTCTCTGGTCTGCCAGGGCCTGAAGCGGACATCATCAACCCAGATAGAGGTGGGTACCGTTCCGTCTTTGTGCGCGCTCAGGTGAATATTGACGATTGCGTAAACTGCATTCTGAGGAGCCCGCAACAGGCGAATCATTCGCCCCCACGGTTGCGTCTGATAGGGCGCGCCCGGCCCTGCGTGGCCCAGAGACCTTTGATTTCCATCGTACCAATAGATGTGCACGAAAGAATTCACGCCCTGGTATCCCGTGCCGTCGCTGAAACCTTTGCCGCGATACAGCATCGAAAACAGGTATCGACCGTTCGGTGTGACTTCAATCTTCTTGGATACGGCACTGGCCCGGCCAGGTCCGGTGACGTCCATTCGCAGACTGCGTTTGCCGTGTCGCAGTACTTTCTCGTCCATCAGGCAACGCGCTTTGCCTGACTCGCTCGTATCCACTTCGGCACTCCAATCTTGCGGAGTGCCCGTAGGATCAAGTTTTTCAAAACTGCCGTTCGACAGGAGACCGGATTCAGAAGCCGAGAGTCCCAGACAGATGAAGGCGACAAGCATGACGAACAGAGCGTTTGTCAATGGGACAGAAGTGATAACCATTCGAGCATGCCTGAGGGTTCAGAGATTGTCTAACGTTGGCACCGGCCTGTTTCTGTATCTGTTCTGATTGGGCGCAAGCAGTGTTACAGAGGCCCACTTTGAATACAGACGTCCTTACACAACTACAATACCCCTTCCATCACTCCGCTCTTTACACCCACCACCCTCCTATCCGTCTGTAACAACCTGTCCCCAACTTTTGCCACTCAGGGGTGTTTTGGTATAGTGCCGCGCTTCGATGAGGACGGGACGAGACCTCATTTGTGCACAGATTCTTGATTCGCGGATGCAAAGGTTGCTTCTGAAGGAATTCACGCGTTTGTCAGATGCAGTCTTTGCCCAGACAGGCGGGATGCCTGTACGATCGATTGCCGTGTGGGCTGGAAGCCTGCACTATCAAGAGGGGCCGTTTCACCAGCCAACTCAAATCTAAACCTACCATCACAGGAGCTGTCATGCGGGCTTCCAGAATGACGTACCTTGCAGGAGCTTTGTCGCTTCTTGTTTCTACCACCTTTGCCGACCTCTTGACCGATGCTGTCGCGCTCTCGAAAGTGGGCGACCATAAAGCTGCGACGGCTAAGCTCACCGAGTTCGTCAAGAAGGCAAAGGGGCAGAAATTCATCGACGCGCAGTTCATGCTGGCTGACATGTACCTGGCTCAGGGCAGCATTCTGGAGGCGGCGACTGCCTACGAGGCTGTCGTTAATGCCAGTCCCGCGACCGCCATTGTTATCAAGGCGCGCACCGGAATCGCGCAGACTCTCGAAGCTCGCGGGGAATTCACCCGCGCGGTGGCTCAATACAAAGAGCTCGTTCGGAAGTTCCGGACCAAAGCGGATATGCACGGCACCTGGCTGCATGTAGCCAAGCTGTTCCGTCATACGCTGGGTAAATACAAAGAGGCCGAAAAGGAGTTGACTACGCTGCTCGTCCGGTATGAGAAACACGCCAACAACGGCGACGCGATCTGGGAACTCGCCGGGCTCTACCACCGCAATCTGCGCAACATCCGGAAAGCACAGGGGGTCTACGTTCGCCTGTATACGGATTATCCAAAGCACGGGAGAGCACCGAAAGCTATGGTGCAGTCGGCCTATCTGCTCGAAGACGGCGGCATCCGTGACTGGGCAAAGGCGATTACTGAATACAAGAAGTATGTGACCACGTTCCCAAAGGCGGATGATGTCTACGACCGCCTGGCACGCATCGCTTATCTGAATCGTGATCGCCTCGGACAGCACCAGAATGCCATCGATTACTACGACAAGGCATTTGCAGCGAAACCGAATCCAAAGATTCTGTGGGAGAAGGCCACCGCGGCCGAGCGCACCGGCAAGAACGACATCAAGCGTGCGGCTTACACCCAGATTGTGCAGAAGTTCCCGGAGACCTCCGAAGGCCACAAGGCTCTACGCGGCCTCGCCAGCATCCTGTGGGCGGAGGGCAAAAAGAATGAATGCATCGCGGCGACGAAGAAGATTGTTGCC
>JASLXP010000668.1 GCA_030740295.1 Planctomycetota bacterium
GTCATACTCCGGGTGGACCTTCTTGGGGTCTTTGAGGACCGCCCGGACGGCTTCGTTCATCATCCGGTAAAAGTGCCCGGCGTTATCCCTGATCGTCTGCGCGGTCGCAGCACCGGCCAGGGCGGGACGCTCCTTCCACAACGTCTTGTTGTAGTTCATGGTCGGCGACTTGATCTCGGTCCCCGCGAAATACTTCTGCGCCGCTCTCTCCAAGGCCCAGACCTTCCAGGGCTTCAGATCGTCCGGCCCGCCATTGTGCGGCAGCTTGATCGCTTCATTCCAGCGGGCCACTTCTTCCCGCCATTCGGCATATCGTTTCGCATCGAGGTGTTTGGCCATGAACTTATCATGCTCCGCCCAGAACGCGGCAATGGCTTTCTTGGTTTCCGGAATCCATACGTTTGCGTACTCCTCCTGCGCCTTGGTCCAGGCCTGCTTGTATTCGTCGGTCTCGACTTTCTTCTGATTGCCGTCCAGCTCGTAGGGGCCGGCAGAAGGCGGGCGGAAGTCATAGTGCAGGGATTTGCCACCCCACGAGGTCTTGATGAACAGAATTGGCGCATCGAGGGCTTGCTCAAGCGCGAGACCAAAGCCCAGTTCCGGCCCAATCTTTTCGGAGGAGCCACCGTAGCCAAAGGTGAGCGGCCCTGACCGCCGATGGCCGTCCGCGATCGAGCTGATGTAAACGCGCTTCGAGACTTTAAATGCCATCCTGATCTTTTCCGTCTGGGCCTTGTGCGCCGCCTTCAGCTTCTCCAGCTCGGCCTGCGCGGCCGCAATCTGCTCCTCACCCACGATTTTCTTTTGCCTGATGTCATTAGCCAGAGCGTCTCGCTTGAAGCGCGTCTCAAGCAGCTCTTTGGTCATCCCAGGGGCGATCGCACCCTCCTTGAATAGCAGCTTCGCCAGCGCCTTTGGCCGGGCGTCCTCCAATTCGAGCAGGGCCGGAATGGTGGTGTAGTTCGCGTGACCGACCATATTCGACTGACCCGCAAGAATGAAGACTTGGAGCTTCTTTCTGGTCAGCTCTGCCGCATCGCCGCTGGAGGTACACAAGATTGCCAGGGTCAGTCCAATCGGAAGCATGTTTTTCATGAGATACGGGCTTTAGATGTGATCTGAAACTTTCGGAAGAGCCACAGGCCGGCGGCCCGTGACTACGATGCTAATCAGCGCTGTACAGCTGCCCCTAACTCTATACAGATTCGGTAGACGTGTCGCTCGTGTGGGGCAGCGTCTTCGTGAGTTATTGGCTCGACAAGGGGAACTTCGGCTGGTGGCCAGAGCTATGTCCTCAAGCCGGTGACCTTCCTTGTGCGCCTGGAGAAGCAACGCCCTTACCGTCGCAATCCGTCACCAACATTGGCGTGATTGGGCACTGACGCTTTCGGGCAGTTCGGGAATGCTGGCGATAGACTATTGCCAAGCCAAACATCCATAGGAGAGGAACTCGTCAATTGAGATCTTTAATTCCAATAGCTGATTCGGATAAGCATCGTAGCCACAAGCCAGCTTGTGGTTCGTCTGACCGGTCTCTGGCGGCTTGCGGTGGCGGCGGGACGCCGCAGCTACGATACCGCTTCCGCAAAATCATCAGCCTGTCGGTAGCGATCGCCCTCACCATCACGACCTCCGCACAAGCCAAAGAGCACCATCTCGGGCCTACCGGTCTGTTTGGTGATGTCTCGACTACGAGCATTAAGGTGACCAAGGCTCTCAAAGGCTCTCCCGCTGACGGCAAGCTGTTTCCCGGGGATGTCATCATTGGTGCCGGTGGCAAGCTGTTTAAGGAGAACCCTCGAAAGGAACTGGCCGAGGCCATCGACCAGGCTGAGACTGAGGCCAGCAAAGGGCTCTTGAAGCTGACGCTCAAGGGAAAAGCGGCGGCAACGCCGAAGCTCCAGGGCGAAGGTATTGAAACGCCGGCGCTCGATGGGGAAGACGATCCGGATGAACTCGACCCGGAAGCCGAACTGGAAGCAGAAGCAACAGGAACGAACACGGTCACGCTCCAACTAAAAGCGCTGGGGACTTATAGCAAGACCGCGCCATTCAATTGCCCCAAGACCGATGCCATCATCACGCAGGCCGCCGAATACCTGGTCAAGTCTGGCAAGGCTGCCCACGGTCAGCTCGTCAATGGTCTGATGGGACTGCTGGCCACGGGTGAGCAGAAATACATCGATGTGGTTGCGAAAGCGATCAAGAGCGCTCGTTGGGCAAAGCCCAACATGGACGACCTGATGGCCGTTATCGAGGGCGACAAGGATATGGGTTACGTCGGCTGGTATTGGGGTTACCAGTTGATCACGCTCTCCGAGTACTACCTGCTGACCGGCGACAAATCCGTGCTGCCGGCCATCAAGGCTTATGCTGTCACCATTGCGATGGGGCAGGATGCGGGCGGAATCTGGGGGCACCGGATGGCGACGAAAAAGCGCAACGGGCGACTGCCCGGCTACGCGCAGATCAATCAGACGAGCCTGACTCTGTTTATGGGCATGCTGCTGGCCGAAAAATGCGGAATCAAAGACCCCGCGCTCCAGAAAGGGATCGAGAAGACCCACGCCTTCTACGCCAGCTTCATCGGCAAGGGCGCGTTCAACTACGGCGTCCACGGCCCCAACACGAGGAGCTACAACAACAATGGCACGAGCGCGACGGGCGCGCTGAACATGGCTCTCAAGGGGAATAAGGAGGGCGCCTCATTCTTCTCCAGTCTTAGCGCGACTTCCTACGACGGACTCGAGTCCGGCCACGCCACGTTTTACTTCAACGTCATGTGGACGCCGCTCGGTGCGAGCGTGGCAGGGCCCGAAGTCACGACGCAGTTCTTCAGGAAGTCCCGCTGGCTTCACACGCTGTATCGCTCATGGGACGGCAGCTTCACCTTCGATGGTAGAGAGCAAAAGACGGGCAACAGCACGGGGGCACATCTGCTCGCTTACTGCATCGGGAGGCGCAAGCTCTACATCACAGGGAAGAACGCGGACGAGTCCATCTGGCTGAAGGGCAAAGAGGTCAGCGAAACGATCGGGCTCAGCCAGATCGACTACAAGAGCAAGACTGCGGACGAACTGATCGCCATGTTCGGCCATCCCATTCCCCACGTGACTCGCCGTGCCGTCTGGACGCTCCGCGAGAAGGAGGGCGACTTCATCCCCCGGCTCGTGAAGATGATGAAGGAAGGCACGAAGATCGAAAAGCAGAGCGCCATCGGTTACTTCGGCTATGGCTGTCCCCAGGAGACGGCCATGCCCCGACTCGACGACCTCGGCGCCATCCTGCGCGACTCGAAGGAACATCCCGAGGTGAGGGCCGCCGCGGCCGGCGCCCTGTGCTGGCTCGGCGAACCGGCCTACAAGTACTACAAGGATATGGTCAAGCTCGTGGTGGAAGATAGACCGGATGACATCTTCGGCGATGTGGACTGGTCAGTCGGCGGCAGCATCAACCGGTTGTGCAAAGAGCCCTTCAAAGCGGGTCTCGTTAAGGACAAAGAATTGTTCTACAAAGCCGCCATAAAGCTTATCGAAAACAAGCGCCAGCACGTCCGCGCCGACGGCGCCCGCATGCTCGCCGAGATGCCGCTGGAAGATTTTCATCTGGTTGGGGACAAGTTGATGCACCTGGTCAAGGATCAGGACAGCACCTATCACTCCTATCACAGCCCCGGCGGCCCCATCGGCGCGGGAGTCACCGTGCTTGCCAATCTCAATATCGAAGAAGGGATTCAACCCGTGCTCGACACCCTCAAAATCGAAAGCGGCAAGTGGGCGTTCAAGCTCCGTATGATCATGAGCACCTTGCCCAAATACGGTGGCAATGCGAAACCAGCACTAGAAAAGCTCAAGGCCGATCCAAGACTGAAGACCATCGAACAGGGCCGCTTCGGAGGAGCATGGAAGGCCATGGTCAAAGCCATCGAAGAGGACGAGGCCCCCCGCAAGCTCATGACCTTTGAAGAGGCCAAGGAGGCGGGACTGAAGAAAGACCAGGACAATTGACAATTTCCACGCACACGAAAGGACACTCATGCTGAAAACTCAACCATTCATGAACTCATTTGCGATGGCACTGCTGGGGATGGCGCTGGCGATGCCAGCCACTTTCGCCGAAGTCCCAGAGACGCTTCCCGACCCCGACGACAAGGCCGCGGACATGAGCAAGCCGGTGCAGGTGTACATCCTTCTTGGCCAGTCCAACATGCTTGGCTTCGGCAAGATCAACCCGAAGAAGGGAAAAGCGGAGGGCTCCCTGACGCACGCGGTGAAGGAAAAGAAGCTGTA
>JASLXP010000669.1 GCA_030740295.1 Planctomycetota bacterium
GGAACGGTGAGATGTGGGTGATTGCCGTTCTGGAAGAACACGAAGGCAAAGGAATCGGCAAGAGACTCTTGAGCCTCGTGGAGGACTGGTTGGCCACCGAAGGATGGAGCGAGGCGTGGCTCACCACGGACATGGACGAAACTGCTCGCGCCGTCGGTTTTTATCGGCATCTCGGCTGGGAAGATTGGAAGTTTCAGGATGGTGATCGATTTATGAAAAGGTCTTCGAGTGACACTGGGGTCACCCATTTGCCACACCATTTGCCACAGGAAATCAGAAACCCCTCATGAATCGATTCAGCCCGCATCTCGTCTGCGTCCTGCTTGTCTCCTTCTTGAGTGTCACATCGGCCGAAAAACCCAACATCCTGCTCATCTTTGCGGATGACATTGGATACGAAGCCCTGAACTGCTACGGCGGGTTGGACTTCAAGACGCCACATCTCAACGCTATGGCAGAAAGCGGAGTGCGGTTCAGTCGCGCTTATACGAGCCCCGTCTGCACGCCGTCACGCGTAAGCCTGCACACGGGCCTTTATGTCCCCCGGCATGGCCATACCGGGGTCTTGCCTGTGCACCGGGGCACAACAAAGAAAGTCGACTTTCAGAAAATGCCCACCTTTGCACAGCTCATGCGGGCGAACGGTTACGCGACGAGCGTTACCGGCAAGTGGCAACTGGCCACGCTTGAGGCCTGGCCTGAACACATTCGCAGGGCAGGCTTTGATTCTTGGTGCATCTGGCAGATTTGGCGACAGGGCAAAAAGACACTCCGCCATTGGAATCCGACCTTCAACCAGGACGGCAAGGTGCGCGAAGACATCGCCGATCGCTTCGGGCCTGATGTGCTCGCCGATTACGTGATCGAACAGATGGCCGAGGCAAGAGAGGCCGGCAAGCCGTTTCTTATCGTTCACAACGAGCTGCTGCCTCACGACCCGATCATTCAGACCCCGAACGAAAAAACGTCCGGACGCAAGGCTTCACTTGGTGGCATGATCCGCTACATGGACCAACTCGTCGGCCGCGTGCTCGAAGCCATCGAATCACTCGGCATCCGTGACAACACCTACGTCCTCTTTATGGGAGACAATGGCACACACGAAGAGGACTTCGTTAATTCCAGGGCGGGCAAGCCCAATGAAAAGAAGCACACCCGTCACACCCGCGCCGGAAATGTGAACGGAGGGAAGAGCAAGCTTGGCGACGCGGGCACTCATGTTCCGCTGATTGTCTGGGGGCCGGGTTCCGTGCCGCAGGGCAAGGTCTGCGACGATCTCATTGACGTCGTCGATCTGTTCCCCACTTTCTGTCAACTGTCCGGCACGGAGATCCCGGATTCCCTCGCCATTGATGGTCGCAGCATCGTGTCGCAGATTCACGGTCGAACCGGAATCCACCGCCCCTGGGTTCACCATGCGTTCGGAAAGAATGGTGAGAATCTGTTCGACGGCTCGTGGCGACTGTTCAGGAAGAACGGGCAAATGCGGGACGCGCGCGCGCTGCCGGCAGAACCGCTTGCCGCAGAGGATGACCCGGAAACTGCAGCCGCCAGAAGGAAACTCAGTAATATCTTCAGGAAGATTGAAAGAGATGGCGCAAGGCCACCTGAGCCCTTCGGAGCGATTGCCGAAAAACCCAGGACAAAGCAGCCCGCAGACTCCGCCGCTGATCCCAACAGGGCCGACGTGATCGTATACGGGGACGCTTCCGGAGGCGTTGCGGCTGCCGTGCAGGCGGCCCGCATGGGCAAGGATGTGATCCTCATTTCTCAATACGGCCACCTCGGAGGGCTCACCAGCAGTGGGCTCGGCTGGACGGATATCGGCCACACTTCGATTCTCGGCGGCATATCACGGGAGTTCTATCACCGCGTCTACATGCACTATCTTCTTCCTTCGGCGTGGAAGTATCAGGATCGAGCCAGCTATGGAAACAAAGGGCAGGGAGCGCCAGCCTTTGATGCCAGGACAAAGCTCGCGTCCGTTTTCGAGCCCAGGATCGCCGAGAAGATTCTTGATAATCTGATCACTGAAGCCGGTGTCCGCATGGTGAAGGGCTGTCTCGACCTGAAGAAGGGCATAACGAAAAAGAAACGCCGAATCACCGCAATCCATCTGGAAGGCGGCACGACGTTCGAGGCGGTAATGTTCATCGACGCCTCCTATGAAGGCGACCTTCTTGCGGCTGCTGGCGTCTCCTTTCGCATGGGCCGCGAGGCAAATTCGGAGTTCGACGAAACAGGCAACGGCATCACCGGCCCCCGGCGCGGGAACCAGCTCCCCAATGGCATCGATCCCTACATCCGGAAAGGCGATCCCACGAGCGGTCTCTTACCCGGCGTGAATCCCGATATGGGCGGCAAGGTGGATGAGGCCGACTATCGCCTTCAGGCCTACTGCTATCGCATGGTCTTGACCGATGTCGAGAACAATCGAGTGCCGATTGAGAAGCCTGCGAACTACAACGAAGCCGATTACGAAATCTTCTTCCGCGCCATCGAGGCGGGCCAGAAGGGCAGATTCTTCAAGACGTCTCCGGTGCCCAATCGCAAGACCGATTCCAACAACGCCAGCGGCATCTCGTGCGACTACATTGGCATGAACTATGGAAAGGACTGGAACTGGGCGACGCTCAATCACAAGGAGCGCGAAGCCCTCGCCGCCAGACATCGTGATTGGCAGCTCGGTCTCGTCTGGACGCTGCAGCATCACCCGCGCGTGCCTGAAACAATTCGGAAGAGCGTTTCAAAGTGGGGCCTGCCCGGAGACGAGTTCCCAGACAACGGCCACTGGCCCTACAACCTCTACGTTCGTGAAGCCCGACGCATGATCTCAGACTTCGTCATGACAGAAGCGCATTGCCGCAATCAGAAACCGGTTGAGGATTCCGTGGGCATGGGTGCTTACACGCTGGATTCCCATAACGTGCAGCGCTTCGTCCACAACGGCATGGTCAAGAACGAAGGCGACATTCAATCAAGCATCCGCGCCACCGGACCCTATACAATCTCCTATCGGTCGCTCATCCCTCGAGCCAGTGAATGTGAAAACCTGTTTGTGCCATGGGCATTGTCGTCGACGCATATCGCCTTTGGATCGATCCGCATGGAGCCCGTGTTCATGATCCTCGGCCAGAGCGCCGGCACCGCCGCCTGCATCGCCATTGATGATGGTATCTCCGTCCAGAAGGTTGATTACCAGAAACTCCGCAAGCGCCTCGAGGCCGACGGGCAGGTGCTGAATCACCGGGTAAGCCGCAAAGCGGCACCGAAGGCAATGGGAAGAGATCCAAAGAAGCTTTCCGGAATCGTGATCGATGACGAAGACGCAAAGCGAGCGGGAAAATGGCTCCTCAGCAATATCAAAGGCGAATCCCTCGGCCCGTCTTACCACCACGACGGCGCGGCAAAAGACGGCAAGTGCACGGCAACTTTCACCGCCAGTCTCCCTCAGCCCGGAACCTATGAAGTCCGAATCTCCTACACGATGTTCACCAACCGCGCGACAAACGTCCCGGTCACCATCACCCATAAGGACGGAACGAAGACCGTGACCATCAATCAGAGAAAGCGGCCGCCCATCGAAGGTCTTTTCATCTCCCTCGGAAAGTTCGGGTTCGTCAAAGAAGGGATCGTCACGATCAGAAATGAAGGCACGAACGGTCACGTCATCATTGACGGCGCCCAATGGATTCCAGTGAGGTAGTGCGTCCCATTTAGTCGTTTCCTAATTTCATGATTAAAGTGATAAATAGAAAAATAAATCTGCCCCCCTTTGCGCCATTTGCCCCCTTAATCATTCGCCCACCGAAAATCTCACCTCTACTCGTTCGTCGCCTGCCCGCGGACCATTGCGGTCACTCAGGTCGAACTTGATGTGCTCAGACTCCCCATTGATTGAGACTCTGGCCCGCGCGACGTCACCCTCCATCGTGGCTTCGAACGCCGATGAGTTGATACCCTCTGCCATGGGCAGCAGCAGGACGGCGAAACGCGCTGTGGTTCCTTGCTGGGAAATGCGCGCGCGGGGAAGCGGTCCGAATGAATCCTGGCTGAGACCGAACTCGCCAGTCCGGGCCACGGTGACTTTCATGGTGTTGTTCAGTCCATGGATGAGTAATCCGCCATCATTTTGGGCAAGCTCGATGCGGTTCTCACCTGCGGTAACGAGGAGCCATTCGAAAACATGCTCTACCCCATCCCCAACGGCCAAGTCATCCACGACCACCAGGTAGGGGAACTGGCCGCGACGAAAAAAGAGGTGCCGATCTACGCGTTGGATTGAGCCGTCAATACCGTATGCGCGGCGTGCGTCGCCCAAAGCATATGTCCACTCAACTCCATTCCAGAAGTCCACGATGTGACCGCGAGGCCAACGTTCCTGGTCGAAACCGAATTGGCCCTGACCGTCAATCAAGATACCGCAGTGCCCCTCCGTCGCCCTTGTCTGCACGCCATCCATAGGATAGTCGTTGTCTCCGTAGCCGCCGTCCCACGCAAATCGTTCGCCCAGCGCACAGAGCGTGAAAGTGTTCTGATCCTCCTGGCGATGACAGGCCCACTGCTGCCGACCGCTGAAGAAAGTAACAAGCGCGTCGTCCTTACCCCAGCCGCTCAACGTGGAAATCACCCCGCGGTCCTGGAAATGTTTTGCCAGCGGATATCCCGCCATGGCCGGGTGCATGGGCTTCACTGCCGGATCGTAGAAATAGTATTCGTTATGGCTGATGTACTTCCACGGCTGCCAATCTCGTACGTAATCCCCCTGAGAGTTCTTGACCTCCTCCCACATCCATCGTGCGACGGGGTCGCCAGTTACCGCGCAAACTTCGAGAGCAGTCAGCCCTGGCAGTCGCACGAACGAATCGCCGACGGGCACAAAACCATCATGCGTGGGCAGCAGGTTGTAGAGATAGAAATCGGCCTTCGAAGGAATGCTCCAGTGCTGGGAAAAATCGCGCAAACCTCGCCTCGCGAGGGCGCGACCACTTGGGATGAGCCAGGCGGCACTGGTCCCATACATGACCCCCTCGAACGCAGCGCCGTTCATGCCAAAACCGAAATAGGCATAGGCTTCCTCCGCACTCAGCATTCTGTAGAGCATGGTGGTTACGAGATCCTGGTCTGCCTCACCATGTACGGCCAGTGCGAGCATGCCATTGCCTATGGCACAGCGAGAGCCGCGATTGTTGTGATTGTGTCGAGTAATCTGCGGAGACATTTCAATGGCGATTTGCAGACATTCCTCCGCGTGAGCGACAAACTCCTCACGTTCTTCCTGCGTCAGCACGTCACAACAGAAATCGTAGAAAACGCTCTGGCTGTAAGAGTATTTCCCGAAGTCATGGCCCGGATTGCGACGCCAGCCGGGGTATTCGTCACTCTGTGCCCCGCCGGTATCACCAGTTCTGCCTGACCCACCGTCGCCCAGACGATGCCGGATGATTGTGAACACGACATCACGTGCGAACTCAGCATATCGCCGCTCCCCGGTAAGCGCGTAAACGAACGACAGCGATTCGATGGCTATGGGCAGCTTGAAGATCCCTTCGCGGGAATGCCACAACGTCTTCTCGCGCGCTTCGTAGTCGAGATATGAGTAAGCAGAGGGGGCCATATACTGCTCCACGTCTGCAATCATGCATTCGTACAGCTCTCTGCCTATCGGATCGTTTCGCTTAGCCCGCATGGTTTCGAGCTCGTCCGCATCCACGATGAGGCTGGGATGCGGCAGAACAAGTAGTTCTTTCAAGGGTGCTTCAGGTTGGATTGCACTTGGCATGGTCTGTTCTCTAGGGCAGCTGTGGGGTCAGATCTATTTTTTTTATCATTTAAAACTTGGCGAATCCTGTTAAACGGACGGTCTTTCAAGCCTCGGAGCCAACCCAATGGAACGGCCGCTCAGATCGGATCTTCCTCGATGCTTCTAGCATGTCTTGAGCCGTGGCGGGGAGCGACGGTTCATCTTCAAAGATGATGCGGATCACCGAAAGTTCATCGAACTGCTTGGGCTGAGGAGTGAGCGGCATGAAGTCGGCATATGGTCGTACGTCCTGTCACGGCGACGCGAGGCCGCCGGGGCCTCTGTGTACGGCAGAACTTCCGGGACACCGCATCGGATGCCTTGACTACTTCGGACGGGAAGCCTTGTGCGGTCCAGTGGGAGGCGTAAACGCTTTCTGGCCGACCTTCTCTCCCCGCCACAGCACGTCATCGCTGATCCGTAGCTCGTCAATCAGCGCGCCGATGGGACGCTTCCTGGCCTTTACGACGTTCGACTGGATTACGCCGACGTAGATTCTGTCCGGGTTGAGCGTGTCGATCTCGATGTCCTGCTGGGTGGCTACGAGCACGCCGTCGAAGAACATCTGGCGCGTCTTCCGGTCGGCGTCCCAGGTGAACGCGAGATGATGCCAGGAGTGCGGTTTCCAGTGCGTGATGTCCGGTGAAATGCTGGGTACTCCTCCGTACATAAGCCAGCAGAGAGTCTTTGGCCGGCCGCTGTATCGGAACATCAGCGAACCATGCTGGTGTGTCTCGGTTATGTGGTGGAACTTGAGGAAGGTTCGGTAAAGCGTGTCCTTCTTGGGATCCCACCCGATCTTGATCCACATATCGAGGGTGCCCCGCAACGGATAGAAGTTGTCCACGGCATCGAAGTAGACGGTGCCGGTCAGCTCATTGGCGTAGGCGACATCCAGCGCGCCACCCCACTTCCCTTCCTTCGACAAGATGATCTCACCCTCGGTCCTGGCTTCGGGGTTTGCGGACACGTCCGCGTTAACGGTGCCGTCAAAATGTGCGAGCAGCAACGTGCGTGCGGGTGGCGCCTTGACCTTGCGCTTCGTCTCAATCCGGATGTCGGAGAAGAACACCCATTGCGCGTAGATGTTCTCTCCTTCCTCCAGGTTCTCCAGCACCAGCTCGTTCTTGCCCTTTTTCAGCAGGCCGGCGGGTAGTTCATACTTGCACGTACTCCAGTCGTTCTGGACGAACTTGTTCTTTCCCTTGAATAGCTCTTCACCGTTCAGCGCCATGTAGAAGCGAGTCGTTCCGGGCTTTTCGTCATCCTGTCCTTCGATCGCGAGCGTGGCTGCGCCGGGGTCTTCCGGCAGCACGAAATTGAAGCGAATGAGCGAAAGCTCCTTGAAGAACCGCGTTCGGAGTCCGCGTACGTTGTAGCGCGGAGGGCATTGATACTTGGCCACTTCGTAAAACTTTCCCCCTTCGCCCATATCCATGGGAATGCGCCATCCCATGGCGTTCGGCATAAGCCGTACCCGCTTGACCAGCGCGCTCTTCGGGATCCTGACTGACTGCGGATCCTCCATGAGCTGCTTCAGGACGGGGTCTTCCTTGATGTTCTTCGCGGCGATCTTGAGGCGCGCCACTCGCCAGTACCAGCTCCGCGCGCTGTTGCTGCCCTTGCGAAGCTTGTATGCGAAAAGGCCGTTCGTACGCTTGGTCATCACGTGCGTCGTGTATTCGCCGAGCCGCTCCTTGAACACCTTGATATCGTCGACCGTGCCCAGCACGGGGTTATGCCTGGCGAGGTCCGTCTGCAGGAGGAAGGACTTGTCTTCCTTCACCCGTTCCAGGTGCTTCGGGCTCGCGGCCGCGAGGGATTCCGCCCCGGCAAAGAGCTTGAAGAGATGTTTGCATTCTTCCGTCGTGAGGAACTTGCGCATGTCGATCGTGGGCCCTTGGCTTCGGTCAGGCATGGCGGCGATCTTTGCAACGGCATCGTAGATCTCCTGCATGGCGCCGGCTGCCGGTCCGTAGTAGCTCTGAATGAAGTCCTCGATCAGAGGCCGGGTTTCGATCGTGGGGTCCCACGCGATGCGGCTCAGGACATATCCGTGCAGGGAGAACATGAACCGGTCACGGCTGTCGTAGTAGATGCCGCCGACTCCGTCCTTCACGTATTGCTTGATCCTCCAGAAATGGTGCTCGTGGAAGAACGTGAGGCTCTTAAAGTCCGCGTACGCATAGTCGAATATGAAGAGTTGCCTCGCGGGCAGCAGATCGACCCAGCCCTTGTACCACGGCATGAACTGGCGGTTGAGCCGGTGGTCGAACCAGTGTGCCTTGTCCTGCACTTCGGGCGTGTAGGGGGCCAGGACGATGCGTACGTTGGGATCGGGCTTCAGCCGCTTCGGCGCGGGCGCCGTGTCCTTGCAGTACGCAGCCGTCAGGATGAGCACGTCGGGCCGCTTCTCGCGCGCGGCCCGCGCAAGCTCGTTCACGAAATCGAGCAGACGGTCGGTGCGCACCCCGGGCGCCGTGTCCAACGCGCGGCACGGGCCGCACTCACACCAGCCGTATCCGTCGGACTGCGTGACCGTGAACAGGCGGCGTTCGGGCTGCTGTTCCAGGGCGTAGAGCAGGCGCTCTTTCGCGATCCTGCGCACGTCCGGGTTTGACATGCAAATGTGCAGCTTGCCGTGGCCCTGTTTCAGCCCGGTTGCGTAGTAAGCGCCGTCCCTTCGCTGCGCGTAATACTCCGGATGTGTCTTGCCGTACTTGTGGAATGGAACGAGGTATTGCGAGTTGTGCATCCAGTGCACGTAGATCAGGTCCGGGTCAAGGGAGCGGCAGGCCATGGTGTGCAGCGGCTGGGAGTGCTGGCCGGCCTTCATGCCGACGAACTTCAGCACGCGCAGGTCCAGGTACGGTTTGCGCACGAGGTCGAGCGCGTGAATGGTGACCTTGCCGGTGGGTGGGACGACCTCGTGATCGACGGCGTAGAAGTGGGCGCCCAATTGCTCCAGGAAGTTCATCGCGCCCCAGTACGTGCCCCAGTATTTCCCGCCGGCGAGGTAGACATTGCCGTTCCTGGCGCGCATGCGGTAGCCCTCGTATTCGGCCGCCCCCATTTCCTCGTCCGTGAAACCACCGGCATCTATTGCCGCCCTGCCCAGGAACAGCGCGCCGGTCCGCGCCGCGGTCTCCTTCCCGAAGGGTTCCGTCTTCAACTTGATGCCGCACATCTTTTCCAGGTATGCCGTCAACTCCTCTGCGGCCGTCTTCTCGCCTTTCAATGGCTCGGCCGGAAGGACGATGCTGTTGATAGCCTGCCCGCCGACGAAGAGGCCGGTCCCGGCGGAACGTTCGATCTGCTGGTCGGGCCCGCGGCCCTTTGCAGCGTCACGGGCCTCGCTGCGCTGCCCCAGCGCAACCCCTGACATGCACGAAGCCAGCGCAAGCGTTGCGGCGAACTGGCGTAGGCGTGTACTGCTGGTCATCGATTCTCTCCACGAGGCGACGATGCATTGAGCTCAAGTCATGCAATGGATTCACGGTAGCAGGCCAACCGGTGGGAGCAAGGAACCACCAGGATGGCATGAGGAGATGCGTCGATGCCCCGTGACCTCGGTTGCATGAGCGAAGAAAACTGGCCGCCTCAATTTGCCTCTCCCTGTTTCTTCTTCTTTTGCCTCCGTCTCTCCCGCTTCTTCTTTTTTGCTTCCTCCGGGTTCTCCCATCGTAAACGATTGACGGGATTGGAAGCGATGCTGCCCGGGATACCGTGCTTTTCCCACATGGCAGCGTAGGTCTCGACCATGCGCGGCACGGAGCGGGTCTTTGCGTAGACCTGAAAGACCTCGGACATCGGGTCGTCGCTGCGTTTCAGGTGATCGGCGAGCATCTTTTTGAATCTGCTGATTTGCCGCTGGTGAGTCGGGGCTTGGATCAGGTTGTTCAGACAGTGCGAATCTTTGCGCAGATCAAAGAACTCTTCCGGGGCCCGGGTCAGCAGGTATTCGGCACGCTGTGCCCAGACGGGGTCGGTTTTGCCGAGCTGAACCATCGTCGTGAAACATGACCCGCCCATGGACGAACTGTTGTAAACGGGCTTGCCGTTATGCCATGGGTTGAAGACGAAGATGAACTCCTTGTCCTGCACGGCCCGCATCTGGTAATTCGGTTTGCCGATCTTCATATAGTACTGGGTGAAGATGTGGTCGCGGCCGGGTTGCTTGTCGCCGTTGAACAGTGACGTGAGAGAACGGCCATCCATCCCGCCAGGATTTTCGATGCCCGCGGCTTCGAGAATCGTCGGCAGGATGTCCATCGACGAGATCATGTGCTCCCTGTCCACCTGCCTGGCCTTGATCCTGCCGTCCCACCGAACAATGAACGGAGTGCGCGTGCTCTGGACGTAGCAATTGGACTTCGCCGAGGGAACGGCCATGCCGTGATCGGACAAGAAGACGACCATGGTATTGTGGGTCAGCTTTCTCTCTTCGAGCACTTTCATCATGCGACTCACCACATCGTCACAGCGACGCACGGAGGAAAAGTAACACGCCTGCTCGTAACGCGTGTCCGGGTGGTCGGGGATGGTCGGATGGATGGGGATCTCGTCCGGCCTGTAAATGCGGCCCGGCTCATCACCACTTCCCGTGGGTTTCTTGTCGATCTTGAAATAGGGCCGATGTGGATCGTGCGAATTAACGATCAGATAGAACGGTTTCTTTGCGGCAAGTGAGTCATCAATGAATGCGGCCGTCTCGTTTTCAAACTCGTTGGTGTCGCGCCCCATCTCTTTGGCGACATCCCACGGCGTGTCCTCGTACGGCGTGCTGTGTTTGACCTTGCCGAGGATGCCCACGCTATAGCCGTTGTCATGTAGCAGTTGCTGCACGGTCGGGACATTGGGGAAGCGCAGATAGAAGAAGCCTTCACCCCCGCTGCGGTGTCCCCGACGCCCCGTACTGATGGCTGATCGTGAGGGATAGCAGGCAGTGGACGCGACGTGCGCGTGTTCGAAACGGATGCCCTGGGTGGCAAGCCTGTCGATGGCGGGAGTCACGTCTTTGAACGGGCAGCCGTAGCAGCCGACGGAATCCCAATTCATGTCGTCCGCGGTGATGATAAGGAAGTTGACCTGCTCGGCGTGCAGAGGAAGGACAGATGCGGAGAGCAGAAGGCACGTCGCTGCAATGAATTGAATAAGTCGCATGAAATCCTCACCGGTTGCTGCAGTTTTAGGAGAGGGTTACGGGGGCGGATGACGGGGTTGGAGTAACGGCTTTAGCCGGGCTCTTCTAGGCTGCTCAGAAAGATCCGGCTGAAGCCGTTACTCCAACGAAGACCCGGCTAAAGCCGTTACTCCAACTCCGTGCCAGCCAGAAGGAAATACTCAGGCACTGTTCAGTTCGCTGCGACCTTGAAAGCAGGCGTCGATCTCTCCTCAGACATATCCCGGCCGTCGCAGTTGTTGTGCTTGAGCATCAGGGCATGCAGTTCCCTGATGCGATCCTTCTGGGCGGGATCGCTGATCAGGTTTTTCGTCTGTGAAATGTCCTGCTCCAAGTTGTAGAGCTCGATGGGCTTGTTGGACTTCTTTCTCTCGCAGAGCAGGAAGTAATCGCCTGCGCGGATGCCGGGGAAACCCATGGACATGAAATCACGAATCGGTTTTTCCGCGGGATGCTTACCGAGGAGTGTTGGCAGCAGCGAGACGCTGTCCATGGCCTGACCTTCGCGAATGCTCTGGTTGGTCAGCTCATAAAGAGTGGCGACCCAGTCGTGTGCGGCGATGAGATGATGGTTAACTTTGCCCGGTGCGATCTTCGAGCCGGCAGCAGTGCCGTCCCCCCATCTGGCGATGAAAGGAACGCGATGACCGCCTTCGTAGACGGTCGCTTTGTGTCCGCGCAGCACGCCGGTCGTATCGTGCTCTGCCTCGCCGAAATTGGCGACTGTTGGCTTCAGGCCGCCATTGTCGCTGGTGAAGATGATCAGCGTGTTGTTGAGGATGCCTTCGTCTTTCAGCTTTTCGAGAATCGCACCCACCTGGAGATCCAAGGCGTAGATCATGTCGGAGGTCGGCCCTGGAGTGACGCCCTTGACCGGCACATCGATGGTTGTTGGGTCGCCGTCGAAATCGATCGGGGGTGTGTGCGGCCAGTGAATGGCCTCGGGCGAGTAATACAGAAAGAAGGGCGTCTGCTTCCCCGCGGATTTGTTCGCGCGCTGGTGACGACCGATGAAGTTTACCGCTTCCCTCGCCAGCCGAACCCCAATCTGAGAGGAATCATAATCCACGTCACCCATGAACGGTTTGTGTGCGAATTCTGAGATGCCGTTTTTGCCGGCCTTGTGCGGCTTCTGCCGTTTCCAGTCCTTTACGCTTGAGTTGTCTGCCGGCTTAAGAGGATCGATCGGCTTGAACTTACCGTTGAGAAACCATGCGTAAGGCGGTCCCTGGATGCCGTCCTCAAGCGTGAGCGCGTAATCGAATCCGTGCCTGCAGATGGAGTCATCGATGCCGCGGGCGTAGTCCATTTCAAGGAATGGATTCGTCCTGCTCTTCCTCCACCGAATCTTGTGAATCTCCTCGCCCGCGTTCGTATACGCCGTGCCGCCAAGGTGGGTCTTACCCAGGAACGTGGTCGCGTACCCGGCGGCCTTCATAACATCGCCGAGGGTCAGGTGCTTGCCGACGCTGCCCGTGCTCGCCGTGCCCGCGCTGAAACCGGAACTGGACGACAGTCCCCACGATCCGCCCGTTCGGCCATTCCGATACGGATTCGAGCCGGTCAGAAAACTAAAACGGTTAGGCGCACAGAGAGTCATCGGTGTGTGCGCATCCGTAAATCGCATCCCTGCCTGCGCCAGACTGTCAATGTTCGGCGTCCTGATGACCTTGCTCGTGTCTTTGCCGGGGCTGGCTACTGATGAGTAGATCCCGATGTCATTCCAGCCGATATCGTCGGCAAGGATGAAGAGGACATTGGGACGTTGCATGACGGCGACCTGCGCAGACATCTCTGACAGGAACGAGCTCAACAGAGCGACAACCAGAAAGCAGAGACTGAGGTGGCGATGAATTTCTTTTTCGACAGATGGGATATTCATTGGATATCAGGTATACGCGAAACAGTCAGGAACCGGGCGCAATGAGTTATCGGGCGATGCAGACGACGCGGAAGATGTTCAGCACGCGTCAGACACGGTTCTGGAGGATGTGGGATGAGGAGAGTATCGATGTAACCATGCGAGACCGGGCGAACGGCTGCTCAATCCACTGCGCTGCATGGGGGTGAAATCAGCGCGCATCGAAAGAGGCATCTCGTGTTCACAGATGACCCAGCACTTACTCTTTCAAAATGGAGGCTTCTTCGATGATGACGGCGTACTTGTAACCCGCGCCGAAATCTTTGTTGAGTGTTACCTTCCCTTTGACAACCACGGTATCGCCCAACTTAGGTAACGATTCACTTGTCGTCACGGTGAGATCGTTTGTCTTGGCATCGCCGGTACCGTCCCTGACGTGTAGCCAGTTCTTGCCCATAATATTTGCATTAGCCTTAACGACTTTGCCTCTGAAGACGACTTCCTTGCCTGACAGCGAATCAAGCTCTGAATAGACCTCGGCGATCGTCTTGCCGCCTTCAGCCTTCGCGATGCCGGTCAAATCAATTTGAAGGGAACCACCGGGCCTTTCCGTTGCACTACCTGAAGGCCTAATCTCTCTCCCAGGCCCTGATCCCGATTTGCTTTTGGCCCCCGCTTTGGTCAACTCCTGAGCGAGATAAAGCACATCAAATGTCCGATCCAATGCTTTGCTGGGCCAGTTCTTCATAGGGCTCATCTGTGCCGGCAGATCCACGCTATCCCCAACCGCAACCTCCACGGCGGGAGCTGCAACCCATATCTTGCTGTCGCCAGTGTCCACATGAACGTAGGTGTACGGAGGTGCCGCAAGGGACTCGAGGACGACACCCGTCCGCGCAGGCGCCCGGGCAGGACCAACATCGCCTGGCACATTTTTATGACGTGCCTTCGAGATTACTTTCTTGGGGGCTTTTTCTTTCCCGCATCCGACAAAGCCGGGAACGATTCCCAGTATCAGAATTACTGAAGAGATTTTTGCATGCATCAAGAGAGTCTCCTTGTTTATGGTCCATCAGTATCGGCAGTCTTACATTCCCTGTCCTGTTGGCAAACGTGTTCATCAAAAGTATCTCGTGATGTATCCTGCCCTCGCGTCTTGTACTAGCGCGGACCATGACATGGGAGTCTTATCGGGAGGGAATGCGACATGCCGATTTAGCCCAGATGGTTAAGGAGAGAGCGGCGAAGGATGATAAAGAAGCCCAGAAGTTGTTGTCTTCCGGATCCATCAGCCATCTCTTACGGTCGCTGGAAAACAGCCGACCAGGCAGGAACCCATGAGACCGGGTCCATGCACCGCACAAATATGCAACGAACATCATCCAATGTCGTCTGTCGTCTGAGCGTGGCTTACACGCTCTGTGCACTGCTCGTTGGGGGAGAAGCTGG
>JASLXP010000670.1 GCA_030740295.1 Planctomycetota bacterium
TCCGGCCCGACGGCAGCATCGCGGTGTGTCTATCCGGACTTGCACAGACGAAGGGGAACGTCATTCAGAATGTGGTCGAATGGCACGACGAGAAGGTCGTCGATGACGCGCTGAAACGCGGCGATCTTGAAAAGGCCAAGCGTCTCACTTTCTCGCTGGCTCCGCTCGAAGAACCGGTACCGCCGGATAAAAAGAAACGCGCAAAGAAGCCCAAACCGATCAGCCTCCCCCATCTACGCAGCAGGGCCAAGGTGTACATGGCAATGAAGGACTGGAAGGCGGCCCTGGCAGACGCCCAGGAAGTCTTTTCCAGGCTGACAAGAAGGGACGGCTCCATGAGCATGCGAACAGCGGAATTGGACGCCGCCGAAAAGTTGAAAGACACGATACTCAGTGCCCTCGCGCAGTTGGAGTCTGGCAAGTAAGTCATGCGAATCAGCGAACATTGGAAACGCTCCGCGACGGATATGTTGTCTGCCGCATTTAAGCACCAAAGTTGGCGCAACCAGACACTTCAGCGCACGGGCACGCGGGCTGCTGAGGGATAGACTTTCTCCCGATGGTTCCTCCCACACTTACCAAAGACCTCACGGGAAGCGCCGCTCTCCAGGGGTGAGACCCAGAAACTTCATCGTGACCCAAAAGGATTACACGAAGCCATGCGAGTGAAGACAATGACAGCCATTTGTGTGACGATGATCGTTACGGCGTTCGCAGAACCGAACGAACCCACGTCGATCATCCTGTCGCGATACAGCGCGATGCTTGTGGAAGGCGAAGTGAAGGACGCGCAAACCGTCCGAAGACACATGGCGGCTCTCAAGCAGGACGGGAGCTGGCCTGATGTCAATTACAGAGGCAGAGACCGTAGCGACTGGGAGCCTTTCTACCATATGTTTCGGACTCTTGACATAGCCAGGGCCTATGCCAGGAAAGGGCACCCATTGCACGGTAACAAGGAGTTGCTGGGGAATATCCTTCTTGCCCTGGATCACTGGCTTGCGAAAGGTTACCGGTGCCCGAACTCGTGGTACAACACGATCGCGACGCCAAGATGGATGGGCAATATTGCCGCGCTGATCAATGAAGAGCTGACGGGTGACCGGCGCAAGGCGGTCATAGAGATTGTCGGCATCCAGGGAAAGGGGCGCAGAAGATGGGGGACGGGCGCGAACCTGATGGATGTGGCCCAGACCGCCATCGTTAAGGCGGCTCTGACCGGCGACACGGCGTTGTTGACCGAAGCGTCCAAACGCGTCGCAGGCGAAATCAAGGTAAGCGCCGGCGAAGGCATCAAGGACGATTGGAGCTTCCACCAGCACGGGGCCTGCGCTCAGCTTGGCTATGGCACGGTCTATCTCCATGGCGTCAGCAAGGTGGGAACGTTGCTGCAAGGCACTCCGTATGAGATCCCGAAGGAGAAGCGAGCGATCGTCAGCCGTTACATCCTGAACGGAGTACAATGGATGATCCGGGGACCTTACCAGGCGCCGTCTGTCCAGGACCGGCAAGTCAGTCGCCCCGGTTGCCTGGGACCCAGCGGAGGCGTACGTGGTCAGCACAAGGTCGGTGGCTTTGTCGGTGTCGCGGAGAAATGGATGGCGGTTGATCCGGACAATGCAGCGGTGCTCAAGGAATTCGTGGCGCGCCAGAATGGGAAGGCCGCGCCGCTGGTCGGTTTCAAGCATTTCCCCCGTTCAGACACCAGCGCCTATCATCGGCCTGACTTCTCGTTCTTCATAAGGACGCGATCCCCGCGGGTAAAAGGCACGGAAGGCATTAACAACGAGAACCGGAAAGGCAGACCCTATCTGCATACCGGGGATCACTATATCCTCATGGACACATCCGAGTACACGGACATGCCGCCGGTATGGGATTGGACACGACTCCCGGGACTGACGATGTTTGAGGGGATCGGCAGGATCCAACCCCAGCCCTTCGTCGGCGGGGTCGGCAACGGCACCAGCGGCCTGACCGCTATGGACTACAAACGGACGTTGGGCGTTTGGAAGCTCTGGGCGTATCACGGCGATCTTGTGGTCTGTCTGCTGGGTGGCTGGCAGGAGGCCAACGCGAAGAAGAGCCTTCGCACTACGCTGGACCAGTGCGCTCTGAAAGGCACGGTGCAGGCTAACGTCGGCGGGAAGACCTCGTCGCTGAAACCCGGTACGCAAGAACTCCAGAATGTGCGTTGGGTCCTGCACAATCAGATCGGCTATGTCCCGCTGAGCCCGTCTGCCATGTCCCTGAAACTGGGAGAAGTAGAAGGTAACTGGCACAGCATCAACGGCTCGCAGTCGAAGGAGACGGTCAAAGAGAATGTGTTTCTCTGCGATCTGCTACACGGAGACTCGCCTGAGGCGGGAGGCTTCATCCTGGCGCCCGGGAGCACGGCCAAGACGCTGGACAGGCTGACAAAAACGCTGCCCTTCGAGGTGGTTCAAAACGACCGGGACGTGCAGTGCATTCGTTTCGAGGACGGGACGTTGATGGCCGCATTCCATGCGCCGGGCGAAGTGGCCTTGAACGGGAAGCCAGTCCTGTCGGTCGACAAACCATGCCTCGTGCTGGGGGCCGAAAAAGAGCTTCGCCTCTGCGATCCCACCAATCCCAAACAAGGCGTCCCGGTCAAGGTGATGTGGCGCGGCAAGACGCACGCGGCCACGCTGCCGGGAGGCGGCAAGGTGAGGGAATTGATGATGATTGATAAAACGTATCGAGAGAGAAGAGGAGTTCGGAATGAATAGGAAACGAAGAATGAAGACAGTGCGGGAATTCACTTTGGCCCCGGTGGCAATTGTGCTCTGCATGTCGGTTCACTCGACAGCGGCATCCGCTGCGGAGCCGCCCGAGGCGTTGGTCGAGCGATACACCGGTATGCTCAACCAACTGCGTGCCGAACTGACCGCCAAGGTCCCAAAGATCGACTTGGAGAAAGCCAAGACACCCGGGAGCCCGGAAGAGGGCCGGCTGAAGAAGTTCCTGGCCAGCGACGCGCAGGATGCAAAACTCGCAAAATTCGTTGTCCTGCATGAGGCTACGCCGAAAGGCCTGGCGGAGTTCGTACAGCAGGGCAAGGAGCAGGAGGCGCTGGTCAAACGGCTGCTGGCTGACGACGAGCTGATGAAGCAGATGCTGGTGGCGGACGGCGCCAGTACCACGGGAAGAGGCGGGCCGGCACAGTACGGCCCGGCGATGCGTATTTACACAGACATTCAGAAAGCGAGCGAAAAGGCGAAGGACGGCGTGCTGCAGCGGCTGGCGATGGCTGTCAGCCTGGGCCATGCGGGGTCGGTTGCGAAGAAAATCGCGGAAGCGGAGACCGATGCATCGGTAACGGAAGATGCGCTGAATCGATACTTGGACTACGAAAAAGCGTACCTGGGCGGCGAACTGGACCCGGCGTTCGGGACGTTCACGGTCTGGGAACTTAAATTCTTGTTTGGCTGGGGCGATCCGGACGGGGCCTTGGTCTGGGGGCGCGAAATGCTGCGGAACCTCCGGCCGGACCACATCTACGCCGTGCCCGATGGGGTGCGTTACTCGGTGATCGTCAATACCTGCGTGAAGTATGGTTCGGGACATGTTGTGTTCGACAGGCCCGGGTTGTATGCCGGTCAGAACATCATCATGAACGGCGGGGTCTGCGGC
>JASLXP010000671.1 GCA_030740295.1 Planctomycetota bacterium
GTCAACCGCCGTCGAGAAGAACGGAAAATCCATCTCAATCCATCGTCGCCACCCCGAGCGCTGTTCCTTTTTCGCAGGCCCGGCAATCAGGATTACGGACGGGAGGAGCAAAATCAGACTCAGGCGGACACGCATATTAATCCTCACGCTCCGTCCAGAGGCGTATGGGCATGTGCCGCTGATCCTTGACTCGAATCCACTCTTTGCTCATATGACTCATCATCATGCTCCTATCCATACAGCATCCTTTGGCCGCAACCGAGGATGAATTCCCGGGCTCTTAATCTTTGTCGTAATCGTTACCGTGATCGTTCGTAAAAGGTCGATTGGGTTGCGCCACGCGAGGAAGTGACCACAGGCTCTAAGATTTTTCTCAGACTGCGCTGAGAATAATAGGCCCCTCGGGCAACAGACCAGCGTAGCACAGGCTGCCAAGCCTGTGCTACTTCCTTTTAATCTTGCTTCTTATCCACACTTTTCTTCTTCCGCCTTCTCATCTTCAGTTTCTGTCTATCCTTCTCTTTGAAGAGCCATCAAGAACCTGGAACGAGTCGGCTGAAGCGGAAGAACGTTAAGATTAAAGGCAAAGATGAAAAGGCGGCAGAGAAAAAGGAAAGATTAAAAGCATGATCAGAAGTGAGAATAGCACGTGGCAACGGACCGCAAGATGGCATCCTGTGGTAGCGGCGGCGTCTCGCCGCCGAATTTCTGCGGCGGGACGCCTCAGCTACGCAGTAAGTGTCATCTCGACTTTTTACGAATGAATCTGCCAGCCTGTAGGCTCATCTGATTTATTTCGGCTCACAGGCTGGCAGCAGCCTGTGGCCACATGTCACTGCCGATCAGCTTCTACCATTCGTGGGTTACTGCCGTCGGACTGTGGAGTCGCCAGGCGGTTGCAGGGATCGCTGTTTCAAGCGATCTGCCAAAAGACCTTGCCATCTGGCCAGCTCTTCGGAATGGCTGGTATCCGTGGCAAGGTTGGTGAGCTCACTTGGGTCATTATCGATATCAAAAAGCTCTTCGTAGCCAGTGTGCGTACGCCAGATGTATTTCATGTGTCCATCGGTAAGGGACTGAAACGCCTGCTCGATGCTGTAACAGCGGCTGTGCTCGCAGTGGAGCTGCGGCCGGATTTCCACCTCATCGCCTCGTAAAACAGGAAGCAGGCTTTGACCATCAATGTCGTCGGGTATGTCTATGCCAGCGGAATCCAGCAGCGTCGGAAGAATGTCCTCAAGGCATACCGGCTGGCTGCAATGGAGACCTCGGGAGAATTCGAGTTCCGGCGAGCCCTGGATGAGGAACGGCACACGTGCTGAGCCTTCGTAGGGTTCACACTTTCGGAAGTAGTAATGGTCGCCGAGCATCTCGCCGTGATCTGAGGTCAAGAGGATCAGCCACGGCCGGCCGTTGCGTCGGCTCAGATTTCTGAATTCCGGCAGCAGCCACGTCATCTGGTCGTCGATGTGATTGATCAGGCCGAAGTATCCAGCCTGGGCACTGAGCAACGCCTCGCCCCGCAAATGGACCCGTGCCGACTCCACGCCCATGCCAATCCCGTCATTCGGGGGCGGTGAGGCCCAATCTCCGATAGCCGGACTTGGCAGGTCCATGCGGAGATATCGTTCCATATAGAATGAAGGAGGGATCAGTGGTGGGTGCGGTGCGTAAAACGAGTTTATGAGAAACAGAGGACGGTCATCATCGTGTTCGGCGATAACCTTGCGAGACTGCTGCACCGTCCAGTTGGTCGGATGCAGATACTCATCAAGGGGCCAGGGCTTTGCCTGCCATCCGTTAAATGCACAGCCGATTCCGCGAATGCCTCCCAATTCCGGTACGGCCTCATCCAGCATGCGCGCGTATTCGTCATCCTGAATGTAAGTTGATCCAAGACGTCGCTGCTCAAATCCGTACGGCTCATCTGCGGGCGATTGATGCATCGTGCGGCCGGTGATCGCCGTTGCGTACCCGGCATCAGCCAGATATTGCGGCATGGTTTTCGATTCGATGGGGATGCCGTCCTTGTAGCCGACCACTCCGTTGGTCTCGGGAAACTGCCCGGTCATCATGGCCCGCCGCGCGGGGATGCAGGATGGACACGTTGAATATGCGCGAGTGAAGTGTGCTCCGCTCCCCCCGAGAGAATCGATGTTCGGAGTCATGACTGCCGGATGCCGCTCGAGCGACAGACAATCTCCTCGCATCTGATCCGGCATGACGATGAGAATGTTGGGGCTTTTGGGTTTGGACATGATTCAGGTGTAAAGCAAGAGGTGGATTCACACAGAAGACTGCATTCCCGCTACTCCAGAGTAATCTCGTACAGCCGCACGCAACGTGGAGAGTCATCGTAGGTGTAACCAAGTTCCAATGCCTCGGGTAATTTGTCGACCGGCGCTCCGTAGGTAATGCCGTCGCCGAGATAACCGTCACCGAAGAATCCGAACAGGTCTTCGCCCGCCAAATCATCCGTCCATTGTCCATTTTGCATTTTCAACGATCGGTTCTCACCGATGACCCTGATACTTGCGGAGCCATAGCCCGGCAGCCTGAGCGTGCAGTTCCTCAATGCCTCAGGCGCTCGACCAATCCGGCCATCGAGCATTAAGTCATTATTCCCGGTGGGCCTTTTGAACACGGATGAGCCCCACCATGCCTTGCCATTTCCAGATGTCATAAACATGAGTCCATCGTTGGCCCGCCCAGTCAACCCAAGCTGATTCAGAGGCACCGTCAGCTTCACCCACTTATCCGTAGGAGGGAGCGGCCCCAACATTTTGAAACAACTTGGCGGAAAGCGGTGCTTCAGTTGGTAATCGAGCCAGTACTGCTTCGAGGTCCGGTACCAATTAATTCCGTAGGCCGCGTGTGAATAGCATTCGCCGGCAAGGAAACGATCGATCTTTTTCTCGTGGAACTCCTGCCAGTCGAATTCGCCCCAGTAAGCGATGTAGTTGAAGCTGCCGTTACCGGGCACGATCAGGAAGATCGCCTTGGGTATCGCCTCAGCAGGGATAAAAACGTCCTGCTCGATGACATCGCTCTTCCCGATTTCTCGAAAGATGTCGTCGTTAAATCCGTGGATTGCGTAGCCCTCTTTGACGGGAGTCAGCAGGTGTTTTGAGACGCCGCTGTGCGCTTTCCCCTTCCTGCCGCCCAGCCCTTCCTTCCACTGCCACTCGCCGTGTGGGATAGGATTGTGTTGCTCGGCCATGACCAGAATCTGACTTCCTTTCATCCAGGTTTTGGCCTGCACGCCTACGGGAGCGTTGACTTCCACACCACCTTCGTTTGCAGACATGTATGAGAAGAGGTGTTCCATCTCTCCCCGGAGAAGGCGATAGAGCGAAGGATCTGCGCATCCTTGAATGCCGAACCAGCCCCGAAAGCCGTGGAACATGTTGAGCAGTGCGCGGTAACGCTCGGTCTCATGCGGGACGTTTTCGTAAGTCTGCGGCAGATCGACCATCACCCAGCGTTCTTTGCGCTTCAGCAGATTTCGCATCACCAGGAATGGCCGGAACACGCTGCCTGCCTCCCGTTCAAAGTACAAGGCGTCGTAAACATCAAGCGTTCGGTCATCATCATGGAAGGGATAAAACTGGCTGTGGTTATCCATAATGCCAATAGGACGATTCAGCTTTTGTCGAACTGCGTTGGCGTATTCTTTGAGAGCATTCATGGCATCCGGTGAATGGTGCGCTTCCATGATCGCCTCATCGAAAATAAGGAAATAGGCAAGCATCCACGGGCTCTGATTCAGATCGTTTATCTTTCCGTAGACCGGTTTGCCGTAGGACTCCCAGAACTGAACTTCGCCAGCCTTCAGCCTCTGCATCGCTTCCGTGTGACGCTTGACTGAGAAGCCCGACATCAGCATCGGCGCGTAGAGGTTTCCTTTTTCCCAATTAGGTATGGATGCCTTTGCCCAGGACCATCGCTGCAGGCAGTTCATCGCATTGACCTTCCCGGTTTCCGGCCGAAAGGCTACAGCACGGGTTTGCGGGGCCCGTCCATTGGCCGCGCCGTTGGCATGGCTCTGAGCGAAAGGCAGAAAGGGCTTGCCGTTCACCCGATAGAATTTTCCCTTGGGGTCGATGGTTACTTCCTTAATGGGAGGAAGCTCTTCTTCCATCTTCGTCAGCCTGGCGAAGGGATGACTCTCTGCAGTAAACATCTGTTTGAATGTGGATCTGCCTGTAACGCGGATGACCCAATCACTCTCGGGACTGTTCCAAGGCCGCACCGGCAGATCTGAAATGTCCATCTCGACCAGGAGCAGGTTTCGATGATCGAGGAGGCCAGCTCTTGGCATGTAGAAATAGAAGCGATCTTTTTCGTGCGAGGAAATCTGCGTCGTTCTGATCCGCTGATGAATATCGCTGATGGATTTCTTGTTGACTGACTTGCCGGTCCTGCGATCGACGATCTCCACATCGAGCTTTTTCGTCCGACCAAGTGTCGACTTTGTAACCCCGAGGTTGATAGCCACAAGGATTGGATTTTCACTTTCGTCAAGGCATGCTTTGCCGGTACGCACATTGGCGGCTGAGGGCCAGGTGCCAAATCTGTAAGTCTCAGTTCCTTTCTTCTTGCCGCCCGCAAACAGCGACACCTCAAGACTTCCGGGGGTCTTGAGACCAGACGAAAACTCGTTGAGTTGGTAAGGCACCTCCACGACAGCACTCGTGCCCGGAGCAATCGTCAGTGGC
Source organism: Planctomycetota bacterium (assembly GCA_030740295.1). Next base: position 4,719 of record JASLXP010000671.1, read on the forward strand.
TTCGAACGTGACGCCTTCATTCTTGTTTTGGTTGGAGTAGTAACGGCCACTTCAAGGCTCACTTTCTTTTGCCCGGCACCCCGGTTCTCGACTCGGGCAACCAATGAATTTTCACCATAGAGCCGTTCACCAAGGAATATTTCCGACAGGCTGATATCGGCCTCTGTGGCCTGTGCATCGGGAATCTCCACGCCCCTCTTCTTTAATTCACCCTCGGTCGAATGAATCTCACGCACTGAAATGTCATCCACCCAGACTGTGGAAACCTGGTTGAAAGCGTGCCATTCACCGATGTCAGTTTTGGTCTGAGCATTAAAACCACGTGCGCCAATCCGGAGCCTGCAGGATTCCATCGGCTTGGCTGCAAGGTAGATCTTGCGAACGGATATCCAGTCGTGAGTTCCGGCGACGTTGCCTCCCCAATAGGTGAGTATCTGGTTTGAGGGAACTCTGAATCCATCCTGATCGATGAGCATCAGATCAAAGTGACGCAGACGATCCGCCTTCACCCACGCGGTGACTTCAATGGGACGCGCCTCCGCCTGGTGGACGTTCATCCGAGGCGAATCGATGGCGTACTCATCACCACCAAGCAGTTCCATCCGAAGCGACTTGGAGCCGCTGCGACTGACCAGCGAATCGAGCGAAGGGGCACCACGGCAACTGGAAAAGAAATGCTGCCAGTTATTCCAGACGTAGTAATAAGGTCCGGGCAGGTAGACCCACTTCATCGGTGCAGACCAGCCGGCAGGATAGTCTTTCAGATCTGCTGTCTGCGATGCGCCCTTCAGATACACTCCTCGGCCGGATGGTTTTTCAGGCT
>JASLXP010000672.1 GCA_030740295.1 Planctomycetota bacterium
CACGTTCAAATGTTGGAGAGAACTGCCTGTGGTATGAAATGGTTCATGCGTGCGGCACAAAGGGCGAAGCGTATTACATGTCCAATCGGGGTGGGACCTTTATCAAGCTCAACGAACATGCCGACCCGAAGGCAATCGATAAATATGGCGAGAAGGCGCTGAAGGATATGGTTCCTGTTGAGTGTCCTCCTTACAAGGGTCACAAAAAGTGTATCACTGAGTGGATCAAGCTGATCGCAGGCGAAGACGCGGACATTCGCACGAGCGGCCGGGACTGTCGCGGTACGGTGGAAGTCGCCGAAGCCGCGTACCTGGCTGTTGACGAGCGCCGCCTCGTCTCTCTTCCGATTGAACCCAGGCCATGGGTCGAATCCGGCGGCGCAGTGGGCACGGGGAAAACGTCCGCCGCCTCATACCATATCGAGAAGTGAGGTTTATCACATGCAGGTTGGGTTAGATTCTTTCAGCATTCGCGAATTGAAACTGAGTGGCACAAAGGCCCTCGACTGGTTGAAAGACCGCAAGTTTGCAGGCGGGCTGTTTGGTGGGCTTCGTTCGTTCTCTCCAGATCTGGATCCGATTGAACTGGAAGAAGTCAGAGCCTATGCGGATTCATTGGAACTCTACACGGAAATGTCGATATCGAGCTGCAATCCACACCGGGTGAAGCGGCCGTTGGACGAATACCGCAAGGACGTCGAAAAACAGATAGAACTCGCCGCCGGGTGCGGTTGGTTTGAACTACATACCGCATTCGGGGGAGGCGAAGAACGGTATCGGGATGCCGTATCCTGGGTGGATCAGTTGGCCGATGCAGCGCTGTTTATCCGCAGTCTTGCGCCTGTCCTGCGTGCTCATGAGAGCCGTGTTAATATCGAGACACACGGTGATGTCACTACTTTTGAGCTGATACGATTGATAGAAGATGTTGGACCGGACATTGCAGGCATTTGCCTGGACACGGCGAACCTGCTCTGTCATTGCGAAAATCCGAACAGAGCTGTCCGTCGAGCCGCGCCCTATGTACATATGACGCATATCAAGGATGGGATGATCACTTTTACCAACAGTGGGTACCGGCGCCAGTCGCTACCTCCGGGTCGCGGGATTCTCGATTGGCGAACCATTCTGCCAGCGCTGGCCGAGTATGAGCCAAACCTGCGTCTTTCCATTGAGGATCATAAATGGCTCTTTGATTTCCACGTTTTTGATCCGCATTGGCTGCGGCTTCATCCGGATCTTTCGGTGGAGGAATTTGCATCGGTTCTAAAGATTGCCTGGACCTGCCAGCAAAAAATGATGCGCGGCGAGTTGCCAGACCCGGAAACCTACAACGCGATTCCGTACCTTGAGCAATTGGAGGATAGGCTGGGGTCTGGGCGTGACTACTTGAACGGTATGCTGGATCAACTTGATCTTCGTGATCGACCGGATATTGAGAGACAAGGCATGCATCGTCCCATGGTTCCCAAAGACTGGCCGATCAGGTAGTGAACGCGTGAAGCGCCCCTGAATAAGCTGGATGCAAGCGACGCCTGACTCAACCATAGCTTTCCTTGGTGGTCTTGTTTTTAGGCACTCCGAGACTATCCAGATAGGAAAGAGCAGAGGACATAAAGGAGGGAGGAAGGGCTTCGCCTTTCTCTTTTGCTTCCTTTTTTTGCCAGACGTGGTGATCGGGTCCACAAACAAATACCGCTGTGTTGGAGGTATCGCGAATGGAGTTTTCTAAAAGTTCTTGAGAGATTCTGCCCTTCCGAATTTGGCCATTGAACGCCGTTGTATCTTCCTCGCGGGTGAGGGTATGAATGACCCGAAGTCGCTCTGGGTATTCCTTTTGTAGCTCATTGAGTTCGTTAAGAAAAATGATATCTTCATACTTCTTGTTGCTGTATATGAGCGTGTGTTTCAGCTTGGTGTTGACTTTCAAGTCGTGCTTGATAATGCTGAAGCTGGGAACGACCCCGCTGCCAGCACAGATGTGCAGCGTTTCATCGTTGTCCTTTCGCATTTGTTCCGTCAGTGTGTAGGGTCCGGTGAAGCCAGTCACAACCATTCTGGTTCCTGGTGGTGTCCTTTTTGCCAGAATTGGCGAAAGCAAGGGAGGATAATGCGTCACGCCCGATATGTATCTTTCCTCTTTAACGGTAATTGCAATGTTTTTTTCTTCTGGAGAACTGCAAAGCGAATAAGCTCGCGGGGGTTCTTTCCTTTGTTTTAAGTCCTGCAAATAATCGACCCATCGCTCCAGAGCGGGAAATTGT
>JASLXP010000673.1 GCA_030740295.1 Planctomycetota bacterium
CGGCGCGGCCGACCGTCAGGCGTCACCGGCCTCTTCTTCGTCGAAGCCGTACCCGCGACGGTGGCGACCACCCCGCTGGACGGCCCCTGGTTCGCCGCCCGCGATGTGGGAGTCCTGTCTCCGGTCAAGAAAGGCGACAAAGCCACCTACACCTACCTGGAGACGAAATTCGCCCTGCCCAAGGCCTGGCCGGGCAAACGCCTCTTCCTCGAATGTCCCGATCAAGTGATCCAGCACATCGTGCTCAACGACCAGGCCATCACCGTCCCCATGAACACCATCGACATCAGCGGCCTGGTGGACCGCGACGGGGAGAACATTCTGCGCTGGGTGCCCGGCCACTACCGCGTCCCCGAAATCACCCGCGAACAGACCATGGTCATCCCTGAACTGAACCTGGTGTGGACTGAGTAGGGGGGATGACTGCTAGAAGAGCTACCAGGAATAAGAGCTGTATGTTCTCGGCCCTGATCCGAAAATGTGATTCTGAAGTGGCCATAGCCAAACTGATAAGCCCGGCGCAGAAAGGGCAGGCCAATGGTTTCATGTGCTCGTTCATCCGGTGTCGTCGTTCATATTTTTTGTGCGCGACCTCTTATCAGACACCAATCCACTTGCGTGTCAGAGTGAGCGCCTCTTGGGGGTGGTCGAGCCTGGCATAGGCCATCCACGCCCGGCAACTGACAGTATCGCCTGCGTTGACGTCCTTCCCGATGATACTGAAATCGTGCGCACGCCAGCGACGATTGGCGGACAGGCTGGGGCAGAATTCCTTTTCGACCGCATGCACGATACTCCAGCCGGATTCACCGATTGGAGTGACCATGACAGGATGGTCATAAAGCTGTTCGTCGATGGGGCGCTCCATGTCCTGCGGCACTTCGCCCGACTGATGCGTCAGCTCCATCTTTGCCGCCTCCATCTGCGCCGATTGTGAATCCCTCGCCCACGTGCGGTGTTCGAGATCGTTGAGTTTCGGCTGCACCCACTCGCCTCCGAGCGGCAGCCAGGGCTCTGTGGGTTGATGAAAGTAATTGCTGACCAGCGCATGAAAGTCGCGGTAGTCAGCCTCGAATGAAAAAGAAAACTCAGCTTCAATCACGTGGTCGAGCAAGGTGTAGGTGACACTGGTCTCAACTCGCCAATCCTCATGCGGCTCGATTCTGAGGCGAACATTCCCATCAGAGGATGCAGCGTGCAGAGGAGCGTGTCGCCTCGGCACGAAAAGCCCCGTCCGGTCAGCCACGAAGTAATGCTCAACGTTCATACACATCCGTCGAGTTACGGGCGCAGTGTCCGCGCCTGAGGTCACCTCGATTCCGTGTTCGTCACCACCGGAGATGTAACCTGCCCAGTGCTTCTGATTGAAACGCCATGCAGGTGAGAGTGGTTGTGTCATTGTTTTGCCCATTCAGGTTGAGACGCTCTGTGGCGTAAGCCTCCGGCTTGCGCTGGATCGAGCCCGCGAGCGCACCGGCACGCAGCCGGCTTCTTCAGAAATACCTTTTAGGCTTTGGACCGGCTGGGAGCCGGCCCGGCCAGCCAAGTTACGGCTTCGGCAAAAGCTGTACACCATCGACGACGACGAAGCCATCAGTATCGCGAGTGGACACGGTGACGGTCACGGCATCTTCGATCCGATAGGTTCCCAGTGACTTGCCGACCCCATCGCTCTTTCGCTGATTGACGACGATGTCTTTCTTGACGCCGCCGAGCGACACGGTCACAGGCGTCTTCGTTGATCGGTTCCCGCTGGTTACGTAGAGAAGCTTCACCTGATAGTCGCCCGGCTTCGGGACTTTGAATTCGAAGGTCGCCGTCTTTTCGCCCTTGCCACTATTGCCGTCGTGGATGCAGGCTGGGCCGCACACGGGAGCAAGGGTTCCGGATGTCCACAGGCCGGTCATTTTTGCCGCAGCATCATCCATCACCAGACCCGCAAGAGGTCTCACTGGTGTTGCCGGAGGCCGATCGAGCCAGACCAGGCGCTGTCCGTCCTTTTCCAGCTTTGCCTTCAGCTTCGCATAATCGAGATCCTGCACGTCGCTCCCCTCGTCAATCGCCAAAGCGGCGGCTGCTCCGGCGCTTTGACCGAGGATCATGAATACCGGCTCCATGCGGATTGAACCATAAGCAACATGCGATGAGGAAAGGCAGACCGGCACCAACAAATTCAAGCACTCCTCCTTTCTGGGAACGATGGAGCGATAGGAAACAGGATAGGGCCTCGGGCATCCGCGCCCAAAACCTCCCTCGTTTCGCACGGTCACTTTCCCGTCTTCTTCCACGACCACGCGCTGGCAGAAGTGGGAGTCCATCGGGTATGACGCCAACCCGACGGAATCGGCCACTGTCCTTCTCGATTCACAGTTCGCCTGTGTCATCACGTAACCGGAGACCATGCGACGGCCTTCCCGCACATAGAGCTGATGGGGCCAGAAACCCGTAGCCTGAAACTCGCGCGGGTGGAGCCCGAAACGGTGGCCTCAGCGGTCGGTGTCGCCGTAGCGATCATCTGCCTCGTCGTGGGTGTTGCCTTTCAGCGTGTCAGCCATCAGCGGGACCAGGCAGAGGTCGCGCAAAAAAACGCCGAGATCAGCGAGGAAAAGGCAAAGACCAGCGAGGCAAAAGCTACCGAGGCATACAGACAACAACGAAAAGACGCGATGGCCGCGTCGAAGCGTTTCTCTCTACAAGCCGTTCGTACTGCGGAGACGGGCCGGTTCGTGGAGACCGAGCGTCGGATCGCCGATGCTGAATCCGTCTTGAAGGGGTCGCCCTGGATATTTTTTGCCAGGGGCAAATATGCGGAAGCCAGAAAGGACTACGCTGAGGCTGAAGATTTCTACATGAAAGCCATCGAAAAAGACGAATCGATCACGGAGGCCCGCAACGCCCTGGCTGAGTTGAAAGCGCTACAGGGAGACCTCACCAACGCGGAGGAACTGATCGCCGGCATCGAGAATGAGACTGACTGGAAGAACCTCCTGCGCGCCGCGAAACTTCTCTACAGGGCGGGCAAATGGAGCGACAGCGCCAAAGTCAACGAGCGTGCCGTGGCGCTCATGGAACAGGCCGCCGATTCCGCGACGGAGAAAGACAACAAATCACTACAGGCGCTCCTCGATGAGGCCCGATACAGCATCGGCGACGCCCGGGCCGCGGAAGCATGTGTTGGTTTCTATGACCAGGTCAAAGGGCGTTTGCGCCATGAGCAGAGCGGTGCCGTTGCCAAAAAGCTCGTGGAGATCAATCAGAAACAGAAAGGCGTCAACCAGTTCATGTGGAGTTATACGGACACGACCAACCGGTTCCTTGTCGTGAGCATCCATCACGATGACGAGCTGAAGTATATCCACCCTCTCTCCGGCTTCCCCATCCAGAAACTCACCCTGACTAACCACCGGAAACTACGTCAGGTCCACGCCCTGATCGGCATGCCGCTCAAGTATCTCGATATCACAGCGACGCCTGTCACCGATCTTTCCCCACTGAACAGACTTCCCCTCGAATACCTGAACATCAGCTTCCAGCCAATCCAGGAAATCACCGCCCTGCGCGGCATGAGCCTGAAACACCTTGATGTCTCCGACACCCGTGTGACTGATCTCTCGCCGTTAAGTGAAATGTCATCTATCGAGTCCCTCAGTATCGTCCACATCTGGCCCATGAAGGACATCTCGCCACTTCGCGGCCTCAAGCTCAAACACCTGTATGCCACCTACACCAGCATCGTAGATATCTCACCGCTGGCTGGCATGCCGCTCGAAACACTCACCCTCTTCCACACCCCGGTCAAAGACATCAGCGTCCTGCGCGGCATGAAGCTGAAACGCCTGGACGCTTCACACCACACGACGGATCTGAGCCCCATCGAAGGCATGCCGCTTCAGTATCTGGATGTGCGTGATTCTTCGGTATTCAAGATCGACATCGTAAAGGACATGCCCCTCGAAATCTTCAATTGTTCCGGAACGCTGAGGACGGAGACGCTGGCGCCCCTGGCAGGAAAGAAACTCAAGGAATGCTACTTTGAGAGGACGAAGGTCTCTGACCTCTCGCCACTCGCCGGCATGCCGATTACCCGACTCGGATTTAATTTTACGAAGGTCAGCGACCTGTCACCTTTGAAAAGCATGCCCCTGGACAGGCTGGAATTCGTAGATACTCCAGTCTCCGACATCACCCCGCTCGCGGGTGCGCCAATCAGGAATCTCAATCTGAGCGGCACAGTGGTAGCCGATCTGTCTCCACTCACAGACAGTACGCAGCTTTACACTCTGGATATGAACAACACACTTGTATCTGACCTGTCTCCGCTGAAGAAAGTCCTGACCCTCGGCCGCCTCCAAATCGCATCGACCAGAGTCACTGACCTGTCCCCGCTGCAGGACACTAACATCAGCGAGCTCAACATTGCCCACACGCCAACCACCGACCTGACGCCGCTCGAAGGGATGAAAAGGATCGCGTTTCTCACTGTTTCGGCGGGCCAGGAATTCACACCGGAATCGAAAGCTCTCCTGGAGAAGCTGAAAGCAAAGGGCGGGTTTAAGGTTACCGTGGTGAAGGCACAATGATGCAGATTATGATGGCCTGATGGGAACCACGGGCATTGGCGATGTCGACCAACGCAGGGCCGCACGCGACAGCACGTGTCCCGCCCGGAGTGCGAATGCCTGACACGCGTCTGTTTTTTCAGTTGGCCGTGGTCGGAGATTCTACGACCACCACGTCGGCGCGGCGTGATTCGGGGAGGACTTTCAGGCTCTTCATTGCTCCGTCTCGGTACTCGCCTTCGATGGTGGTGTGCCGCGGCGCATGGAGTTTGAACTTCACGTTCCAATCACGGGGCCAGGCGGGCAGCAGGTAAACCTTGTTCGAGTATGGGTCAGTCTGCATGAGCATGGTCTGGAGCGTTCTCGTCAGCACACCACCGTGGTCCTGATCGGGCACCCAGTTGTAGTTCGGACCCCAGAAGGCGGGGAAGCGAGACCCCTTGTGATGATTCCTCGCCCGGCCGACCAAGTATTTGCGAGCGTCGTCAGCCAGGCCGAGATACGCCATGAAAAGGTCGTCCTGGCGCCAGCCGAAATTGCCCTTATCCCAGCGATGTTTCAGGGCTCCCAGTCCGAGCTTTGCGTTCGGCTTTTCAAAGGAGACCAGGCGGAATGGAAACACCGCGTAGAGCTCGGGATTCTCCATGTTCCGTTTGTTGGCAAACTTC
>JASLXP010000674.1 GCA_030740295.1 Planctomycetota bacterium
TACGCGCACAACGCCCCGCGCGACGCACATAATCATCCCGTCAACTACAAAGCTGATCGCCGCTCGATCCTCACCAGGGCCGCCCTCAGCGTCTTCCAGCCCACCGCCACCTATTCCAACCCACTTGTGGAGATATCAAGATTCGACCACGAAACAGGCATCGCCGTTATCGTCACCGATCTCTCCTACAAACCCGGCACCCCTGGAAGGCTCACCATCACAACCGACCGCAGAATTAAAGAGGTCATTGCCTCACTCTCCGGAAAACTGGAGTGGGAACGCAAAGGCAAAAACATCATCGTCGAACTACCCGTTCCCTCGCCGGTGGATGTGGTGATTCTTCGCTGATCCAGCTACGACGGTTTGGCTTTGAAGTTCATTCAGGCTACAGCGACAGCTTCAGCTCAGCCAGCTTGCCCGGTTCGATGGTAAAGGCTGAGCTCACTTGCTGGCCGACTTTGACTCTGAATGTGCCGCCGTCTGGCAATATGACCGGCTTGCCGCGGCCAAGGGTACCGATGGGATAGATTCTGCCTTTTGTGATTACAGCGTCCTCTTCATTCAGAATCTCGTACGTGCCGCGGACGGGTTTTCCCTTCGATGTGAGTGTTGCCCTCAGGTATGCCGGATTCGGCAGGGCCACTGCAGAGAGCTCCCACTTGTTGAGGTGGTCGCCATCAACTTCTGCGAGCAGGCAGATGGTCTCGGAATGGCTCGTCGCCTTCAGGTCGAACGAAAACTGAGACGGCTTTCCGGGCGTGACTTTGACCGCCTGCTTCGCAGGCTCGACGTTGGCGTTAACCGCGTGAATGGTCATCTCATGCGTCGAGGATCCAGTTCCGAGGGCGATTGCCTCCAATTCCACCTTGTAGGTTTCGTTTACCTTCACCTGAATCTGACGCCCATCGAAGGGAAGCTCGACGTCGTAGTCAGGCACGTGATACCAGCCCGGCTTACCCCCAGTAGAACGGACATCTTTGCCGCTCAGGAAGACGAGCTTTGAGACTTTGCCGGTCAGACGTCGCCCTCGAATCTTGATTTCTGTCGCGGTATCGAACGAAACGGAGTAATGCGCTGCAGCGATAGCCACGAACGATTTCGAGACTTCGCCGGCCTGGAGTGTGTATCGGCCACCTCCACTGAGCTTGAGTGGGCCATACGAACCGTCCGCTCCAGGAGTGAACTCCCTCTCGATGCGGCCGCTCGGCGTCTTAATGAAGACCTTTCCTTTATATGGGGCTCCATTGGTGGTGATTTTTCCCATCACATGGCACGGAGCATTGAGTGCAGCAAAGCTGGCCGCGGCAGCGGATTGCAGCCGGCCCCAGATTTCGTGAGCGTCCGTGCGGCTGTGGTTATAGAGGCGCAGGTAGCGAGGCATCATCCCACGGGTGAGCGGATACAGTGCGTACACGTGCGAAGTGTGTTCCTCGCCGAAACCGTGGATGAAGGAGAAGTTGTATGGATTCCAACCGCTCATCTGTCCCGCGCAGCGTTGGGCGATGGCCTCGATCTCAGGATCGGCCAGCGCAGCCGCGATCTCGACCAGAGGCATGGCAGACCGAACGGCCAGTTCCGTCTGAGGGCCTTCGTAATCAACGAAATAGGGACGAGCATCGAGGAAGCCTATGAACTTCCCACGTCCGCTTTCGATGGCTACATCACCGGGCATGCCATAAGGCCCGATCTTCCGGGTAACCGGTTTCAGGAAGAAGTCACTGTAACGTCGAAGCGCGAAGTAGATCTCATAGTAATGATCTGGAAAGACCTTCATCGCTTCGGCGAGCGCGGCGATGTTGCGACCGTAGAAGATGTCCTGGGGGTATGAATTGAATGAAGTCCGATCGGCGTTCAATGCAATCATCCCCGAAATGGGAGGAACTGATTTTTCCAGGACTCGATTCTCCTGGTAGGAGAGCAGGCGAGGTATCTGTCTTTCTGCGGCTCGCCTGAATTCTTCGTCACCAGTGGTTTCGTAGAGCGCAAGATTGCTGCGCAGATCGTTCTTCATGAACCGGTCGTGAATGGAGTGAGCGATCTTCATTGCCCGTCCGCCAGGCCTGGGTTCTTTGTCCGATAAGCTGCGGCCATTCGCGGCAGGCCGGGGCTGAACCAGGATGAAAAGTTGCCTTTGCGGGCCTTGTTGACGACGTAGTCATCCGCCGTACCGATCTTGTTGTCAGTGTACCAGTTTCCGTCCCGATTCCCGTTCATGCGCGCGACAACAGCCATATAACCGAAGGCCTTGAAGCTCTTCTCCAGCATGAGAAACGACCATCGGGCTTCGTCGAGCAATGCCGGCCGTAAAGGATCGTCTGCAGGAAGGAGACGTCTCGTGTCCATCGCGAATTGGGCCACTGCCATGGAACTGTGCGAATAAAGTCTGAGGTCACCGGCATCGTAATGGCCTCCCGCGAGGTCGATATGCTTGCCGATTTCCGGATCCCAAACCGCATCGAGATGCGAAGCCTCGTGCAGGTGAGTCGCCGTGCCCGAACGCATCCCGGCTACGATATGCTGAAGAGCCGCGCTGACTTCCGAATAGGGCTGGTCGTCGATTACGAAGTTGTGAGATCGCAACGAACCGGCTTGCACGTAGTACCGGCCCGGCGAATCGACTGCAGTGAATTCGCCTTCGAGGAAATCGCCCATCGCGGTACGTGAAGGCTTGAACCCGCCTCGAAAGACAACCTTATGGCTTCCTGACTCGCGAACGATGAACGTATCAGCTGCTGACGACGCTGGCAGCAGGGCCACCTTCTCCGACAGCGGCTTATAGCCGAGTTGGTTCACTGTGACCACGGCCGGATCGGCGCCCCAGCCAAAGGACTTTCGGGGGTTGGCAACGTGTTCAAGCCTGGCGTCGTCGTACAGGAAGTGAATCTCGTCATGGTTATCGGACGGCTGAACGCCATGCCAGAAGTTGGCGAGGATGATGTAGCGGATGCGCTTACGGAACTCGATGCTCATGTGTGAAAAATCGAGCCAGACCTTGTTCCACTGTCCGCCTGTTATCGGCATGCGGGTCACCGCGTGATAGTGTCGCCGGCCGACATGGTTGGTGCGGTCGTAGTATTCCAACATGTCGTCGTAATCGACCTCCACGCCGATGGGAACGCATGTAGATCTCATTCCCTGGAGATTTACCCAAATGGAAAACCGGTTGTACTCCGTGAGGTCCGCCGGAATCGGCAGCCTGGTATATATCTTTGACCAGATGTCATTCTTTGGAACCGCGTAAGGCTCATTCCGGAGCATCGGGCCCACTTTGTAGCGCACGTCCAGGCTGCTATCGCTGCCGTGCCCCAGTCCTTTCCGGATCGAAAATGAGAACCGGTCAGCATAGAAGTCCCACGGCTCCAGCTTGGCCTTCGGGTCTGTCTTCAGTTTCTTCTGCCGGACATACCAGGCGGCAAACTTGTCCTCAGCGGTCCAGTTCTCTGGGTCTTTGATAAAGTCATTGAGTGAAAGTGTCCGGTCAATGACCTCCTGGTAAGGCTGCACAAGAGAAGGGCCTTCGGCATGGATGACGGTTCCAACGGCTGCTATCAGAGACAGAAGCGCGAGCAGACGAACTGTGGTGGCTGGATCGGGACGATCTTCGACAGGCATGAGATTTCTAAATAAGCTCTTCAGCAAGACACTTTCATTTCCAGTCTTTTATACTTTCCGCTGTAGAACAGGAAATGGGCTCTGGTACTGCACATCCCATGGTCGGTTTTCGGCGGCCCGCCAAAGCCCGGAGAAAAGTGGCGCATGAACTTCGCCCGCGAGCGCAAACCGGAAACGGAGCTCACGATCTCATCACCCCACAACCGCGGCTTCGGCGCCCCCCGCGCAGTTCGGCGACATTCAGTTCCTGAAGTGAATAATGCCCCTCGAATGACCACTGATTTGCAGATGCTTCCCTGCCCACAGGTTCCGTAATGAGTAATGAGAAGAAGGAAATGGCAATGGAGTTTGGCGACACGAGTCGCGAGGTGCTGCCCGCGCCCGAAATGCTGACGGTGTTCTCCATGCCGGGGCTGGAGGTGTTCCAGATCACTACCCGAACGGACTGTCATGCCCACGGCTTCTACGACCCGGATCAGGCATTCGACCCCACCGGGCGTTACATGCTGCTGAATCGCGAGCATGCCGACCCGGCGCGTCGCATGCTCCTGCTCTGTGATTTCAACGACGATTTCAGCCTCACCGTGCTCAGTGATGGGCCGCAATACACCGACGCCGCATTCTCCCGGGATGGCCAGTGGATCTACTACTCCATCCCCGCGCCCGGCAGGATAACTGTCCGCAGAGTGAGCGCTCCTTACCTTAAATCGGAGACCGTCTGCGAGTTGGAAGGCCCTCTTCCCGATACGGGCATCCGCCTGAACGCAACCGAAGATATCCTGCGTGTCGGAGGCGGGGTAAGGCTATCGCACGACGGACGCCATCTGCTCGTCTCGTTTTTTACTGATCAGCATCCGTGCCGCTCGGTCGCTTTAGCCATTTTCGATACCCAGTCCTGGCAACTGCTGAACAACTTCGAGTTGGGGCCGCGATACTGGAATTCGAAGACTCGCTACGCGCCATGTTTCGGGCCAGATGGCGAATACCTGATCGCAGTTGGTGACTGCTTTTCCGAGAGCGGTTTCAACGAGGACGGGGCATGGTTCTGTAATCCGCTGGATGATGTTGGTGGGGCATTGTACCTGATCGACGAAAGCGGAACCGTGAAGATGGCTTATCCGGTTGGCCGCGACCGTCCCCGGCAGAACACATCCCACTGGGATTTCTTCGGCCGGACCCTGGCGGCGGTGTTCCACACCGACACCTTCGACACCGCGCCCCATTACCGCGGCTGCATCATGTACGCCGAACCGCTGCCCTGCAATCCCGAGACCCAACATCTGGGCCGCCACATGCCGGGCGGCCGCCAGATCGACATGACCCGTCACGTGGTCCGGCCAGACGTGTGTCACCTGCGTACCGACGGGGACGGTACTCACATGGTATGCGACACGATTGGCTACCACGACGGAATGGAAAGTTATGTTTACACCGGCACCATCAACCATGATGAAGAGGGTCCTTATCTTGTTCCAGCCTTCCTGGTTCACCCGAAGAGCTCGTGGAAGCCGTACTGGTGCGAGTGCATTCCAGCCTTCTCCCCTGATCGGCAATGGGTGGTCTTTAACTCAGACTACCCCGGCGTGCAGGGATACGGCGGAGAGCGACACGTTCCTCAGGTGTTCGCGGCACGCGGGTACACGTTTCCCGGACATGTGACTGAGTGAGTTTTCAACACAGAGTTCACGTTCCATCTCGGAGACCGAGCCATCGAGTTCACCAGCGACTAGCCTCTGCGCCTGACCTGGGACGCTCGCAGAAAACACTATCGAATCTCAAGCACTACTCCCGTCGACGACACACAAGGTCTCGACAAGGCATGGAAGATAAGAGTGAATGTAAAATGACGTTCCTCAGGGATCCCAAAGTTCTGATGGCTGTACGTTGACAACAGGACCATGGGGCTCAAAAGGTCCTGATAGAAAGACATTCCCCCATGAACCGCGACATCTGGAAAAACACACCCTTTGAAGAGGTAGTCGGCTGGCGCGATCCGAATCGCGTTCTGCTGGATTATCCGTCCGAAGATGAGATTCACTTTCGCGACGCTGTCGAGGGCTGGAAGGCTTCGGTTCAGGGTCGCAGAAGTGATTTCGAGGGCCCGGTTCTCTGGCCAGCCAACATCGAAGAACGGGTCAAGGCTAACATGACAAGCAGGCCGAGACTGGCAGGGGTAATGGAGAGCATCCTGGAAGAGGCTGAGCCCTTTGCAGATCGTCCGAAGGGGTTCTTTGAGTCCTTTGTTCCCAGGCGAACGCCCTGGACGACGATGGGTTTCACCTGCCCGAACTGTGTTGGACGACTTTCTTTCGAGGCCAATTCTTATGTGAAGACCTGGGACTGGCAGAATCCCGATGTTTTCCACTGTGCCAGATGCGGAGAAGAATTCCCGAATCTCGACAAGTATCCCGAAAGTGTCACGCTGAACCTGCCCCGGATGAAAGAGGAATTCGAGTTTTATATTCGCCCGGAAGAAGAGGAATCGGGCTACGATTTTCGTTCCGGGGAGCGGGCATGGCATTGGGCGAGGCAGCCCATCGCCATGTCATACAGCGGCATAGTGCGCGAGCATCAGGTCCTTTTCGCCTTGCGGTTGGTGTCCGTGATGAGCCAGGCCTATGCGCTGAGTCGGGACGCTCGCTATGCGGTGAGGGTTAAGTGGCTTCTTTCTGAACTGGCGCCAGCGTTTCGGCGATATGTCTATC
>JASLXP010000675.1 GCA_030740295.1 Planctomycetota bacterium
GATTGATAGTGGGAAGACAGTCTGCTGGTGATCACGGAGATGCCGTCGTAGTTAAGCTTGCGGCAGATCTCCAGGACGAGTTTCCCGACCTGCGCGGATTCTCTCGCCGAAACATTTTCTATATGAGACAGATGTTTCTCACCTACGCGGAAGATTCAAAAGTGCAACCACTGGTTGCACAAATTGCCTGGACTCACAACGTCATCATCCTCCAACGCTGCAAGGACCCGCTCGAACGCGAGTTCTACATCCGGATGACACGGAAGTTCGGCTGGTCGAAAAACGTCCTCATCCACCAGATCGAAAATCAGAGTTACGAGAAGACGCTGGTCGGCCAGACGAATTTCGACCAGGCCGTACCGCCAGAGATTCTGAATCAGGCCAAACTGGCGGTCAAGGACGAGTATCTGTTTGACTTCCTGGAGCTTGGTGAAGAACACGCCGAAAAGGAATTGGAGCGAGCACTGATTGGCCGTGTTGAGGAATTCTTGCGCGCCATGGGCGGTCTGTTCGCATATGTGGGCAGTCAGTTCCGGATCGAGATTGATGGCAAGGAATACTTCATCGATCTTCTGCTCTTTCATCGGCGACTCCGATGCCTGGTCGCGCTCGACCTCAAGATAGGTGAATTCGAGCCTGAACATGTCGGCAAGATGCAGTTCTACCTGGCCGCACTGGATGACCAAGTGAAGAAGGATAAGAATCGCACCATCGTCGAGTACGCCCTGCGAGATGCCCGCAAGCCCATCGGCGTGGCCACCTACCGCATCGTCAAACGACTGCCCGCGGAACTGAAGGGCATGCTCCCAACACCCAAAGAGATCGCCAGACTTCTGGACGACCTTGCGTAGACCTGCCTCGATGAAGAGTGGGAAGGAACTGTCCTATGTCTCGCTCTCGGGCGGATCAGTCCTTCAGCAAGTTGTTCAGTGTGTAGTACCCGCGGGGAGTGCTCATGCGGCTGCCGTCCGGGGCAACGACGTCCGTGAGCTTGATCATGTAGATCTTGCCTGTTTGCAGAGGAGTGGCGATGTGCACGGATTTTCCGTCGTCGGCAATGTTTTCGATCTTGGCGGCGTTGGACGTCAGGCCGACTTTGGGAGAGCCATACTTGCCGTGATATTTGTAGCTCCATGAGGAAACGGCGATACGGTCATCGCGAAGGCTGGCCTTGTCGACAGGGCGGGTGAACGTGAGCTTGAAGCCGGTTCGCGTAAGGTTGATGGACTGAATCTCAAATGGAATGGTTGAGCCGTCCCAGCGGATGCGCTGCACACCGTAAAGCTTGCCTCCCCGGGAACCCCACCCGCGTCCGGTTTGCCCCACCCAGAGCCTTCCCTTCGGATCGAAAGCGACGCGGATGCAGCCGCTTTGCAGGTGGTCGATGAAATTGAAAATGGCCCCCTGATAGGCCCCCCTGATTTTTTCCATATTGCAGCGCATGATGTTGGAACGGGTCTGATCACCGATAAAGACCTGTCCTTCAAAAGGGCCAAACTTGCCTTTAGTTTTGTTGAAGATCGGATTGCCCGGCGAATTGGCCATCTCTCCGTGCGGAATCCACAGGACCGGTGGCGTCAAGATTTTGGTGAAAACCGTTTGCGAGATCCTCGCCGTATCGGACCGGTAATCGGCATGGTCGATCAGGGACGCCGGGTAACCGTAAAACTGGCCTTGCCTGGCGTGATTCAGTTTGGAGGAGCCCAGCCATCCGCCTTGGTTGTCTGTGAAGAACACGTCATCCGTCTCGTGATTGATGCCGATCCCGGCTGGGGAACGCAGCCCCGGCGATAGCGGAACAAACCGGCCGTCGGATGTGATCTTGCAGTACCACCCGTCATAACCACCTGATGTTGCCATTGCCGCGCCGCCGCCTTTCCATGACCCCGGGTCACGCGCGCCATCGGCGAGGTTGATCGTGATATGGTAATCACCTTTTGAATCCCGTACCGGACCGTGCACGTACTCACAGTAGTTTCCCGAAGCGCGCCAGGCATCACAAAGGGTCCTGTAAAGATCCGCGATTCCGTCGCCGTCCGTATCCGCGACCAGTGTGAGCTCGGGCTTCTGGGCCACCACCACGCGGCTCTGGTCGAGCACTACGATGCCCTGGGGATCATGCAGGTGATCTGAAAAACGGGACCACTTCCCGTCAAGGTATTTCCAGATCCCCTCGACCCGGGAGGCGATGAATGCCGTTCCGTCCTTGGAGAAGCCAATCCCGCCGACGCCGAACTGCAGCTCGTGCCCCTGTTCGCCTTTCGGAACGGCAATCGTCTCCACGCTGTATCCTGCGGGAAGTAGCCGCGGCTTGTACGGCTCTGCGCGGCACAGTCCGGCAAGGGCCGCGGCCGCCATGCATGAAAGCAGACTATTTCGCAGGATCTGTCCGGCGTTATTCATAAAGTCCCAGTTCCCGGATGGCGGGGCTACCCCCGTAGTATTTGTCAATCACCAGTTCAACGATCCGGCCCCGTTGTTTTGGAAACTCCACCAGCAACAGGTTGTTGTCATACTTGGCGCCGCGTACCTCTTTGATCTTTTTTCCGTCTATCAGAATGTCAAAGTCCTTAGCGGCAAAGTTATGGTGCCTCCACCCGACCAGGCTCAACGCGGCAAGCATCTGTTCCTCCTTCAGCTCCACCCGCAGTCGATAGGATGGCCGGCGATCCCTTTCGTCCCAATAGGTATCGATAAGATCATCCACGGCACCGACTGGGCCGATCCCATCGCCGTCCTTGCGCCCCTTGCTCGTCGCGCGGGCCCCGCGGGCGACATTGGAGCGCTTCAGTAGTCCCAGGCGTTTCTTGGTCTCCTGGAGCTGTGATTTCTGATTGTAGATGGCCATGGGGGACAGCCTGTACCCGGTAGGTCGAGACGCCACATTCGCCTGATCGGCCTTCGAAGGGTCCAGCAGTAAGGTGATCATGAACGATGCGGCTTCCTTTGCTGGTACAGTCAGGATGCCGTTTTCATACACCCCGGCGCTTGCCTTCAGATCGCGTACATGCTCCCGCTTCAGCTCGAACCGCAGCGGGCGGTCGGCGCCTTCAGTTTCGAAGTGAAAGTGCATGATCTCCGGCCCTTCAAATTCCAGACGCTGGCGGTAGAGGACCCCGTTGATGGAAAAGTTGAACACGGGCGCGGTCTGGCCGGGAAGCTGATAGCCCCCAAACTTCACGTCGTCCGCCGCCTTCTTGTGAATGAACAGCTCTTTGTCCTTCAGCTCTTCCTGAAGTTTCCGCGCGCGATAACTGGTGTTGTTGATGTAGTCCTTGAATTCCTGATTCACCGGGCCGGACTCTCCCAGCGGCAGAAGGCACTCCGTGAATCCTATGGAACGTCCCGTTCTGCTGATGTGATTGTAGCCCTTGCCCCGACCCGACCGCTCGGTCCGAGTGTTCAGGAACCCGCCGCTCCATGCCTTTCGTACCGAGAATGTGCATGGATCGAAAACATAATTGAATCCGCCCGGCAGACCGACTGAAATCGCCCGTGACGATACATCCGCGAGGGTTACCCGCAGAATCCTTGGGCGATCGCGCACTACGATCTCGTGGGGGTCATAGTCACCGATTTGCGTCTTTTCTTTGACGGCGGAGACGTTGTCTGGTCCGCGCTTGCCCGGGTCATTCAGCGTTTTCATATACGAAGCCAGGGCCAGCATCTCCTGGTTGCTCAGATGCAGATAAGCCGGCATGGTCGGTGGGTAGGGCGTCCCTTTCTCCGGGTCGGTTTCACGCAGGGCCAGGTGCAGCGTGGGCTCGCGGATGGACTGTTCGATATAGCGGTCGTCCGCGGTGATGCTCTTTTGTCCGACGGCTTTCAGGTCACCCATGCCGCGCGCTACCATGACTTGCCGCTCGCTGGGTTCCTTTCCGAACATTCCATACCAGCCTGGCCCGATTTTTTCCGGCTCCCCGCCTTTCTTCAAGGAATGACAGATAACGCAGCCCTGGCGTTCTGAAAGGTCCTTTCCGAGCTCGACCAGGTTAATGATGTTTCCGGGGTCCAATGCTTCGGCGAGCTCAAACTTCTCCAACGCGAAGCGGTTGAATTCAGCATCCAGTTCCCTGGGCTCGGGCGCTTTTGCGTGGACCATGATGCGGTAGGCATATCCCAACTCCTCGCCTTTCTTGAGCTTCATTCCGCGGTCGAAAACGAAGGCCGGGCTGTAATAGGGCATCCCCGTCACGATGAACCACTTCGTGGGATGCCGCCGGTTGGAGGGATAATCAAAAAAAGTAACTCCGGCCGTACCTTTACCGAGGTCTCCCTTGAAGGTGACCCATCTTGCGCTTTTGCCGTGAATCTTCATACCGGTGCGCCCTTCGCTGTCCAGGAACGTCCACTTGAGCAGGGCCTTACTCATGCGAAGCGAGAGGCCGGCATATCCGCCGTGTCCTCTGCCACCGGGTTGTCCCGGCCGCGGTGTGCGCTCGATTTCCACGTCCTGCTTTGCCGTAAACCGCATCTGCCAATCGATCGTGTAATCGCCGTTTGGTTTCGGCCGCGCAACGCGGATGATGCGCCTTTCCGATATCAGTTCCGGCTTTTCCGGTTCATGATAACTCAGGCGCATATCGATGATGGCGGAGAAATCCGGATTCGTCTTCACTTTGGCGTCCACCACCTCGGTCCGCCCGGCCGACAGTCCGGTCTGGCGGTTCTCCTCCCAATAGTTCACGCCGTTGAGCATCTTGAAAGAGAACCAGCCCGCGTGGTGCCAGACGTGATCCCTTGGTCCCTGATCCGTCAGCACCGTTCCCTCCAGGGTTCCCAACGGATGGAAATACGGTTTGCCTTCACGGGTCTTCGTATTGAATTGCCAGACGATCTCTTTGCCGTTCCTGAGCGCAATAGCCTGGTCGGTCCGCTCCCAGTTAAAGGATTGCTCCGCGAGAGAGACTGTGGCAATGCTGATCGTGAAAGCGGATAGAGCCGCAGTCAGGGCTTTCATTGTCGAGCTCCAAATGTCTGGTTAATCCCAGATGAGGCGGTCGCCTATTGTCTGCCTCAGGAAAGAAAGACTACGTTCGGCCTCCTCGATCGTGCCGCATTCCACGCTGAGGAAGATCTCCCGATCCAGCGGGTCAAGAATCGACAGGACGCGCTCCCAGTCGACCACGCCATCGCCGCACGCGCAGCCGACCGGAGTGCCCGTGATCTGCCCGCGATCTGCCTCGCTTTGCTCCATGCTGATGTCCTTGGCATGCACGTGAAAGACTGCATCCCGGACCACCTGAAGGGCTTCGTAAGGATCCTCGATTCCGGCGAGGTAGGAGTTGCCTGTGTCCCAGTTAACCTGAATCCAGGGCGAATCGACCAACCGAACGATTTTCATCAGACCTTCCGAGGTTTTGGTATAGACACCGTGCGGCTCGACACAGATGTAGATGCCATGCCGGTGCGCGGCCATCGCTGCCTTAGTCAAGGTGTAAGACATGACTTGATGCGCCACTTCATCGGACATCCATTCGGGTTTGACCATTTCATCGGTATTCACAAATTTCGCGCCTACGCTCTCGGCAAGTACGATCGCTCGCGTCAATCGCGGAACCGATGCCTCGGGCTTCATCAGGGGACTGTGGCCGCTGAGGCTGGAGACCTTCACGCCTGCTTCGTCGCAGATCTCCTTCATCAACAGGGGATCCTCCTCCATTGAGAAGGAGTGAAAGTAATGCACTTCGCTGAGGAGCTCCCACCCGGTGTGCACCATCGGTTCGATATAACGATAGCCAATCTCCGCCGCCTTTTTGACGCCTTTTACGAAAGAGTAATCTGCGCCGCGGCAATACTCCATGTTCAGACTGATTCGATATTTTGCAGCCATGGCTTGAGTGAAAAACCTGCTTTAAGAAATGGGAACCGTCGGTCTCTCCGGCATGAGCGCAAGGATAGGACGGGAAGGACGGCGCGCCAACGAGAACGCGTTGGTGCGTATCAACGAAAGCATCGGCGCCACAGGCATCGGGCATCCTGCGGATTGGCGCAATATTCATGACCGTCATGAGGTCAGTTGGCCGGGGCCCCAGCTTGGGGTTTCGGCCAGACGTGCTCCTCGGGCCGGACGCCCTTGGTGTAAGTGCTGAAGCCAAAGGGTGTCGGCTTGAAGTCGCCGACGCGATCGACCTTCGCCTTCGCTGGGACGTCCATGCCGAGCAGGTGATACGCGGCGTTGACGGTCAGGCGCCGCAGGCCCTCGGACTCGAAATCGGCCGAGGCGCCGATGGTCTCGTAGAAGCATTGTCCCTTCTTACCGCCGGGAACCTGATAGTCGCGCAGCCAGGCGATGGGCATGATCGGGTTGTTCTGTTTGCTGTTCTTCGTCACCGGATCGTCCGGGCGCTGGCCGTAGTGAGGCTGGTTGCGTTCGTACGGGCCTTTGCGATCCGTCACCTGCCCGTTCACACACACGGTCCAGTCGGCGGGTACGGGTTGCGGGGTGCGATAGACGTCCGTCGAGCCCCAGATGTCGCCGTCCGCGATGCCGCGAACGATGGGATGCGATTTTGCGGATGCCGGGATCAGGCCGCGCGTGCCCTGGTGCCGGTGCTTGCCGTGATGCGCCATCCAGGTCTGCCCCAGCACAGCTTGCCCGAAGCCACCATGCCATCCCTTTTCCGGGCCCTTGTAATGCCAGTCATACTGCGCGTATTCCACGTGTTTGCGGATGACAAAGCCAGCCAGCGTCGGTCGAATCGCCAGCACCGGCTTGCCGGCCTTCAGGTAGTTGTCGAAATGCTGCATCTGATCCGCCGGCAGGTCGCGGAAGCGGATGTTAACGATCATCAGATCCGCGGTTTTCAATGCCTCAAGTCCAGGAATGTTGTTCTTGTAATCCGGATTGATGTTGCCAGTTTCCGGGTCAATGGCGAACGTCACCGTGCATTTGAAACCGTGCCGCACTGCCAGAATCTTGCCCAACTGCGGCAACGACTCTTCAGAGCGATACTCCTCATCGCCCGAGACAAAGACAACGTGCTTACCTTTGCCCGGTCCATCGCCGCCTTCGTAAACGACCCACTGCTTTTCCACCGGGAAGGGATGCTGCTTTTTGATCTCCTCCACCGTCCAGCTCTGCGATCGGTCAGAGTGACTGTGGCGGACCGCGGCAACCTGACTGGCGGTAATCGCGGATTCGTGATTGCCCCACTGATTACGCACGTAGGTGAGGACCGCAGCTATCTCTTCGTCCTTGAGAAGATCCTTGAAGGGCGGCATCGGCGGTATCGCTTTGTTGGCGTGCTTGACTCCCTTGACGATTATCTCCCCGGCCAATCCGTGCAGGGAGATCTTGATCAGGCGCGTGGTGTCGGCATCGGTGACCCATTTACTGCCGGCCAATGGCGGGTAGGTATCAACCTGGCCCAGGCCGTTCTTCTGGTGACAGGTGCCGCAGTGGGATTCGCGTTCGTAGACCTCTTTGCCCATGGCCATGATCCTGGGATCAATCTTTTCCGGCAATCGTTTGCGCAAGGCTGCCAGCGAAGACTTCACGGCAGAGCCATCCGCCTCCGAGAGTTTCGGTGCCAGTTGATCGATGAAGGCGAGCTCCGCTTCCATGGCCGGCGCCAGCAACTTGTCGCGGGGAAGTTTTGCCGCGTGAGCGATCATCGCTTCCAGCAGGGCTCGCGACGCCGGCCGATCGGCGACCGGAACCGACAGCGCCATGGCCACCGCGGCGGAGGCGTTGCCGCCGCTCCGGATCAGGCGGGCCGCATCCGCGAATTTTTCGGCAGCGTGGCCACCTGTCTTTTCGGCCGCGCGCATGGCAGCCAGTTGAATCATTACACTGGGATCGCCGCCCTCAACCGCGATTCTCACGCTGGGTCTGGGACGCGGGATACCTTTCTTCTCAAAAACCACTTTGCGGTCGGCGTTCAACACGGAGAGGGTGAAATTCTCCAGGCGCTGCTGGCAGCAGTCGGTTCGGTTCCACACGACAATCTTATCGATGGGCACCGCTTGGCCGAGATCGACTTCCCACCAGGGCTTGTTTTCCGTTTGGGTGTGGGTGCAGGAACCGGCGCGCCAGTTCCCGTTGGTTCTGCCATCGATAGCGCGCGGGGCGAGGCCGCCGGTATTGGTGCTCGATTGCCGGGCTTTGCCGTGCGGAGCGATGTTGGACCCGGTGGAGAACACCTGGACCTCGGCAATGGTCATGGACTCACGTACGGGCAACTGGACGCGGACATAGCGCCCGAGGGCGCCGGAACCGGCCTTGTCCGTCTTCATTCGTTGCGGCAAGCCATCAAAGTAGGGGCGGACAGATGGAAACAGGGCGTCCCTGCGGACAGCGGTCTTGACAAGGGGCACTGCCTGCAGGAAGGCGGTGATGCCACCGGCGCTCGTGGCCGCAAGCGCGTGGACACGATCAGGCGCCATTCCGGACTCGATCAGACCGGCGATGGCGGCTGCCCGCAAGGCGGCGTTGCCCTCGGCGCCGGCGATGCTTTCCAGATCGGATTTCACCGCAGTCAGCTCTGAGCCCGGCAGCGTACCAAGCAGCTCGAGCAAGTCACTGGAGGCAGCGGTCGGATTGGCCGAGTGCTTGCGGATCAGCCCGATCAGCACTTCGCCGCGGCTCTTGGTGGTGAAACCGGCAAGTCGCTGCAGGGCGTCGCGTCGCACGTCAATTTTGATACTGCCGCGGGACAAGAGCGCCAGGCACACGGCCTCCGTTCGCTCCATTCGCGCCAACGCCGCTGCATCAGCATTGCGCAGGGCAAACAACTGGCCTGCCGTCGACAGTTTCTCGCCCTTCTCCAGAGCCGCTTTCCAGTAACCGTCGACGACCTTGCGGGTCTCGCGCATGGCGTAGTCGATCTGCGGGTCCGTGGCACGGAGCGATGCCTCGAACATCACCTCGGCGGCGGGGAGGCCATCGAACTGGGCCGCGCCTACCAGAGCTTCGTGGCGCACGCGGGCATCCGCGTCGCGGGCCGCCTCCTGCAGCAGCAGCACGCCATCGGGATACTGTTTTGCCCAGTGTCCTGCAACACGGGCGCCCGCTGCCCGGGCCAGTGGGCGCGGACTTTTCAGGACCCGCTTCAAGAGTTCCGGGGCCGCCTGGTTATGCTGCTCGTGAAGCCACAGCGCCTCGAGCAGATGATGCCCATCCTCCGCGTTATCCTCAAGCCCGGCAGCCCATTGGCCCGCTGCCTGCAGGACCGCCTTGCTGTCACGGCCGCTCAACTCGATACGGGCCCGATAGCGGACCATCGGTTCGGTCGAAGCCAGGTGCTTGATGACCTCCGGGATTGGCTTGCCGGCGAGCTTCACCGCCGGCGTCAAGGGCCGGCCATCGGCCGTTACTCGATAGATACGCCCGTGCTTGTGGTCGCGACTTGGGTCGCGAATGTTGTGCTGCATGTGGCCGATGATGCGGTTCTGCCAGTCCACTATGTAAAGGGCGCCGTCGCCACCTATCTCGACGTCTACCGGCCGGAAATTCTTGTCACTGGAAACGACGACGGGCTCTACCTCCCGGCTCACATGATCGGCGCCGGTGGTGGTGACCTTGTGCTGCAATACACCGAGAAACCCGATGGTATTGCAGATCAGCAGATTGCCGCGGTTTTCCTTGGGAAAGTGCGTGCCGGTGATCTGGCCGAATCCGGCTACGGGGCGTACGCGCTTCCTGTATAACTGGTGAGGCGTGCCCTTGCCCGGGTAGCCTACGTAAAAACCGTTGCCGCTCGTGCCGTCAGTGGCGAAGAGGAATCCCCACTCGTCGATGACAATACCGTGGGGGTTGGGGCTGATGCGGAAGTGCTCCGCGATCCGGCCCGTCCGCGGGTTCCAGCGATAGAGCATCGGCGCCTTTGTCCGCAAAGGCTTGCCCCACGGCGTCTCAACGTTGGTGTAATGGAAAATCCCCTCAGAGAAGTAGATGTACCCGTCCGGGCCGAGGACAAAGCTGTTCGCACCGCAGTGGGTGTCGGCCGAATCGATCCCATTCAGATAGTGAATCTTGACGTCCGCCTTGTCGTCCCCATCAGTGTCCTTGAGAAGAAAGATGTCCGGCATGCAGGCCACCAGTACGCCTCCGTTCCAGAACTCGAAGCCCGTCGGGTTGTGCAGGCCATCGGCAAAGACGATGCACTTGTCCGCCCTGCCGTCGCGATCCTCATCCGGGAAGATCAGCAGCCTGTCGTTGAGCGGCTTGTTCGGATGCCAATGCGGGTAGGTCGTCCACGCGGAAACCCAGAGCCGCCCGTCCGTATCAACGGCAGACTGTACCGGGTTCACCAGCTCGGGGAACTGCTCTTCCGACGCGAAGAGATTGACGGTCATGCCTTTGGCCACCTTCATCCTGGCGATGGCCTCTTCGCCACCGAGATAGGCCTCGCTGCCTTCCTTCGCAGCGCTGCTGCCCCAGCTACGGCCACCGACGTTGCTGACCACCTTGATCGGGGCAGGGACGGTGCTGTCGTCCACCGCGACCTTGCGCCCTTGCGCTGCGGCCCAGATGACTTTGTCGCGGTTAGCGGTCATCACATCCAGCATCTTCAACTCGTGCTGCATGACGGTGAAGTTGGTCTGTCCCTTGACAAACTTGAGGTAGGCACGCTTGCCATAGGTACTGTAGCCGTCGACCGCGCGGTAGCGGTTGAACCAGCGCAGGTTCTTGGTCAGGACGGCCTCGCGAACGGCTTCCAGAAGCTCGGGAGCGACCTTGGGGCGCTCTCCGAAGAGCGCCGTGTCGATGGCCCGCCCCAGTTGCTGATTGCCTTCCGGGGTCAGGTGAATGCCGTTCAGGGTCAAGGGCGTCTTGGACTCGACATAGAGCGCCCGGGTCGCGGTGAAGAGGTCCACAAAGGGCACTCCGGCCTCCCTGGCCACCGCCGCCATTGCCGTGGTGTAGAGCTGCAGTCGCTCGTTGTTCTCGCTGCCATCGGGAAGATTCGGATTCTTGATATCTTCGTGCGCGATAGGCGAGAACACCACCAGACGCGGGGCAGATTTGCCGTTGTATTTTTGCTTGCGCGTATCGTCGATGAAATTGCGCAGGTTCTTCCGGAACCCGTCCAGCCCTGCTTCCCCTGCAAACGACTCGTTGTAGCCGAAGAATGCGAACACCACGTCGGCCTGCGAGTGGCTCAGGTGCGAATGCGGGTCGCCGAAGTTCATGGACCTCGGCCGCACCGTCAGCTCGTCTGCCGAGAATCCGAGATTGCGGAACACCAGTTCATGCTCAGGGAAGCGGGTCTGGATGTAAGCCTCCAGCGCGCCAACGTGCTGCATGCGGTCTGCCAGCGTGTTGCCGATATAGCAGATGCGGTCGCCCTTACGCAGCTCAAAGTCTGCATCAGCGCAGACGCCTGCAGAGACTGTGAGAAGCAGGCAGGTGACACTGGATTTCAGAGGGTCCATAGGGTCTCCCTTGGTTTCGGCAGCGTCGCGCCGCCTGGTCGTTTCTCGTTTCTTGAAGAGCGCTGGTTTACTCGCTGCGGATGAGGTAATCCACTTAATTTGTATCCGTCATTGGGTCACCAGCACATACTTCAACAACTGGTACATCCAACTCAGATCGTCTCTGGAAAGGCCGTTCCCAAAGACCACGGTGACCTTGTCGCTGCGCGCCGTGATGTGCCTGCCCATGGCAACGATGAATTCCGGTTGCTGTTGGTTCTCCAGAAGTTCGACCTTCAGTTCCTCGAGTTCATCCGATGGCAGCTCGAGAGTTCTGCTGCCAATGAAGAACTTCTGTTCCACGGTCAACCCGTGAGCTGAGACGGTGACACGGTCTCTCCGCATGGCCTCCCGGTTCATCTTCCGGGCCACCGTCAGAAAAGGTAACAGAATGAAGAATACGCCAATGAAACCCATGAATACATAGTTCATGGGCGGCGGCGCCGAAGCGAAATTCGGCAGAAAGAAAACGCAAACGACGATCACTCCAATCAGTGAGCCACCAAGCATCAGGTAATGAATGATACCTGTCCCGGGAGGAGGAAGGTCGAGAACCAGAGCATCCCCCTCCGGATGGCAAGTCACCCGGCAGCCATCTGGCTGGTCGGGGATCTCGAGTTTTTCTCCTGTCCTTTGCATTCGGTCTCTGAGTGATTCGTCGAGATGCTCGGCTTCCCTGACCACCGATTCTCCCGTTGTGGAATCCTCCATCGGCAGCCCCATCAGCTTGGACACTTCCTCGCCTCGCTGGCGCGCATCATGGTAGACCCGCGGCTCTTCCACGGTCACCGAATCATCTGCAGACTCTATCCTCACCGGATAACAAGTGTACGAAGAATTCTCCGAACGCCGCACCTCCTTGCGAACACAGACCATCTGGAAGCCATCAAATGAATAATCCGTCCTCTTGAGCGGCACCAGCAATCCCCACCACGAAGTCAAAAGTCTGTTGTCCCCATCGATGATTTTCCCGCTGCGACCAAACATCAGCACACCGCCGACCGATGCGAAGACCAGACCAAAGGGAATGACGAAATAGAGCGGCGCCGGCCCGCCGGAACTCGAATTCACCTTCCCCATCAGCCCCAGCACGATCACTAACACGCCCGCGCTGAAGAACGGCAGCCCAAAGAGCATCAGGCATCCTCCACCCGCTTTGATCTCTATGCGATTGTTCTCATTCATGTCCGTGGCCGAAGAGGGTGTAGCAGGGCGGTAATGTGGGAGTAGCCTGCGATGGATCAAACGAGGAAGTAACGCCGATTCGATGACAAATATGGGATGTTGAACGATTCATGTCCGACCTGGCCATTACCATCTCCTCCTTTCCGGCCTTGTCTTATTTCTTAACTTTCGGGATCCAGCGGATGTAGGCGCCGCCTGGAGGGAGATTGTTCAGGCGGCGGTAGCCGCTGCCGTCGGCGTTAACAACGACAGGGCCAATGTATCCGTCCCTGCCATTCCACTCTGTGAAGACTATACGATTGTCCTCAGCCCAATCGCCGATCAGTGACGACGACGCTATCACAATGATTCGCGTCTGGTTTACCATCATTGTCAAGGTCTTCTTTTCATGGGTTCAAATACGAATGTCATCTGCCACAGCCGCGGCTCCCTCTTCTATGAACAGTTCGGCATGCGTGGATGAATAACACCTGGCCATCATTCATCGCTCGTTATGGCTGACAAGTAACAAGCGGTCACATGCCGCTTGATCTCGTCGACCGTGTTTGAGGTGCCGGTGATCGCGTCATGGACGCGCTGGTGCCAGGGCTTCGGGCCTAATCCTGACCTCCAGTGATCAATTGCACTGACGTTCTCCGCGCCCGCGGATTCCAGTTCTCTCAACTGTCCCTGCAACTTCGTCTGACCTGCGGGCGAATCCAACTCGTCGGATGCGACGAGGAAGGCCACTTGCCAGATTGTTCTGGCAAGATCGACGTAGGAACGGACGACACGGGTCTCGTTGGCAAAGTCCGGATTCTCGATGGATTGTGCGGCGGCCATGGCCCGGTCACACGCTGCCAGCTTCTCTGTGAAAGCTTCCGGCGATTCGTAGTAACGAAACATCCCTTCACCAAGGTATGGACGGTCGCGCCGCTTGACGAGATCGATGGCTATGCCCCAGGCGTAGCATTCCGGCCACATGGAATCGAAGACATCAAAAGAGACCGGGCCCATGATGTCTGACCACTCCGCCACCTTTTCATGATTCAGTCCTTTGCGCATGGCATAGGCGAGGGCGAACTCACGCTCATCGCGTCCCTCGGCATTCCATGCCCACTCGGCCATTGCGGTCACGTTGAATTCGCAGGTTTCGCGGGTTGTGGTCTGCCAGGCCATCATGCCGCAGATCAGGACGTAGCGGCGCTTTACCAGTTGCCCTACGAAATCACGAATGCGATGCGCGGACCGCATGGGAATCTTGAACTCAGGCGTTTCCACCCGGCCGTTGGCGTTGAGGGGCACGTCATAGGTCCCAATCCAACGTCCCTGTTCCGCATAATGATCGAACAGCGGGTTCCTGAACAGGTCCCGCGGCAGATGCTGAATCCGCTCTTCTTCAGTGATGCAGCAGCGGATGACTTTTATCTCCGGGGGCGCCTCGGCCAGCACGCGATAGTCTCGCTGGAATGTTGTCGTGGAGAGAAAGAGGCGCATTTCCAGATCCGGATACGCCTCGCGTGCCTCTCGCCACGCGTTGAGGCAGGCACGAGCTTCGAGCACGAACTGGCCGACGTCGGCGGTTTCCGGCCTCCCGTCCTCGGCGGGACGCTCGGTGAGCCAGCAGCAGATTTCTCGCGCGCCTTGCCGTGCAAGGTCAGTCATCCATTCCGCAAGAATCTCGGCAAGTTTCGGATGTGCGGCGAAGGGCACGCGGTGCTGATGTCCGCCTCGGCGATGGGCGTGATAGTGGCCGGCAAGGGCCCCATCGCCTTTGCCGGCCAGTTCGGGATAAGCCTCGAAGAGCCCATGCAGATGAAGGAAGTTTAAATGCGTGATCTGGGCGATACTCCGGTAACCGCGCAGTTGTGCCTTCCGGGCAAACTCCGCGTCAAAACTCGCACGATTCGGTTGCCCGCGTTCGATTCTCTTCAAGTCCGTCCGGGGAGTGTTGCTGTAATTCAGCTTTACCTCGGAAGTCCACTCCATCCATTCCTCTTCTTCCGGATGATTCCAGACGCCGCGCTCTTCCGTATCGGGCCAGTCAAATACCTCGGCCAGAGGAATGACTGCCTGGCCGCTGCTCAGGCATGGTGACAGGAGTTGCACGAATGTCTGCACACCGTAGAAAACTCCGACTTCGTCGATTGCCGTCACCAGGAGCTTGTCATCACCCGAAGGCTGAATGATATAGCCCTGGTCTCGATTGGGCACTCCACGCAGGCGCTCAGCCTGGCCCACCTTGCAGTCGCACAATTCTCCCCTGTCATCCATGACACCCACGATGACAGTGAACTTCCCGCCATCAGGTACGGCGCCTGTAGTCTGGCGGAACAGTGTTTCAATCTGGCCAAAAGCATTCTTCTCGATATCACCTGCGCCGGAACGCAGGACCAGCGCGATGTCTTCCGGCGGCAGAATGACCTTCGCGCACAGGGAAACTTCTTTCGGCAACGGGATCACTCGCCTGAGCCAATCCTTCTGTTCCGGCTCAGTCACGGTTACCTGACCTGACGACAGCACAACATCTTTCTGATTCATCGATCTGTGGGATCGCAATTCCTGATTTGAGTCTGACTGATAAGCATCAGCGCTGAGCTGCGCAACCTGCCTTCACCATCCAACGCTTCGCAGATACTCCCGGTTTACTACCATCTTTTCCTGATCGCTTTGCTGTGTATCACCGGGGACTGTTACCACCCATCGGTCGTAACCGATCTCTTCAAGAGCTTTGAGGCAGGCGGGGACGTCCACCAATTCGCCTTCGTCCAACTCCACCCAGCGGTCGAGCTTCCAGTCCTGCAGATGCACGTAGATCAGACGGTCCTGAAAGTCCTTGATGGATTCGACCGGATCGTAATCCCAGAATGCCGAGTGTGAAACATCGATACAGAGCCTGGCTCGTTTCATCTGCGACATCAGGGATTCCCATTGGGCACGGGAATCGACGGTCGTCAGATTGTGGATGTGGTAGCAGACTTCCAGGTCGTACTGCGAAGCATAATCCGCCAGTTCATCTGCCAGCTCGGCCAGGGCGGTGATGTCCTCTGCCGGCGTGGGTGCATGCTTTGGGCGGCCGGCTCCCATGAACATGAAATTCTCGGCTTCCACTTCTGCCGCGAAGTCGATCCGGCGTTTGTTGCGCTCCTTCATCGCCCAGTCGTTGTCGAGAGAAATGCCAGATCCGGTAACGCACGCAACGGGCATGTCCGTCTGATCACAGATGCGCCGGATGCGCGACGGCGTTCCGAGCCAGTCGAGGGACGGCCGGATCTCCCAGCCTTCCCAACCCGCTTCCCTCACCTGGGTAAGAACCTTCTCCAGGTCCGGGTTCTGCCATTTGATGCTGCTGAATCCCATCTTGAAGCTCATATTTAGAACCCTCTCTTTTTGTTTACGATGTTTAGAAGCGGTTCACCGTCACGATACCGTTTCAGATTTCGGCAGAAGAGTTCGATGAATTTCTTCTGGCGATTCTGGGAGCCGCCAGCCGAATGGAAGGTCAGAATCACGTTGTCCATCTGCCGGAGATCACTGTCTTCCGATACCGGCTCAATTTCTGTCACGTCCAGCCCGGCGCCGGCAATCCAATCTTCTTTTAATGCCTTGACCAGAGCCTGCTCATCGATGATTGGCCCGCGGGAGACGTTGACGATGTAGGCAGAAGGCTTCATGGCCCGCAAACGCGACTCGTTAATGATGTGCGTGGACTGTGGCGTCAAAGCGCACGCGCTCATCAGGGCATCCAGTTCCGATATGACAGAGTCAATCTCCTCCGGCCCCACCAGCAGGTCCACGTGTTCGCAGTCGTCTTTGGCGACCGGATCGATAGCAATGACGCGCATGCCGAAGCCCTTGCCGCGTTTCGCCATCTCTCTTCCCATTCCACCCAGGCCAAGTACACCAAGTGTCAGTCCCTCCAGCTCAAGAAGTCCGGTCTTAGATTTTGAGTCTGCTCTCAGACGAGTGACGAGCCCACGGGTGAAAGCCAGCAGCAGACCAAAAGCGGAATCCGCGGCCGCTGCTCCGTAGCATCCACTGGCGCCCGTGACAATGACATCACTCTCGACAGCTTCCGGATAGAGAAAGTTGTCCATCCCCGCGCTGAACGACTGAATCCACTTCAGACTCTCATCTCGGCAGGCAAAAAGCTCCGGCGGAAACATCCCGAACAGAATTTCTGCGCCGGGAAGCAGATCCTGGGCCTCTTCGAGTGTACCTGCTATCTCCACGTCAAAACCTTCGGCCGCAGCGAGGATATGTTGGAGCAGCCCGTCTTCCAGGATGGGGAAGTAAATGAGGAGGCGCATGGTGGCTATGTTTCAGGATGAGGTGAAGGGGCTTGCCCACGATTCCCTAGCCAGACAATAACCGATCATCCCCCAAAAACTCAAAGGCGATTCAGACGCGACCTCGACCAACCTGCGCGCAACGGCTCTCTCCACGAACGGATTCGATCTGACCCGGGAAAGTGCGTTCTGGGGTTAGTCCCAACTTAACATCTCTGATAAAAGGAAGACGACACTCGCGACATGCAGGTGTCCCCAAAGGAAATACTCAATTGAGGAGGAATGTATGACTATCCAGGATTGGCTGTCATGGACCCAGCTTGATGACGAGCGCCTGAGCTTCTACAAGGCTATCGGTGTTGACATGATTTGCCTCGACATCCGAAGCATGCACAGAGATGACCCGTCGTTGGATCTGAGAGACGGGCGCGACAGTACTGGCTTCTTTCTCGAAGCAAAGGCAAAGGTGGAGTCGCACGGCATGGAGCTGTTCAGCATCTTCATGGCCGGATGGGATGAGATCACCTTCGGGATGCCAGACCGAGACGAGAAGATCGATGCATGGTGTCAAATGCTGCACTGTATCGGTAAAGCCGAAATTCCCGCCCTCGGGTACAACTTCAAGCCGATGGGGAATTTCAGGACGACTTCCGCAGCAGGGCGTGGTGGGACGAGCTACAGCACCTTCGACTACAGCGAGTTTCAGAAGAATCGTCCCAAACTGCACGAGCCCGAAGTCACTGAAGAGGAGATGTGGGAGCACATGGAGCACTTCCTTGAGCGCGTCATTCCGGCGGCAGAGGAAGCCGGCGTGCGTATGGCGCTCCACCCCGACGATCCACCGATCCCAGAGCCGCTGGGAGGAGTTGCCCAGATCGTTTCAACGCTGGACCAGTACCGCAGGATTTTTGATGCATCCATCAGTGACTCCAACGGAATGCTGTTCTGCCAGGGCTGTGTGACCGAGATGGGAGTGGACGTCTACGAATCCATCCACGAAATGGCATCCAGCAACAAGATTGTTTTCGTCCATTTCAGGAACGTGCGCGGGGCATTGCCGAGCTTCCAGGAAGTCTTCCTCGACGAAGGCGACATCGACATGCACAAGGCTCTGACGATTTATCGTGATGCCGGTTTCAACGGCCCTTTCATGATGGACCACTCGCCTCGATTCCCAAGCGGTCAAACTGATACAGCCGGTAAAGCATACGCTGTTGGGTACATCCGGGCTCTGCTGCAGACGGTGTATCAGTAATTGGCTTCACGCATTCAGAGGAAGTCCTGTCCCCACGAATTCGAAAAAAACACGGATGCGGGCCATCAGCTACTGACCTTTGTCACTCATGGCCAGGCGAGTAGGTCAAGACGGGGCTGGCTTTACGGATTTCAGGGGCAAAGCCCCGCCGGTTTGCCTAGCCCAGCCCAGCGGGCTGGGAAGCAAGTTAACCGTGGAAGTTTTGTTTTTTTGGCAAGAAATCTTTGAAAGTGACTCAAAATCCATGACTCAACATTCAGCCGCACCAACACTTCCAGCCTGCTCAGGAATTGAATAAAGAATGATGATTTCTGATTTCTGATTTTCGAAGTCAGGAATGTGCTGCTTAAACGAATGCTTGACTTCTGAAATCAGAAATCAGCAGTCATCATTCTTTATTCGGACTTCTGAAATGGTCTCAGAGAATCAGCAGTTCTTTTGGTTGCGGCGAAGGCTGCGGTATGTGTTTAGCATCTTTGGGGTAGTAGCTCAGCATTGGCCGGAGGCCATTTCGTGCGCTAAACACGTACGCGGGCTGGGAAGCAATGAAGGACAACCAAAGGGGCAACGCCCCGACCATTTGCAGCACTGACCTGCCGCAAATGGCCGGGGCGTTGCCCCTGAATGGCAATCCTTCTCTAAACCCAGCCCGTTGGGCTGGGCTAGGCAAATGGCCGGGGGTCGCCCCTGAACAAGAGGCGCTTGTTTGGGCTCTCTCTTGAAATTTGCGGCCTCATTCGACCAAATGAAAGACAAGACGACGAGCAAGATTCCAAGCCCAAGACAGAAACCGGCCAACTGTTTGGTCGGGTCTTCTTTGCGCAAAGCTTCTTTCATTGGTCTGCGTGAATGTGAATCGGGAGATGGCTGAGAGCAACGCTAACGAAGAACGTTTTATCTGGAGTGGCGGGCGGACACCAAGGTATATCAGCCACGACGGATCGGGTGAATCGACGGCTGTTCGTGAACGGCTACTGAGCCATTCCAGATAAAACTGCGTTGAACT
>JASLXP010000676.1 GCA_030740295.1 Planctomycetota bacterium
CCTACAACATCCTTGGCCGGGGTCGAGTGCTGTCGGCTATGGCCATGGCTTACGACTGGCTTTACGACAAGCTATCGTCCCGCAAGCGCAGACGCATCCGCCGCCACCTTGATGCTGAAGCGAACAGGCTTTTCCTCTACAACGAAACTGTCGTCGGCAATTCAAGCAGCAACAATTGGGATCCGTGGATTGGGGCCGGCTATGGGATGGTCGGCATCGCTCTCCGTGACGAACATCGATGGGCCGGCGATTGGATGGCCAGCATGAAACGCATCTTCAGGGTCAATCTGCACCACTCCGGGGAAGACTTCGGCTACTTCAACAGCGGCCTGATCAAATCGCTTGATTTCGGCATCTCCCTCAAGACGGCCACCGGCGAAGACATCTTTACTGCTGAAAAGGAGCGGCTGAACACGCTCCTTGATTACCGAACGATGCTGCTTGAGCCGCTCGGGAAGAGTTATGCCCAGTTCGGGGATGCCCGCGGGTCGAATGATCCGCTCCTGTCGCTCTGCCTGGCCACGTGCTTTGAGGACCCCCTTGCCCAATGGTTCATCAAACACCGCAGCGCCGGCACGGCGGATCAGATGAAAAGCTGGGCATGGAATCACATGCTCCCGATCGCCGTCGTCACGCTTTATGATCCTCTGATGAAAGAGGCCGGCCCCAATCTGCCGAGGCCGCCTGCTGGTCTCACTTGCTGAAATAGTTGATGCTATAGGCGAGCCATTGACCTGCGCCGATTTTGAACCGGGCGCCTTTTACGGCTTCCACGTGAAATGGAATCGCACCGGTGACCGGCTCATGTTCGTCCTACGCTGGCTTCCTCATGACCCAAGCGAGAAACAGAGATTCTTCGTCATCACGATGATGGCGGACGGCTCGGATATAAGGTGCGCTATCCCCTGGTCGGAGTGGAGCAAAGGTGGGCATCATCCGGATTGGGCGCCCGATGGCGTGACGGTGACCATGAACTTGAACATCCACGGCGAAGGCATGCGGTTTATCTCCGCTCGCCACGACGGCGCCAATCTCAAGCTGCTGGAACCGAACATCCGCGGTTCGGGGCATCCAACCCTCCATCCAAACGGCCGGACCATCGTCACCGATGCCTATCCCAAAGAGCCCGTAGCATCTGGGGACGGTACCGTTCCCATCCGAGTAATCGACATCGAGAACGGAACGGAAATCAATGCGGTCCGGATGCAGACCGTACCCGCTTACGCCGGCCCGAAGGGAGAGCTCCGCGTTGACCCACACCCGGCCTGGGACAGCAACTATCGGCGAATCGCCTTCAACGGCTTCTTCGGTGGCACGCGTCGCGTGTACGTGGCCGACCTTTCTGAGCTGCTCTGAGTCAGTTCCAATTTGGACCTGGCCAACAACGTCTTGTAGACCTTGCCCACGTGGGCATGGATACGAGGAGCGTTACTCATGGCTCGTTATTGAAGGTGCAGCAGGCTACGCTCTAAGCTGAAGAAAAGAGGACTGGATCTTCTGTCGCCAAATAGCAAATGGAGTCGGATGGAAGAGCCATCGCTGTGAAGAGGGACGCAATAGTCAGTGTCTGCAGAGAGAGATTACACCTCAGTTAAGGAGAAGATTACATGGTCGATATACTACTGACTTTCGATACCGAGGATGTATTCAGCCCTCCGGAACTGGGTAACGACGACAGCATAAAGGAACTCGCAGACATCATGGCTGCTGAGGATCTTTCCGGCTTATTCCTTTTCATCGGTGACAGAGCCGCGCAACTGAAAGAGCGAGGGCGCACAGATGTCATCGAGAGCTTGAAATCTCATGAGGTCGGCCTGCATACGAGAAGCGCACGGCATCCTACCAGTCCAGAGTATGTGGCGGGAAAGAGCTGGGACGAAGGACTGGAATTATCTCTGGCGGATGAAACAGAAGGGGCAAACATGATCAGTGATGTGTTTGGGCAGCCCTGTGCGGCTCTGAGCGCCCACAACGTTTTTGTCACCCCTCATGCGGTCT
>JASLXP010000677.1 GCA_030740295.1 Planctomycetota bacterium
CAGGCTCAAAAATGGCAAATGGGAATCATCGAAACTGCGGGACTTCACATGGAGCACCGGCGGGAATTATTTTGCGGTCGATGGCGGCTTCTTCTCTACCGTCGAAGACCTGCTGCCCTGGTATCAGATGCTTCTCAACGGCGGCCAATACGGCGGTGTTCGTTATCTCTCTGAGAAATCCGTCTATGAGTTGACGCACAAGCAGACCGGCGATGTGAAGAATGCCGGGCACGGCGCTGGCAACTTCCATGCTCTTGCCTTTCAAGAGGCCGTCCAACCGCAGGGGGAGACGGCCGCGCTTACCAAGGGGAGCTTCGGGAAGGGCGGAAGCGGTGGATCGATTACCTGGGTCGATCCCAGCACGAAGACCATTTATATCATGCTGCAGAACGTAAAAGGCGTGGATAGAGCTCTCGCCAGTTCCACGTTTCTTAATGCGGCCGCCGCGGCGATAGGTACGAAGAAGCATCCACCTGGTGATGCTCCAAGCCCGTCTGTTGATGTTATAGAAGCCGCCGGAGTCAAGGGCGGGCTGGTTGTTCATATCGGTTGCCGAGACGGTAAGTTCACTGCCGCATTGCACGCATCTGACAGCTATATTGTGCAGGGACTCGCAACAGACTCCGATGCCGTTATGGCGGCGCGTGAATCGCTGGTCCAATCCGGTGATGTCACGATAGCCATGTTTGACGGCAAGACGCTCCCATATGCGGATAATCTGGTGCAGTTGGTGGTAGCCGACAGCAATTCAAAAGTCGCCGCCACCGAGATCATGCGAGTGCTTTCTCCCGGCGGCGTTGTGATGACACGAACGTCCAAAGGGTGGAAACGGAGTGTAAAGAGCTGGCCTGATGACATTGATGAGTGGTCACACTATATGCATGGCCCGGACAACAATCCGGTGGCGAGGGACACCGTTGTCGGACCACCGCGTCGGCTCAGATGGAAGGCGCCTCCTCCCTGGTCGCGCAGTCACGAACACGTGTCGAGCTTTGCGGTTATGGTCTCCGCCAGCGGAAGGAATTTCTATATCTTTGACGAAAGCGTACCCGGTGTTATCCGATACAAGCCGGCTGCTGACGCGCCGGAGGATAAGGATAAAGCCTGGATAACGAGGCAAGATAGATCTTATCGGGCACTGCACGGTAACTCCGTTATCCCGGAAAAATGGACCCTGTTTGCGCGTGATGCTTTTAGCGGTGTCTTGTTGTGGAAACGTCCCTTGAAGGATTGGGACTTCAGACATACCAGAACGATTAAACTGCGATACACCTCGTCCAGCGTTCAGCGGGCACTGGTGGCCGGCGGTGATCATCTCTTTACTACGGATGGATACCGCGGGCCGGCGGCAGTTCTGGATGCGAGTTCCGGCAAGGTCCTGCGACCTATCAAAGGTACAGATGGAACCGACGAAATTATTTTTGCCGACGGCACATTATATCTGCGTGTTCGCAGTGACGCTTTTACCGGTGTCGTTACGGCCGATCCTGAAAAAGGCAAGGTCCTGTGGAAGCACAAAGAGAAAGAATATAACCTGCTGTCCCTGGCTGTCTCCGGCGAACATCTGGTCTATAACAACCGCAAGCAGTTCATATGTCTCAGCTCCAAGGACGGCAAAGACCTCTGGAAGAAGGACTCTCCGAAAGCGAAAGGCTTCAAATACGGCAGTGGCCCTACGGTTATTATCGCTGACAATCGCGTTGTCGTTGGTAGCTCCTCTGGTGTGCTGGCCCTGAACAAGCAGACGGGAGAAACCGAGTGGACCAGGAAAATCAGCCCTAAGGGCGCGCTAAAAGATGTAGATACGTTTGTTATTGACGGGGTTGTCTGGCATTCCAACGGGGCAATGATCGACGGTTATGACCTGGACGCCGGTAAGCTGGTCCGACAGATCAATCCCGAAGCCGTATTCAGCGACGGTCATCACGGTCGTTGCTATGGCTCCAAGGCGACATCCAAGTACATCATTGGGCAGCATCGAGGCGTGGAGTTTCTCCATCTCAAGGATGAGTCGCAACATCACCAGAATGATTGGACGCGCGGACCGTGCCGATTTGGCGTCATGCCGTGTAACGGCCTGCTTTACGTGCCGCAACACCAGTGCCTCTGTTATCCCGGATCGCTGATGAACGGTTTCAATGCGTATGCGTCCGCGTCGAAAAAGGAGATGGCCGGTATTGTTGAGGCCGCAAAGAAACTCGACGGACGACTGCACAAGGGCCCGGCATACGGCAAGGCCCAGGCCAAGGCCCCAGCTCCGGGGGACTGGCCGATGTATCGCCGAAACCCTCAGCGGTTTGGCGCAACTACCGCTAAGGTAACAGGAAAACTGAAGCAAAGTTGGCGGATCGATATTGGCGGACAGTTAACCCCTCCGGTCATGGCTGGCGGCACGGTCTTCGTCTCAGCAAAAGATCGCGATACGCTCTATGCCCTCGATGCCGCCGACGGCAAGGAAAAGTGGCGTTACATAGCTGGCGGACAGATCGATTCACCACCGTCTATTTTGGGCGATCTGGTCCTGTTTGGTTCGGCGGACGGTTGGCTCTATTGCCTCCGCGCCGGAGACGGTCGGCTTGTCTGGCGATTCCATGCTGCTC
>JASLXP010000678.1 GCA_030740295.1 Planctomycetota bacterium
GATGGGTTCGGTTTCGTCGGGCATCTCGACATTCGGGCTGGCGTCCCAGTTCGTGCCTGCGGTCGGAAATCTGTTCAACGAGCACATGAACGACGACCAGAGCAAGTGGGATCAATACATTCAGCCTTACATCAACGAAGGCTTCTTCCTTTCCGTGCCGGGCATCCAGCAGGCATCGATCGAATACAGCGAAGCTCTCAGCTCGTACCGGGATGTGGAGAAAGTTCTCTCCGCAGCCAAAAGCCTTGACAACGCCAGGGACCTCATAGACGAGGCAAAGGCCAATGTAGAAAAAGTCAAAGGGATTGAGGCGGAGGCGGTAGCGAAAGCCGCGATGGTGAGCAAAGCCAGCCGCTCACTCAGGTTTGCCGAAGATGCAGAGGAAAAGGCCAACCAGTCCTGGGAGAATGTGATGGGCGAATTGAGCCTGGAGACAGTGCTCAAAGACTACCCGGAGCTTGTCGCACAGAGGGGGGCCAACCTCGAGGCCAGGCACGCCACCCTCGATGATCTGGAAAAACAGGCATTCGCGAAAGTGAAGGTGCTGCGGCGGGGCCTGCCCAAAGAGATGCGCGCCATTCCGGGGATCATCCCGCAGCCCGGCGATAACTGGTCGGTCTACTGGTCGAGGGTAAACCGGCTGAAACATGGCTCAGCCGCATTAGTTCCTCTCGCCACTGCTCACACATCGCTGAAGGAAAAAGGGACAGAACCGCTGATTCAGGCCCAAGGCGAGCTGGCTGCTTCAATCGACGAGAGTATCACGTTGCTCCAGCCCATCGGAAATCCGGACGCGGGTCAGGCAACGAAAGAGGAGTTGGAGGAAGAATTCGAGGGCCTGTCAAAGCAACTCGAATCGATGAAGAAAAAACTGAAGGACGTGAATCAGGAAAGACGGATGGCTGAAGCCAGGGACTTCGATGCTCTGGACACCAGAATCAGATCCCTCGGAGCAAGTGTGGCGGTTCTACAGAAAGCCTACAACAGAAAAAGTATCGAGGTCGAACGGGCCCGTAAGGAACTCGAATTCACCGAGCGCGTCGTGGCCGTCATCGGCCAACTTACGGAATACAAGACAGAAGCCGGGGCATATATCCCGTGTACGGCAGGTGCGGAGTCACTGAGAAAGATCATCTGGGAGTTCCCGGCGAACCAGCAGGATGATGGCTCAACTGCCTCAGCTCCTCTCACAACTGCCCTCACTTCACTGGAGCAGGAAGGCCGAACCCCTCTGTTTCAGATCAGCGGCAAGCTGGCTGCTTCAATCGACGAGAGTATCAAGCTGCTTCAACCACTCGGTATTTCTGACGACATGCAGGCGATGGCAGAGAAGCTCGAACGGGATTTCGGCTTCCTCTCCATGAAACTCAGATCGGCAAAGAACAGACTGAAAGAGGTGAATCTTGAAAGGCAGAAGGCAGAAGCGAAAGACATCGCTTCCCTGGACACCAAGATCAAAGAATTCGGGAGAAGAGTTGTAGATCTTCAAGAGGACTACAACAGACAAATTCTCGAAGTCGAACGAGCACGCAAAGATCTCGAATTCCCGAATACGGTGGAGGCATTCATCACTCGGCTGATGGAATTCAAAGCCGGGGCCGCAACCTACACCACTTGTTCGTCTGGGGCGGGCTCTTTGAAAGAGATCATGTCGGAGATCAAGAAATTCGATGGCACGTATCGCCGATTTTTCGTCGGCGACATCAACTGGAGCGAATG
Source organism: Planctomycetota bacterium (assembly GCA_030740295.1). The sequence goes on from JASLXP010000678.1 coordinate 1,720, forward strand.
GGCCAGGCCGATCATGAACTGGGGCCTGATCATCATTCTGACCTACGTCATTCTGATGACGTTCAACGTGCTCATCTTCCGACAGTGGGCGCACAACGAAAAACTGATCTATCCACTCGCGGAGCTGCCCGAGATCCTTTGTGGACACGATGAGGGTAAGCCCGGCGTGCCGACCATTTTCAAGAGCGGGCTGTTCTGGGTAGGTGCGCTCATTCCAGGATTCTTTCTGGGTTGGAACCTGTTCGTAAAATCCGGAGTCGTGCCCGGATTTGAGACCTTTGACATGAATAACGGGTGGGGCGAACACGTGGAAGGGACGTTTCTTTCCGGTCTGAGGAGACAGCGATTTGTGGTCTTCTTCACGATGATCGGTCTTTCGTTCCTGATTCCTGCGAAGATTTCGTTTTCGCTGTGGTTCTTTTACGTCCTTTACATGGCCCAGTTGCAGGGCATGGTGTGGGCGGGTTATGGAGTGGATGACCGGTCGTTTCCGAAGTACTGGTGGTACACCCTGAATTTCCAGACTGCGGAAGCCGGCGGCGCGATGCTTGTGTTTGCTGCTCTGATTCTTTTCAAGTGCCGCGGCACCCTCTTCTGCTTCTTCCGGCCGTCATTCATAGCGAATCTGGAAAAGGACGAACAGACAGAGCTGAAGATCTCGTCGTTTCTTTTTCTGTTTGGATCGCTGACCCTGATTGTCTTCCTATGGAAGGCGATGGGTGCCAACCTGTTTTATACCGCCTTCTTTTTCGTGGTCGTTCTTGTCATCACGATCGGGTTGATCCGGGCCGTGGCGGAAGGCGGCATCCTCGGGTTTCAGTGCTGGTTCGGCCCGTTCCACCTCATTCGCTCCATCTTCGGCATGAACAAGGCATGGACCTCTTCGTCGCTCTACGCGCCGTTGATGGTTTATTACTCGCTTCTGTTCCTCGATATCAAAACCTTCATCGCACCGGCGATGGCGAACAGCATCAAGATTCGTGACGACCTCCGCCTCTCCCGGGCAAGATTTCACGGCGCCATATTTATTGGAATCGGTGTCGCAATAGTCGTCTCGGTGATTTCGCATCTGATTCTTGCGTACAGCAGCGGCGCGGACGGGATGCAGAACTGGTTTTACACCAGCTTCCCCCGAGGCATGTTCAAGAAAATCGTTGGCATCGCGAAGTCCCAGCCCGTCGATAATGCGGGGGGCGCATTCTGGCTCGCGTTTGGAGGCAGCATGATGGCCGGGCTGCTCTACCTCAGGCAGTTTTACTTCTGGCTCCCACACCCCATCGGCATGATCATGCTGGTAAATCCGATCATGGGAGCTTACTGGTTTTCAATTTTCCTCGGTTGGCTGGCCAAAAGCCTCATCACCAAATACGGCAACAAGGAAACATACAGGGTTGTCCGAAGTAGTTTCGTCGGCCTCATCGTGGGTGAGCTCATCATCATTGTACTTGCGATGATCGTCTCAGTCTGGACCGGCAGCGGCATTGGTATTGACCTCAACAGGAACTGATCTACAGACTACAGACTACAGACTACAGACCATAGACCATAGACCACAGACACAGACCTCAGACTTCAACCTCTGAATCCTGCCCTTAAATCCTGAATCTTGAATCCTAATCCTGAATCTTGAATCCTGAGTCCTGAACGTGGCAAGAATCGAAACAGGCCAACACATTCCCGAACAGGCCAACGTGCCCTGGAGCACCGCATTCGTCGTGAGCTGGAGCAGCCTCAGGCGCAGGCTGGGGCGTTCCATCGTCACCATGATCGGGGTCATCCTGGCCATCGCATTTCTCGCCTACATGCTCATCAACAACAGCATCACCGCGGCGCTGATCGCCGCCCGTGATGATGACCTTTCAGTGCTCCTTCAGGAACGGGGAGTCGATATCTACAGCCAGGGCGAAACCGATTCGATGACCGTCCTTCTCATATGCCTTGCGCTCATCACATGCCTGGTCGGGATCGTGAATTCCATGCTGATGTCGGTAACCGAGCGAGTAAAAGAAATCGGCACTCTGAAATGTCTCGGCGCGATGGATTTCTTCATCCTGCAAACCTATTTCATTGAGTCATCCCTGCAGGGAGTATTGGGCACGATAGTTGGAATCGTCCTCGGCGTTTTTGTGGCCATGGGCACTGCGTTATTGAGTTACAAAGGATACGTCTTGACCCACTTCCCCTGGGGGGATCTTCTAGGGGCCATGCTGCTTGCTTTATTTATCGGCTCCCTGATTTCGGTAGTCGCCTCAATTGCGCCCGCCTACTGGGCAGCGAGGAAAGAGCCGGTGGAAGCTATGAGGGTTGAAGAATGAGTGAACCCGTCATCAAAGCCAGAAAAGTCACAAAGGTCTACGTCATGGGCACCGAGGAAGTGCACGCCCTCCGCGGGATCACCCTCGATGTCGAACGCGGGGAATACCTCTCCATCATGGGCCCATCCGGCTCGGGCAAGTCCACCTTCTTCAACATGGTCGGCGGCCTCGACACGCCGACTGAAGGCGACGTCTACATCGAGGGCTACAGGCTGCGCGACCTCTCCGCCAACCAGCTCGCGTGGGTACGCTGCAACAAGTTCGGATTCATCTTCCAGTCCTTCAACCTGATCCCGACGATGACCGCTCTGGACAACGTGGCCATCGCCCGAATCTTTGCGGGCTACTCACCGGCAGAGGCGCGCGAAGATGCCGCAGAAGTCCTGGAACGCGTAGGGCTCGGCCATCGCCTGGACCACGTGCCCGCCGAAGTCTCCGGCGGCCAGCAGCAGCGCATCGCCATCGCCCGGGCCCTCGTCAATCGACCCGAGATCATCCTCGCAGACGAACCGACGGGTAACCTCGATCTCAAAACCGGCCAGGAGATCATCAACCTCCTCGGCGAAATGAAAGCCGAGCTCGGCATCACCATCATCTCGGCCACTCACGACATGAAGATGCTCTCCGCGTCCGACACGGTCCTCTGGATTGATTCAGGCCAGATAGATCGCATGGCAAAGAAAGGGGAGATCGAGATCGCAGTTGGGACGATCGATGGAGAGACGGTGGCGTGAGGCGTAATGCATAATGAGTGATGAGTAAGTTCTGGCTTGGATGGCCGGTGTCTGTAGTCTGTAGCAGGTGGCCTCTGCTTTCGTCCATTACTCATTACTCATTATGTTTTCCTGGGACGGCATCACATTCAACGTTCCCTCCACTTGGAATCTGAGCGTCTACAGGTTCATCAAGAAACTCACGCGGGTTGAGTTTGAGGATGACTACACCATACGGCTCGAAGCCGAGTGGTTGCGGCCGAAGGGCGAGCTCGACAGGGAGAAGGTGCAGCGCCGCTACAAGCTTCAGTCACGAAAACTGACTAAAGACGCCGAACGGGTGGTAGCCTTCGAAAATCTGCCGCCGGGTTGGGTGGCCTCAGAATACGCCCTGGCCGAAGAGCAGAAACTGGTTACGGCCATCTTCATGGAACCCAATTCCAGGCTGTTTGGTTTTTTTCTGATCTACTTCGAACCGGAAGACTCCGAATCTCCTGAGCAGGTTCTCCGCTCGCTCTGTGAGTCTTTCGTCATACAGGAAGGGGATACTCTGGCCTGGCAGCTTTACGACATCGATATGTCCTTACCAGCAGACTTCAAACTGGTCGACACCAACTTTCAGACGGGAATGAAGAAGATGATTTTCCGTTGGGAACGCCGCAAGTTCATGATCGCATTTGTTAACCTGGCTGACATTGTTTTGAAGAAGCACTCTCAGGATGAATGGCTGATCAGATTTCTGAATTCCAGCCGATTCGCCCGTAGCGGTTACTTCTATCCCAAAGCGTCGGGCGTCGAGTTTCGTCGCCGCAAACGACACAGATTCGGACACATCGAGGAGATCTTCCGACGCTGCGCGCTTTACCAGTGGGGATGCATCCATGATGCCGACAGGAATCTTCTTGTCCCGTGGGTTGTCAATTATCGAGAACCCTCGGACCTGGAGAGATTGGAGACAATTCTCATCAACGGAAATCAACGGATCGAAATCTGAAGATCGAAAGGTCACTAATTACCATCTGGCCATCAAAGCCCAAGGATGTCACAATCTCCGCGAAGGTTCTTTCTGTATGGTTGGCATTTCTTCCTGAAACGGCCGCTGCAGTCACTGAGGACAGGCAATGAAATCCACACCACTTCAGGTCAGCCCTGCCATGGCTTTGTTCGCTCTGCTTTCTGGTTTCATTCTCGATTTGCCTCAGCCATCGTTCGGGGCAGACATGGAATCCCCTCAACCCAGGGAGCCGGAAACGCGTAATCTCACGAGCAAAGAGGCTGACAAGGCCCTCGTTCGTGACTGGCTGTTCCAGGCCGATGACCAACCGACCTGGGCCCGTGCGAAACAGGAAATCAAATGGGCCAGGAAACTCGCCGCTCGATTGGCAGAGAATCCCCAGGCGCCTGACCTGTCGCCAGAATTGAAAGAGCTTGATGCGCTGGAAAGAGGATTCGTAAAGAGCGCATCAGAGAGCGGCCCCAAACAACCCTTACGGCAGCCGGAGCTCCCAGGCGGGCAGTTGGCCTGTTGGACTTTTGACGAGGCCGACGGTGCCGCGGTCAAAGACTCTTCGGGCAAAAGCCTCGACGGTAAAATGTCGGGCCGGGCAGTGAGGGTTCCCGGTGTGTTTGGGAATGCCCTGTCTCTCGACGGGAGGTCACTGGTCAATACGGGCTCCCAACTCGCGTCCATCGCAAAGGGCAACTACACAATCTGCGCATGGATCAACACGCGGTCCCGCGAAGCCGATATCCTCGGCAACGGTGTTGGCAAAGGACACTTCCTCTTCATGACCTACCGAGGCGTTGTGCGGGGCCATCACTGGACAGCATCCAGCGGCAACGTGATCGACGGCAAGACCAGGGTCAACGATGGCCGATGGCATCACGTGGCTCAGGTCGTTGACGACGGCGCCATTTCGATCTTCGTCGATGGCAGGCAGGACGCGACGATGGAATTCAAAGGAGAGAAGACCAGCAATTCGAATCCCGTGCTGATCGGTTCTCGTTCTCTGCGAGGGCGTGCTCGCTTCACGGGCCGTCTGGATCACGTCTGCGTTTTCGATCGGCCGCTCCTGCTGGAAGAAATCAAAGCACAGTTCGCAGCCGGTGAAGAATCCGTAGGGACTGTCGACGAAGAAGCGGAGGATTTCTACCTCGCCGTGCGCCGAGTGAAACGCCGAATCATGTTCAAGAATCCCGTGGTGGATTTCGGACAGGTGATGTTCATTGACAATCCTTTTCCGCAGGGACGGGAGTGGCCCCATCAGGCACGCCACCGCAATGGGATGATGGCCGTGCCGGGCGGACGTCTGCTCATGCTCGACGGGCTCAGCCCCGGCGGAAAGATTCGCAAGCTCGCGCCTGAAAAGCCTGGCAGCTTCTGGCGTTTCGACCTTTCCTTCGATGCCCGAAAAGTTCTCTTTTGCTACTGGGCCTGGGACGAAAAGAGCTTTCACCTCTACGAGATCAACGTTGATGGCACGGGCTTGAAGCAGCTTACTTTTGGCGACTACGACGACATCGACCCCATCTACCTGCCCGATGGGCACATCATGTTCACCTCCACCCGAAGCAACACGTACGTCCGCTGCATGCCCTACACCTATTCCTACGTCCTGGCGCGCTGCGATGCGGACGGACGAAACATCTACCTCATCAGCCGCAACAGCGAACCGGACTGGCTGCCCACGCTGCTGAACGACGGCCGCGTCATCTATTCCAGATGGGAATACACGGACAAGGCCCTTTGGCGGATCCAGAGCCTCTGGACCATCAATCAGGATGGAACCAACGTGGCCACCTTCTGGGGCAATCAAAGTGTCTGGCCAGACCATCTCGCCGAGGCCATGCCCATTCCCGGAAGCGATCGCGTCATGTTTACCGGCCTCGCACACCACAACTGGTTCGCTGGATCCATCGGCATCCTCGATACGAAGAAGGGACGTAATTTCCCCCACGGACTGACCAAGGTCACCGGTGACGTGCCCTGGCCTGAATGCGGGCGTCCACCAACCGACACTATCGAAGCCGGCGACCATCATGCGTCCGGTCACTACCAGGCCTATAAGACGCCCTACCCGCTATCAGAGGAAGACTTCCTGGTCTCCGCGAAGGTGGGCAGCAAATTCGTGCTGCTCCTGATGGACGTGCACGGAAATCGAGAGCTCATCTACGAGGGCGCATACAACGTCTGGCACGCCATGCCTGTCAGGCAGCGCATAAAGCCGCCCGTACAGCCGGACCTCGTGGCCTGGCCCGGCACCGGCTCTGAACGGAAGACTCCGAAGATGGGTGTGATTTTCAGCCCGGACGTTTACGAGGGCGTGCCTGACCTGCCGAAAGGCAAAGCCAGATTCCTGCGCGTGCTGCAGATGGACGCGAAGACCTATTCGCTCTGGAACCGGGATGCCCGTTTCTCCGGCCCTTCAATATCTGCGCTCCAGGAAGATGGCGTGAAGCGCATCCTCGGCACCGTTCCCGTCGAGTCGGATGGTTCCGTCCATCTCGAAGTGCCTGCAGGCAAAGCGCTGCATTTTCAGATTCTCGACGAAAAATACCGCGCTCTTCAGACCATGCGTACCTTCACCGGCGTCATGCCGGGCGAGCGACGCGGCTGCGTCGGGTGCCACGAACAGCACAGCACCGCGCCGTCCAACGGCACCGGGTTGGCCATGAAGCGCCCGCCCTCGAAGCTCGAATTGCCTCCCTGGGGAACGCAGAGCATCAGTTACGAGCGCATGGTTCAGCCCGTCCTCGACAGACACTGTGGCAAGTGCCACCAGGGCAAAGGCGAGGCCCGCAAGGATTTCGATCTGACCTTGCGCCCCGGCCGCTCAGTCTTCAAGGAGCCCTATCTTTCGCTTATCGGTAAGGTTCAAGTCGCACGACCCGGCCAGAAAAAGGGCATTGCCGGTGCGATCATGTGCGAGAACTTCCGCCAGAGCGACCCCAACAGTTACACCACCACGCGCCCGATGCAGCATCTCTCCTACCGGAGCAAGCTCATCGACTTTGCCATGTCCGGCAAGCATTACGACGTCAAAGTCGATCCGGTAAGTCTCCGGACATTAATCGGGTGGGTGGACGCAAACTGCCCGTACCGAGGCGACGAAGATGTCCGCGCCCTGCCGGACCCGAAGTTCACCGGAATCGAACGCCTGCCCATCCAGCCAAAATGCAGGACCGCGCCGATCATAGCGCGGCCGTAGGCAGCGGATTGCCGGCATCAGCGGGTCAACTCAGAATCAAAAATCGAGTACGGCTCGAACACGGAAACCTGGGCGCCACTGGGAAGCCTGATGTAGACCATCAGGCCGACCTTCTCAGCCGGCTTTGGGTCGAGGCCGATTTCTTTCCACATGGGAAACGCGATCTCGATGGTCTGCCTCTCCCCGTTCTGCTTCGAGGCAAAGCGGATGTCCTCTTTCTTCAATACCTCATGCTTGTTATCGAAATGAGGCCAGCGGTTCCTGCTGCAGAGATGCATTCGCACGTTTTTCAGGGTGCCGTCCGCGTTGGTCTCCAGGTAGATGTTGTCGTTGCCGTAGTAGAAGCCGTTCGCGTCGTTATCTGTTACCAGCGAGATGCCTCTGTGAGGTGACCTGGTTTCCAGGCTGTAGAACAACCATTTGGTGTCCCATGAGGCCCGGACCTTGATATTGACCGCTTCCCTGGCCGGGCCGAGGTCGTGGTGATTGAAGGCTATTTCCTGGTGCGTCTTCCAATCGCTCAGGTCCCCATCGATATTCACGGTGGCAAAAGGAATCTCGGGTTTGCAGGCATAGATTGGGTAAGGGTCCTGGCCGTCAGCGAGGCCGTCGCCGTCGCTGTCCGTCTTCGTCGGGTCAGGCCGGATGTAAGGAACCGAGACCCGCTTGCGGGTCGCTGCGAGCATTGCGGTCACCCAGGTCGAGGCCATCAACTCCTGCACATCGCCGACCCCATCGCCGTCGGTATCGAGTCTGGTGGAACTGGTGCCGAGTCGGCGCTCGTCCAGTGGAAGTCTTGGTGCATTGTCCGGGATGCCGTCGCCATCGCGATCGGCCGCGCTCAACAGCTCTCCGAAGCCGTTGCGCATGTACTGGTCGCGAGTCAGATGGCGCAACTGCCAGGCGATGCCGTCCCAATGCTCGCCGTGGTCGCCGGCGGTGTCCCATTCCCATTCAATCTTCTCGGTTTTCGGGTCGTCGTACTTTGGCGAGAAGTGACAGAACCACATGCGGTCATCCTCTCTGCTCAGACCGCTTATTTTGTACTGGCTCTCGACCTGGTGCTTGAACTCGTGGCAGAAGAGCCAGGCCACGTCGCTGCCTCCGAGGAATTGGGTGCTGGCGGGGTTGGGCCAATTGTCGATGCCATGGGTGCCGCCTCCGCTGCCCTGAAAATCCCACGACTTGGTCTGGGGATTCCATCGTCGCACGGCTTCGCAAATGACGCGGCCATAAAAGAGCTTCTCTCCGCCGTCCGATTTTTTCAGCTTGTCGATCGATTTTCCGTGATTCATCTCTGGCAGGTCCAGATACCAGAGGGGAGGAGCCTTGGGCATGGCGCCCTTGCGGTACGTGGTGTCATCGACTCTAAGGTCAAAGTCCACCCAGTACCGCATCGAAGAGTTTAACCAGTAGAACCGTTGAGCTTCTCTGAATCGATTCAGGTAGTAGCGTTCGATATCTTCGGCAGACATGGACGCTATCTGAGGCGCCTTCCCGTCAAGGTTGTCGGCACCGATGACATTGGTCAGAAGCAAGACCAGAACCGGTATTCTGATGAAAGAGGTCTTCCCCGGCCCGGCCAGAGTGTTGATGGTGTATTCACGGCTCCAACCGTCTCCCGGGATGGTGCGCAGTCCGGGCATGTGCAGGCGGTAGTAGTAGCGACTGGCCGGCTTCAGGCTGTCGAGCTTCATGACGTGACGGGTGGTTTGCCCGGCGCCCCTCGAAACAACCCGCGTTTTGCCGAAGCCGCCGTTAACGAACTTCTCAGGCGTGCGCAGAGGATATGGTGACTCCCGCAGCATTACTTTGGTCGCCGCGGGGACATTCGTGTCGTACCGAATCGTTGCGCCCTCCGACGTGATGGAATCCACCCGCGGCGCTTCCGGTACTGTGAAGTCCTTATCGTAGATGACCACTCGGCTGTTCCGCGTGTCGGCGAGCGCGACGGCTCCGCTTTTGGGTGCGACGGCGATGTCATGCACTTCGGCCACCCGTCCGTAGGCGCGCGGGGTGGATGTCCACGTATGGCTTTACGTTGACGTTGAGGCCGTCCCTGTGCTTGAACTTTCTGACAGTACCCCACGCAGTTTGGATGCCCAGGAGTTCCCCGTCCGCGGTCCCGGCGCAGCCGCGAGTGATCCAGAAACCCCAGGCAATTCCCGTTTCAGCGTCCCGCCTGGCGATTCTGCCGGACGCCGAATCGTAATCGAGAATCTCGATGCGACAGTTCCAGCCGTTGGCGACAAACAACCGCTTCAGTCCGCGGTCGTAGAATACACCGCCGGGCTCATTGAACTGTCCCACGTCCGTGCGTTTCCAGTCTCCCGCAAAACTCTCACGCTTCACGTTCTTTTTACGGGAGCGGCCGTACTCGAACATCATGTCGATATCCGCCTCCGAGCGAGGCCCAGTGCGATTTTCCAGCACATGCAGGGACTTTCCGGACGCATCGAACACCTGGAGGCGATGGTTGTCCCGCTCGGTAACGATAATGTGCCCGTGCTCATCGAGCGTGACTTTCGTCGGAAAACCAAGGTCGCCGCGTTTCTTGCCCTTCTTGCCGAATGATCGGAGAAACTTGCCTGTAGAAGAGAAGATGACGATGCGATGGTTGTAGCCATCGGAGACGACGACCCGCTCTCGTTGCTCGTCCACTGCGACGTCCATCGGCCCGCGCAGTTGGCCCTCGGCATCGCCGGCCTTCCCGGATCCGAACTGTCGGACGAGGCGCAGGACCTCGTCGAATTCGAGTACACGGTGGTTGCCACTGTCGGCGACGAAGAGGTGATCCCGGCTGTCAAAGGCGACGCCCTTTACCGCCTTGAGCACCAGCTCTTCTGCGTAGGCACAGAAGAGCGGAAAGATCACGAGCAGGCCGATCACTTGATCTCTTGACATGTTGGCAGATTCCTGCTGATGGGATCGATAGACCAAGTCGCTGGGCGAAAAATAGGTCAATTCATCGTAGGACGGGCTGCCCTGTCCGTCCGAATCTCCCGCTACCAGAGCCCGTAGAATCCTGATACACAGAACCAGATACCGGCAAGAACACAGGAAAGCCAACCGATGGACTTAAGCCTCTCCTGTTGCGCTACGGTCGTAACCAGCACCATCGGCAGAATGTAGAGGCTGGTGCCCACGAAGAATGCAGCAAAATAAAGCACGCTCAACGCGACGTTGTTAAGCGAAAAGACTCGCGTCATACCGGCGACAAATGGCGGGCAGATGTTGATGCCGACGAGGAAGCCGAGAACCAGAGGGAATCTCGCTGCGGGGAAATACTTTGAAGCAACGGCACAGAGGCGCGGAGATGGCGATTGCTTCCCTAGCGCATAGAGCAGCATTATGCAGCCGGAGAGGAAGATGGCCCCAGGGATAAGCCAGGAAGGAAGAAAGGCGGCAGTAAAGAAGCCGGCGAGGCTGGCGATGACCGCAAAAAGCAAATAGGCGACAAGCCTCCCCAGCAGGAACTGTCCCACAAGCCAGAGATTGGAGCGCCAGATGGACTTGGATTCGATAAGCACGAAAGGCACCAGCAGTGGCGCACACGCGCCAAGGCAGTAGAGCCCGGTGGAGAGGCCAAGAGTGAATCCTTCTGCTAATACAAACACAGGCTGCCGATAGCTCCTCCAAGTAAAAGGTAAGCGAAGAAAAAGAAGTCACGGGGGTCGAGCAGCTCGGAAAAGAAAGTGCCCTTGCGGCTGGGTCTGACATCCCGGCTGAAAACCGTATACCGAATGGCTTCGTGGGGGCAGTCACCGATGCACTCACCGCAGTTGTTGCAATATGGACCAATGGATCGTGCATCCATGTCTTCTTTGCTGATGGCGAAGGTCGGACACGCTCGCATGCATTTCTGGCACATTGTGCACTTATCCGAATCGATGGAGACTTTGAAAGGGTTGATCCTGCCCACAAGGGCCTGCCAAGCGCCGAACGGGCAGATCAAGCCGCAGAAGAGCCTCTTCTTCGTAAGCACCGGGATGAGGACGATGGCTCCGACGCCGAGAGAAGCAAAAATTGCCAACTGGATTTTTCGCACTGAATCATTGGGGTCCAGGAACTCGGTCGTCAGCTTCAACGGGCAGACCCAGAGGCAGAAGGCCGGCACCATGGTTGTCAGGGATATCAGGACCATAAAAAGAAGTATCGCGGCCGGCAGATCGCGAATCTTTCCAGGCAGTTTGAACCATCGAAGCAGGGGCCGCCTGAGTATCCGGCTGAAGCCTTCATCGAGCCCTCCGTAAAAGCAGCCCCATGAACACCAGGACCTGCCGAATATCAACGGCACGACGATCCACAAGAAGCCCAGTGAAAGGGGACCCCAATCGGACCATTGACCGCTCTTCACGGCCAGATACTGTTGGTAACCGTAATTGAGTATGGAGGAGCCAATGGCGATATGGCAGTCCGGCACTTCTTGTGCCTCTCCGCCGGAGAAGGCTTCCCCGTAAGAGACCATAATGGGAACATCGATAAGCCCTCGAAATACTTTATTGAAGAGGAACAGCCACGCTATGGCGATGAACATCACGGAGCGCCACTTCGAAATCTTCCCCGTTCGGATCATTGAAAACCCGACCAGACCCATGAAGATAATCCAGAGTGCGGGTGACTTAGTCAGCAGCACCAGCGCGGCCGAAAGGTACAACCCGAAAACCAGGCTTACGGCAAAAGACTTTCCGGCTATCTCATGATGCTTCTCCTTTTCTTTTTTCTTGGTCTGTTCAGCCTGCTTTCCCAGGTGGTCTTGTTTCGGGAGATGGCTGGGATCTTCCTGGGTCATGAAATCACTCTTGGATTGGCTCTGGCGTCCTGGCTGTTATGGGGCGGCCTCGGCAGCTTCTCGAAAACAAAATACATTCCCACAAAGGGTTCGCTTGCCTTTTATGTGGCCTGGCTGGCGCTGGCCGCTCCCGTCTGCGTGGTGCTTACCCGAATCGCCAGATTGCTCCTCCCGTTTGGGAGTCTTCCCGGCCTTTCTTACACCATCACGCTGAGCCTGGCCGTGTTGTTTTTGCCCTGCTGGCCCATCGGCGCCGCTTTCCGGGTCGGCACAGCACTGATCGGACGTGAGGGCGGCGCGGCCGGCTCTGCCAGGATCTACTTCATCGAAAGCGTCGGCGCATTTCTCGGCGGCGTGGCGACTACCTATTTGCTTCTGGGCAACGTTCCAGGTTTCCCCATGCTTGCCATCGGAGGCGCTGTGCTTGCCGGTGCTACCTGGCTGATCCTGCGGCCCCGGAAGCCGTACGTGGTTGCCGGCACTTTCATTCTCTGTCTGCTGCTCGCCCTGTTTTCGGGACCCATTGATGCACGCTCACGGGCCATTCAGTTCAGTGGCTATTCCCTGTCCAATCAAAAGGAGAGCCGGTATGAGCACCTGGCCATCGGATCGGTCGGAGAACAGAATATCTTCTTTCAGAACGGCGTGGTCTCGTCGCAATTCCCCGACCCCAGCCTGCAGGAAGAAATGATTCACTGGCTGATGCTTGCTCACGAGAGGCCGGCACAGGTTCTCGCACTCGGCGCCGGCGCGATCCCATTCGTCCCGGAAATATTCAAACACCCATCCGTAAAGGAACTCGACGTTGTTGAGCCGGATGGTGAAGCAGTGGGATTGCTTAAAGCTTCCCTGCCGGAAGCACAGCAGACGTTACTCGGCGACGAGAGGGCCCGATGGCATACGGAAGATACCCGCGCCTGGGTGGAAGGGAGCGAAGGAAAGTATGACGTCATCCTGCACACATACTCCGAGCCGTTAAATGCGAGCATTAATCGGCTGTTCACCAGAGAGTTTTTCCTGTCAGCACGGAAGGCGCTGCGACCCGGGGGCATCCTGGCGCTTTCGATACCATCGTCCGCGAATTACCTGACGCCGGAGATCGCCTACACCAACGCCAGCGTCGTCATGGCACTGAAGAAGTCATTCAGCGAAGTGGCTCTCATCGCCGGCAAGAGAATGATTCTTCTGGCTTCCAGTGACGTACTGAATCTCGATCCCCAGCTCTTGAAAAAACGCTACCGGTCACGTGGCATCGAGAATGAAGTCATCGTCCCATCGAACTTCCCCTACTACCTGAGCCAATCCCGCAGGAGCGCCGTCGAGATACGCCTCGAAAACATACGCGCCGTAGAAGTCAACACCGACATGAATCCGGTCTCCTACTTCTATACCTGGCGGGTATGGCTTTCCATGTTTGTTTCGCCAAGTCACTTCGTAGGGCTGGCCTTCGCCGCCACAGTGCTCTGTTACGCGGCCGGTCGAATCTGGAAGCTGAGAAAGTCTGAAGACATTACGCCGGAAGGTCTGCTCATCTTTGCCGTCGGCGCATCCGCGATGAGTATAGAGGTCGTGATCCTGATGACCTTTCAGTCACTTTCCGGCTCTCTCTATTGGCAGCTTGGCATTCTGCTCGGATCTTTCATGGCAGGGCTGTCGGCCGGCTGCGGGTTTTTCTCCAATCGGCGGCTCATCCCCGGCCGGCCCCGGCGATTCATGGCCGCGGTCATTCTCTTGTTCGTCGGTTTCTCCTGGGCTCTGTCCGCCATCATCCCGGCAGCGGGAGAGCTCTTCGAAGGCTGGTACCTGGCTTCCTTCTCCGCCCTCCTCGCAATGGACGGACTCCTGGTCGGAGTAACTTTTCCCCTGGCGGTCGCTGCGGAGAGACAGCCGGCGGCATCCCTCTATGCTGCCGACCTCTGGGGCGCCGCTCTCGGTGCGTTTGTTACCGGCGCATTCCTGGTTCCCATGCTGGGACTGGCCAGGACGGTGCAGTACAGCGGCACCTTCCTGTTCGTGTTTCTCTGCATCGGAGTTATTTGGATTCTGATCCAGCGGCGCGAGGCTAAATCGTAGCTGCAGGCTGCTACCATTCCTTCGTCTGTAGTGCGCGCCGTTCCAGCACGAAACATGCTGAAGCGTGCACTATAAACGGGCGGTCGTCGTCCCCGCCCTTCTCAGAACTTTTCCACAGTAAACACCATCAGATTCGTCCGGCTGTCTTTCCACGCGTTCCGCGGCAGGTGGGCCTTCTGCGAACACAACTCGGAGAGGAACAGTTCTTTGTCGGTCAGGCTTCCCCAGACCTGGGGCAGGAACAGGCCGCTTTTATTTCCGATGGAGACTGCCACGCCGTGCTTACCGGGAACGATCTCGTCCGCGCTGCTTACCTTGCGGAGGGGCGAGAGCACGGATATTTCGATCTCGAGACCGGCCAATTCTTCTTTCTGGAGCTTCTTGAACCGATGGTCGTTGAAGGCGGCCTGCCGGGCAGAGTACATCACCGCATGCACGAGAGGCATTCTGGGTACTGTCGATCCTATGCAGCCTCGAAGCCGGCCCCCTTTCTTGAGTGTGACGAATACCGCGGCCGGCAGATTCAGCTCAGGGTTCTTGTAAAGGGGGGCCGTTGACGGCTTGCCATTGAGCTGGTTCACGATGCTTTCCCTTGCCACCTTGCGCAGCATGGCCTTCTCGTCGGCGGTGATCCGAGGGCGTCTGCGGCGGCCGTCCTTGCCGGTGCGGACAAATGCCACGGACGCGTACCCAACCACACGATTCGGATCACCATGTTTCAGTTGGCCAGAATTCAAGTATTCGATGGGCACGACCCGGTCTGCTCCGAGCGCGTTAGCCGCAAACATGCCGGCTATCGTCGCCGCTTCGCCGCAGTAGGTGCAGGAAAGCTCCGGTATTCGACGGGATCTCATCGACCTTGAGGTCGCCCGGAAATAGCTCGGGTTCATGAATTCCATCGAGAGCAGCGTCGTCCGGTCCACCACTGATGCCACATCCCTGGCCGGGTAATGCGACAGGTCGGAGGATATCAGTACCAACGCTTTCTCATCTTTGAGGGCACGTCCGATGGCCTCACCCACCTCTTTACAGGTCTTCATGTCGAGCAGGTTCATCACCATCGGGACGATGGTGAAATCTCGTGACATGGTTTGCAGAAACGGCAGTTGCACTTCGATGGAGTGCTCCCCCCGGTGCGCTCTGGCCGAGCCGAAGATCAGCGGCGACTCATTGAAAAGTTTCATGCAGAGCTCCCTGTTCACGATCACGTTGCCCAGGGGGGTTCTAAATGAGCCTTCTGCATAGACGGCCGCTCCCTTCACCGGGTAGCGGTGCCCTGCGCCGATAATCACGAACGTGTCCCATTTGCCTTTCAGCGCCTTATAGCCGCGGGCCGCGGTCGGTCCGGAATAGACGTACCCGGCATGCGGCACAAGCATGGCCACGGTCTCACCCGGGAGCTTCACCGGAGCAGCCCGCGCCAGAAGCTCGCTCACGGTCTTTTTGAGATCATCCATCTCGCCGGGATAAAACTTACCGGCTACAGCGGGAGGCCGGCCGCCCTGGGCGAGGGTGATTGATGCAGTGCTGGTGAAGGCTGCGAATAGCAGGACCAGCCGGGTGGCGTCAATGCCAGACGCCGGGGATCTTTGTTCCATCGTAGGGACACTTATCGAGGTTGAAGAGAATTTCCGGCTGAGCGTAGCCATGCCTGCGGATGAGAACTCGTTTGCAGGTCGGGCAGTAAGTGTTGCCGCCCGGATGGCCCGGAACGTTGCCCGTGTAGACATAATGCAGGCCGATTTCCATCGCTGTGTTCCGAGCTTCTTCAAGGGCTTCGAGGGGAGTGGAGGGAATGTTCTGCATCTGGTAGTTCGGTGAGAACCTCGAAAAGAACATCGGGACGTCGGGGCCCAGATTCTCCATGATCCATTCACACATCGAGCGAATCGTTTTCGGGTTGTCGTTAAGCGTCGGTACGATCAGGTTCACGATCTCCGTCATGACTCCAAGCTTCTTTAACTCCACGAGGGTCCGGAGCACAAACTTCAGTTCTCCGCCGACCACTCGACGATAAAAAGATTCATCGAAACCTTTCAGATCGATCTTAATGACGTCGAAGTAAGGGGCCATCTGCCGGAGCGGTTCCGGGTTGATGTAGCCGCAGGAAACCATCACGTTCCGGAGACCTCTGGCCTTTGCCAGCTTCGCTGTTTCCAGCAGGTACTCGTAAAAGATAGTGGGCTCGGAATAGGTGTACGCTACCGACTGGCAGCGCGTCCGTTGTGCCGCCTCCACTATTTCTGCCGGCGACAGCACTTTGGCCTGCTCGTGTTGGACTCTGCCCCTCAGGCCGCCGTAACCATCGCGAAAGATCTCTAGAGACTTCGGGACTACTGTTTCCCCGGTCGCTTGCTCCGGATAAGTCTGCGAAATTTCCCAGTTCTGGCAGAAGGTGCATTTCAGATTGCAGCCGACCGTCGCAAGCGAATAGATCCGCGAGCCAGGCAACAAATGGTAAACCGGCTTCTTTTCAATCGGATCGAGATGGACCGCGACCGGGTGCCCGTAGACCAGGGTGACGAGTCGGCCGCCAACGTTCATGCGGACCTTGCATTTGCCCCTTGCCCCAACCGGCAGGAAACAATCGAAAGGACAAAGCGTGCACTGCACACCGGCACAAGTGGGATGCCAGAATTGCGCGTCCTTCACATGTTCGTTTGTACTTGGAAAGAGCTCCGAGACAGTTCCGGGCGGGCGGTGGTGGTGGAGCGTCCATGCAGCCGCTCCCGCCAGAACATTCAATCCGATCGGGGCCGCCGCGGTTGCCGTCGCCGCCGCTCCTTGAAGGAACCTTCTCCTGCCAATCGTCTGGTCGGACGCCTTCGCCGATTCATTCGGATTCTGGTCTTCGAAACTCATCAACTTCCCTGCGTCCATAGGACAGAAATCTGCTGGCGTTGGGAGCAATTGCCATTCCCCGGTCTTTCAGCCGCCAAACTCCGCACAATATTCCTGCTGGAGAGGTCGACTCTGATGTTGGTGCAGTTTCTGCCGGGAATGGGGCCGAGACCGGACAGAAAGAGAAGGCCCTCGGGTAACCGTAGGTCTTTCTCGTTGTTTTTCTCTTCGTCTTACGGCAGCCTTCGGCCGCAACCGAGGATGAAGTCCCGGGCTCTTAATCTTTATCGTAATCGTTCACTTAATCTCCCTGATGCCAGAGGATTAAACTCTGTGGGTGTGACTTCTCCGCGCAGCGCGGAGACAATTACCACGGATGGCAAAGCCATCCCACGGATGAAGACAGAATAAAAACTTTTTCATCCGTGGGATGGCCTTGCCATCCGTGGTATTTCTATCGTAGCTGCGGTTGCGGCCGAAGGCAGCCTTAGGTGAAGGATTACGATAGAGATTAAGAACCGTACACGCACATCGCGCAGAAGTTCCGAAGTACATCTTTAATCCCCTTCCTCAGAAAAGAGAGACGCTCTGTCGTGAACCAGCAACGGCCAATGGCTTTTTTCGCCTTTCTGTGTGTATGCCTGACCTCTTTTGCAGAGGAATTCCCTCTCCGCTTCTACGCGCCCTTTGACGGGCATACGCGAGGCGTACTGCTGCCGGAGAACGTGGGTTTCGAATCGCCCAACGAGTTCGAGCGCATCGCGGGTGTCGTGGGCGCTGCGGCCGCGGTACCGGAGAAGGTGGGCATCCTCTTCCCAATCAAGCCGTTCCTCTCGCACAAAGAGGGTACGGTCGCGGTCTGGCTCAAGATCAATTGGGCTCCCAAGGAGACCGCGACGCGCGGGCTCATCAACTTCGGGCGCTTCGGCTGGCTCTGGCGCTGGACCCACCAGCAATTCCTCCAATTCTCCCTGTTTTACCATCACCTCGATGAGCGGCACGATTACGGTTGCCAGTGGAAATTCCGAGACTGGCGCCCGGGACAGTGGCGGCACTTCGCCATCACGTGGTCGTGGTCCAAGCGGAAGCGCGTGATGTACATCGATGGCGCGCCCGTTGCCGAGGCCGCGATCAAACGCATCCCAAACGTCATCACTGAAGTGAGGCTCGGCCCGGACGCAGACGGGGCAGACGAGTTGGTCTTCTATTCTCGCGCAGTCGACGCGGCGGAGGTCAGGCGCCTGTATGAGGCGGGCAAGGCAGGCAAGCCCGCGTTCCGCATCGCTGAGATCCCTCCGGCCCAGGGCGCGCTCGCGCGGCTGCCGAAGTCGAAGGCGCCACGGCCGCCGCAGTACGTGAATTGGTCGTTTGACGGCGCGGAACAGAGTGACAACGGCCTGCGCGGGGAAGTAACGCTCAACGGCTGGTGGCGATGGCAGCGCGGCAACACGCAGTACGAGCCGCCCGACGACACGAAGTGGCTCTTCCGCAAGGCGCCCGCACAGTCATCGTTTACTGAGTCGTTCCGGCCCCATGACGAGCACAAGAAGATTGTCCAGCCCAAAGACCCGCGGGTGCGCCAGTTCAAGCTCAACGCGATTCCGCAGTGGTACGAGCGCGAGTTCGTCGTGCCCGAGGCATGGGCCCGCCGGCGTATCCTCCTCAAGTTCGACTCGTTCACGCACGAGAGTGCAATCTGGCTCGATGGCAAACTGATCGATGCGTTGCCGCGGGAGAACCTCGGCGGCGAGTACGACGTGACGGACCGCGTGCGCAAGGGTGAGGTTCACCGTCTCACTGTCTTCAGCAGCGGCATCGACGGAGAGACCGTGCTCGCCAGTCTGCCGGCCACGGCTACCATCGACGACGCGTGGCTCGTGACCTCGTGGCGCAAGAAGCAAGTCGAGGCGCGGCTGCAGTTGCTTTCGACAGCAGCCAGGGCAAGTGTTCGCGTCGACATATTTGATGGCGATGCCAAGACGCCGGTAAAGCGTCTCACGAAGTCCGTCGCTCTCGCGGCTGGAGTCAACCAGGTCAGGTTCGTCGAGGCATGGCCCGATGCCAAGCCTTGGTCCTTGACTCAGCCTCATCTCTACTCGTATGTCGTCACACTCCTCGACGAGGCCGGCAAACCGCTCGACGCGACACTGCCGGTACGCTTTGGGTTCCGCGAGATCTGGATCGACGGTGGCGATTTTTATCTCAACGGCCGGCCCGTGCACTTCATCGGACACTCGAACGTGCACATTGTGACGGCCGGCCAGTTGGGTGACCCAAAGTACATCCGTTACTCCCTGCGCCGGTGGAAACACGCCGGCCTCAACTGCCTCACGCCCTGGGGCCACAGCCGCGGCGGCAACCCGACGTTCCATCCGCTTTTCGACGCGGCCGACGAACTGGGCATGGCGATCTTCCTCAAGCCCGACCTGCCCACCGGCGAGCGCGGAGGAGAGACGCCCAAGCTGCGCGCGTACTGGCACAAGCTGCAGAAGCGCTACAACAAACGCTACCGCCAGCACCCGTCTGCTCTAGCGTGGCTGATCGGCAGTGGCTCTCACTCGGCCGACTTCTGCCCGGCCATGCTCGATGGCAAAACGCCGGCCAGCGTGGCCAAGGCGGTGCCGCTGCGAAAGACGTGGGACTTCGTGCGCAGCATCGACGAGACGCGGCCCATCTTCGGGCTGAGCAACGGCGACATCGGTCCCGTGTGGACGAGCATGGCCTACGAAGGCTTCGATGTAGACTTGCAGGAGCGGGAGAACTGGCCCCTGCTCTGGAGCCGCACGAAGCACAAGCCACTCATGCCTTGCGAGTTCAGTTTGCCCTGCCACCCCGACTGGTACACCCGCACTCGCGGCCGCTCGAGCCGGGCTCAATACCATCCGGAAGGGCGGCAGTCGATCCCGACCGAGTACGGCGCGATGTATCTCGGGCCATCGGTTTATGCGAAAGAGCCCGAGGAGTTTCTGAAGATCATCAGCGACTCGCCGGGCAGACCGAAGAAGTCGAACGCGTTCTGGGAGACGAAGCTTCTTTTCGCGGACACGCTGCGTGCCTGGCGCGCGTACGGCATGTCATTCGTCTACCACGCTGAGGTACCGTCGCTCTTCACGGGCGAGCGCCCGCAGTTCCCAACGGTGGCAGGACTCGACCCGCGGCGCAGAGGCGCAACCGCGGAGAATCTGCACGGCTCGCTCCAGGCCGGAGAGGAACTGTCCGAATTCGGCAAACGCGTCAAAGCCGCGACCGCGCCGGCCATGGCTTACATCGGCGGCCCCGACGGCGAATTTACGCTCAAGGATCACGCGTACTACGCCGGAGACGCGGTGCGCAAGGTGCTCGTGGTCGTAAACGAGACCGACGAGATGCTGCGCGTCGACGGTAAGTGGGAACTGCTCGACCGAGGTCGCGTCCTGATCAGCGGACGCACTCGTACGAATGTGCAGCCGGGCAGGCAGGACACGCGCAGCGCGCCCATCGAGTTTCCCGCGCCAAGTGTGCAGAAGCGTACGGACTGCACACTCGTTGTGTCAGCAGCAGGCATCGACGTGCCGGCCTTCGCGCTGACAGTCTTCCCGCGAGCAGAGGCCCGCGCGGCTGCGGCGCAAGGTCTCGTACTCTTCGACCCTGTTGGCGACACGACTAAAGCGCTCAAAGAGGTTGGCGTCTCTTCTCGCCCAATGCCCGGCAAACTCACTCCCGGCGATCGCCTGGTCGTGGGACGCGGCGTGCTGATGCACAGGCAGCATCGGGACGCGCTGGGTCGCGCGGGCTTCGATGCCGCGGTCGCAGGCGGAATGCGCGCGCTCATGATGGAACAGCGCGTCGAGGGGTGGGACGGCACGCTCATGGGCCTGCGCTTTAAACGCCTCGCGACGCGGCGCGCGTTCATGCGCGCGGCAGGGCATCCCGCGCTCGCTGGTCTGGCTGATGCGGATTTCAAGCACCTGGCCGGGCACAGCAATTTCATCGAGGCGTACGAGCGCCCTGCAACAGCGCTCACGAGCTATCCGCTGCACTGGTGGCACTGGGGCAACGACAACATCGTCGCAACGTACGCCATCGAACGACCGCAAGCCGGCGCCGCGCGGGCTCTGCTCGTCTGCGGATTCGACCTTGGAGAGACCGCGCTGCTGGAGATCGCCCGCGGCGACGGGCTCATCCTCTTCTGCCAGGTTGATGTCACCAACCGGGTCGGTCGCGACCCTGTGTCTACGCGCCTGCTGGGTAACCTGCTCGCTTACGTCAATTCAGACGCGCCGTCACCATCGGGGCCTCCGCTGTCGAAGCTGTCGGGAAAGAACCGCGCCGCGGACGAGTTCACAGGATACCTTAGCCCGCCTCCACCAGTGATGGGCATCCACGAGGGTGATCTGTTCTTCCGCGGCAAACTCACACTGCCGGCATTCGGCCCCAAATCGCCGCACCCGCTTTTCGCTCGAGTGAAGGACCAGGGCAAAGATTACTGGATCACGAGCTTGACCGGTGCGGAACTGCCGACTCCCTGGCAACGCGCCAAGCGCGGGCGTATCGAGGCCGCGCTGCGCATGGCCAACCGCGAGCGCGTCAGCCTCGGCCCCACACTGACGGACAGCGACAACCGAGACCGGCTATACCCCCACAACTGGCAGCGCATCGATACACTGAAAGGGGACTGCGATCCGTACGTTTACTGGCGTTGGTAAACGGGGATGAAACGCAACAGTGTGAATGAAGAGAACGTTGAACTTGAGGAGAACAACGAAATGAAGATCGCCTACGGTACTTACGCTATGCCGATGCTGTCGCTCGAAGAAGCTATCCTCGCGTTGGCCGAGATGGGCTATGAGGGGGTTGAGATTTGCATCAGTCCCAGGCATCAGGGGTCGATGCCGGACGAGATCAGCGGCAGTCGGCGGAACGAACTCGAGACGCTGCTGAACGACCACGGCCTCGTTATCCCTGCGCTCATGATGGTGGGGCAGGCCGTGCTCGCCGAAGACGATGCGGAACATCTCGGAGCTTTGGAGCACATGCGCCACGTGTGCCAACTGGCGCGCGATCTCGGCATGCGGCATCCCCCCGTGCTTGCCATCGGGATCGGCGGACGGACGGAGGACTGGG
Organism: Planctomycetota bacterium; assembly: GCA_030740295.1. Next base: position 23,765 of record JASLXP010000678.1, read on the forward strand.
ACGAGAAGAAAGGCCGCATTGTGGAGAGGCTGCGGGATTACGCCGACCTGGCGGAACGCGAAGACTTCATACTGGCTGGGGAGGCGCACTGCGGCGCCGCTGTCGATCGCTCCGAGCGGGTCGTGTGGCTGTTCGATACCGTGAACCATCCGCGAATCCGGTTTCATTTTGACATCGTGCACATGTTCCTCGCCGGCGAGGAGATCGAGGACTCTGTGAAGACGCTCGTTCCCTACACCGCCCACACTCACATTACCGACGCCCGAAAGCACGCCGACGGCAGCTTCGACCTCGTCCTGCTGGGCCAGGGGGACCTGGACAGCACCAGATACGTGAAAGCAATGAGCGAAGCAGGCTGGACGGACTTCATCACGTTGGAGGTCAGTATGCGAGTCTGGTCGAAGCCTGATTACGATCCTTATGAAGCCGCCAGGTTTAGCTACCGTTCGCTCTTGGGCGCATTTCACAACGCAGGTGCTGTATCATGACAATGGTCATGAGCAATATCGAAGAGTCGGCAGTGACAACTGAGGTCCGCTTGCCAATCATGGGCCGTTGGAGCTTTTCATTTGGAGGAGATGACTATGGACTTTCTTGATGTAGTGAAAGCAAGGGCGAGCGTGAGAGCCTTTGCACCTTGCGAATTAACCGACGATACACTTGAGAGTATTCTCGATGCCGGGCGCAGGGCGCCTTCGGGATACAACACCCAGCCGTGGGAATTCATCGTTGTGCGGGACCAGTCCATTCTAGACAGGCTCGGGAGGATACAGGACTGCATCGCACAGGCTTCCGCGGCTATCGGAATCGTCGTTGATGAGGAGGCAACGAAATACTGGAAAGAAGATGCTTCGGCAGCGATTGAAAATATGCTGCTCGCTGCGGTCGCACTGGGATATGCGTCCCTGTGGGTCGAGGGATACGTGCTCCAGCAGGAAGACTACGGGAAAGAAGTTCTTGGAGTGCCCGAGCATCTGCGCCTGCTGGCTATCCTGCCCATCGGCAAACCGGCCGGCCGAGCGGTCCAGGCCGATAAGAAACCCCTGTCAGCGATCACACACAGCAACACCTATGGGAACCCCTGGCAGAGACGAAGCTGAGGCTCCGTTCCCATGGCGCTTGCTTACTTAAGAGAGAGCTTGGCCTGATTGGCCATCTGCTCCGGCTTCTCATCCGCCACCCGACGATTTCAGCTCCAGGATGTTCTCTGATCCGGCGGGGCAGAACGCCCATGTGCTGGTGATCCTGGGGTCAGTCACCCGGGGGAGAGGGATTGCGGCCGTCACTTCGCCCTTCCTGCTTGTACTTTTCCAGGAGGGCTTTCAAGCTCTTCACACGATCCGGGTGTGCGGCGTAGAGATTATTCTTCTCGATTCGATCCTCAGCGACGTTGAATAATTCGCCCGGATGATCGTGGGGAACATAGCCGCGTTCTTCTTTGAGCCAGTCCGGCTCTCTGTTGGCGTCGCCACTTGGCGAATCGATGAACACCCACTCGCCCTGGCGGATGGCGAAGTTGCCCTGGATGGAGTTGTGGACGATCTCGCCACGGAGCGGCGGCTCGCAGGGCTCACCGACAAGGGCAGGAAGAATGCTGTAACTGTCCTCGCCCGCGTCTTCGGGCAGTCCGTAATCGACCAGGCTCGCGGCCGTCGCCATCAGGTCGATGAGACAGATTGGCTCATCGTTGACTGCACCTGCTTCGGTCCTCGCCGGCCATCGGGCGATGAAGGGGACGCGGTGCCCGCCCTCCCACGTATCTCGCTTCAGGCCCCGCAGGCCATCCATGCTGTAGTGTCCGAATTCTTGAATCCTCTTATAGGCGGAATTCTCCGGGCCGTTATCACTGGTGAATATCAGGAGCGTGTTGTCGGCAATCCCCCGGCGATCCAGAGCCTTCATCACTTCACCGACCGTCCAATCGACCTCGCAGACAAAGTCGCCGTAGTCACCGGCGCCGCTCATGCCTTTAAAATCATCCGTTGGCACAATTGGCGTGTGCGGAGCCGTGAGCGGGAAATAGAGAAAGAAGGGGGAATCGTCGGACTCCTCGATGTACTTAACCGTTCGACGGGTCAGTTCCGGCATCACCGCCTCCAGTTCCCAGCCGGGCGCCATGGGGCCTGGGGCTCCGTACATCTCGTCCGGCTTCTCTTCAGTGGGTTGGGCCAGAATACGGTCGTTCTCGAACCAGGTGTACGGCGGAAAGTTCGGAACATCCTCACCAAAGTAGTAATCGAATCCACAGTCCACCGGCCCGCCTTTCACAGGCTGAGTGAAGTCGATGTTGTCGCTCAGGGCGTGACGCTTACTCATCTCGTACTCACCGGGAGACAGGTCGCCATAGGCCGGGCTGCCGTCTTTTGTGGCCCAATTCCAGCCCAGGTGCCACTTGCCGATGCAGGCTGTCCGATACCCACGTTCCCTGAGCATCTGACCAACTGTCAAGCGGTCCGGCTCAATGAGAGACGCATCCCACGGCCAGAGAACCGACTGTTTCAACGCCGTCCGCCAGCAATAGCGTCCGCAGAGAATCGAATACCGGGACGGCGTGCAAACGCTCGACGGAGCATGGGCATCCGTGAACCGCATGCCCTGCGAAGCGAGAGCATCCAGGTTGGGCGTGGGAATCATTGAATCCGGGTTGTAGCAACTCAAATCTCCGTAGCCGAGATCATCGGCCAGGATGTAGATGATGTTGGGGTGGGTGGCGCTCATGTCTTCTCTCTGGGATGACTTCATTCAGATGCGACAACACCTCTGTCGCGAGCCTGGTCGAAATCCTAACAGCTCGATAAAGATCAGGACAGAGCTCGGATTCTGTTCTTCTGGCTATCACTTCGGTACTTGTGTGCGTTGCCCGTGTGCTTTCTGTTTTCTTCGGACCGTCTGAGCTCCCCGTTGCCACCTCCACACCTCCTGTGCTACGCTCGCGCTCATGCTGAGACTCACTGTTCTTACAGCTCCTGCTTTGGCCATCTTGTGCTTCGTCGCGCTGCCGGTCTGGCCGGAAGCCCCTGAGCCGAACACGTCTCGCGACATAAGCAGCCTGACGGTCCCGGAAGGTCTCCAGGTCACTGTCTGGGCCGAAGCGCCGATGTTCTTCAATCCAACGAACATTGATTTCGATGTGCGCGGCCGGGTATGGGTCGCTGAAGCCGTCAATTACCGGGCATTCAGGAATCGGGGTAGAAAGCCTTTGTCGCACACAGAGGGCGACCGGGTGATGATCCTGGAAGATTCGGACGGTGATGGGAAGGCTGAGCTTTCGAAAGTTTTCGTGCAGGACGCAGACCTTGTCGCGCCGCTGGGACTCGCGGTGATCGGCAATCGCGTTTTCGTTTCCTGCTCCCCGCATCTGCTTTTGTACGTGGACGAAGATGGGGACGACAGGCCCGATCGGAAGGAGAAGTTTCTGACGGGGTTTGGCGGCCACGATCATGATCATGGGCTGCACGCTCTGGTGGCCGGGCCGGGCGGCTGGTTCTACTTCAATGCGGGCAATGCAGGCCCCCACGTCGTTACGGACAAGGCGGGCTGGACCCTCCGGGCCGGAAGCTGGTATTCCGGCGGCAGCCCGCACAACACCAGGAACTCGCCGAGTCTCAAGAGCGGGGATGGCCGAATCTATGTCGGCGGGCTGGCAATGCGTATCCGGCCCGATGGGACCGGGCTGTCCGTCATTGGTCACAATTTCCGAAACAGCTATGAAATCTGCGTCGATTCCTTCGGCAACGTCTGGCAGAACGACAACGACGATGTTGTGAGCTGTCGTACGACCTGGCTGATGGAATACGGCAACGCCGGCTACAGCTCGGCAGACGGTAAACGCAACTGGCAGATCGACAGGCGGCCGGGGCAGGCCACCCCCGTCGCTCACTGGAGGCAAGAAGACCCGGGCGTGATCCCGTCCGGTGACGTGTATGGCCCTGGGGCGCCGACCGGCATCGCAGTCTATGAAAACGGGCTGCTGCCCGAGAAGTTCACCGGAATGGTGTTGAGCTGCGAGGCCGGTCGGAACGTCGTCTGGGGCTATCTGCCGGAGCCGCAAGGCGCCGGTTTCAAACTCGAACGATTCCCTTTTCTGACGTCCGTCAAAAAAGATGATGTGAATTACAGATGGCAGAAGGTGGAGCAGGATCAGCGGAAATGGTTCCGGCCGTCGGATGTGGCCGTCGGGCCTGACGGCGCCGTCTACGTGGCCGACTGGTTCGATCCCATTGTCGGTGGACACGCCATGCACGACACCGCAGGCACGGGATCCATCTACCGCATCGCTGCCGGCAGCAGAAAAGGCACTGTTCCCAGGATGGACCTGTCGACGCCGGATGGGCAGATCGCTGCTCTGAAAAGTCCGGCGCCGAACGTTCGATTCCTCGGCTTTGAAAGGCTGGCGGCCCGGGGCGCGGCCGCTTTGCCTGTCCTTGAACGATTGCTTCTCGATGACAATCCTCGCCTTGCAGCGCGTGCAGTCTACCTGATGGCCCGGCTTGGACCTGCCGGGCGGGACAAGGCAGTGCAACTCCTGAAAGACAAACGCGAATGGATGCGCACGGTCTCGTTCAGAGCGCTGCGCCGCGCGGGCCATGAAGTGCGCGGTCTGGCGAAAGACATGGCCAGCGATCCCTCGCCGGCGGCGCGGCGAGAAGTGGCTTTGGCCATGCGAGACATGACGCTGGAAGAAAGCCAGTCCATCCTTGTGGAAATAGCTGAAGGCTATCGCGGCGGGGATCGCTGGTACCTGGAGGCGCTGGGCACGGGCTGCGAAGGAAAGGAGGTCGAGATGTACGGCTTCCTGCTGGGAAGGATGGGCGCGCCGCCGTTACAGTGGTCTAAAGAGTTTGCAGACATTGCGTGGCGGCTTCATCCGGCCACGTCAGGCCCGGCTTTCAAGGATAGGGCCCTGGCACAGGAATTGGCCGATGCGCAGCGGAAACAGGCAATCGATGCCCTGGCGTTTTCGCAGGACAAGTTTGCGCTGCGGGCATTAAAAGATGTGGCGACCAGGGGCCCGGATGACTTGCGATCGTATGCGGCCTGGTGGGTCAATAAACTTGGCGGCGGAACCGGAAAAGGGACCGTTCATCGTGGCACCAGTGCCAAGCCGCCGGGGAAGCCCAGGTTTGCCAGCGATGTCATCCGCAAGGGGCACGTTGACATTGATATCGACATCGCCGGAGCGAAGCGACTTTGGCTGGTCGCCGGCGCGGCGGGCAACGGCATCTCCTGCGACTGGGCAGACTGGGTCAATCCGATTCTGGTTGGGCCGAAAGGAGAGATGAAGCTGACCGACCTGAAATGGGAGAGGGCCAGCACGGGCTACGGAAAGCTGAATATCAATAGGAATTGCAGGGACCTCCCGCTCAAAGTCGGCGGCAAGGTTTACGGGATCGGCATCGGCACTCACGCGGATTCGGCCATCGTCTACAACATCGCAGGGAAGGGCTTCACGCGATTCAGGGCCAGGGCCGGCGTGGACAACGGCGGACCAAAAATCGGCGGCTCGGACCATGTCAGCAAAACGTCAAGCGTCCGTTTCTTTGTCTATACAGAGGGTCCTTCGAAGGATGAGCAACTGCACCGTTATCGAAAGATCCTCCTCGACCCCAAAGCCGACGATGCCCGGCGGATCGAGGCGGCGACCGAACTGGCCAAAACGAAAGAGGGAGGCCGGATTCTCCTTGGCCTGGCGGCCGGCAAGAAGCTGCCCGCCGCAGTGAAGGCTCTTGTTGGCAAACAGATCTTCAGGAACCCAGACCTCGCTGTCCGGGCTCTGGCCAGCCAGTATTTCCCCCGGCCGGGCAAGTCCGGCAAGCCGTATCCATCCATAGAACAGTTATTGAAAATGGAAGGAAATCCGGATCGAGGGAAGAAGTTGTTTTTCGACGCCAAGGCATCGTGTGCCGCGTGCCACAAGATGGAGGACAAGGGTCGCGATATCGGCCCCGACATGTCGAAGATTGGTCTGAAGTATGACCGCCGGGCCCTGTTCGACTCGATCCTCAACCCGAGCGCCGGCATCGCCACAGGCTACGAGACATTCATCCTGGAGACCGAAGACGAAATGATCTTCAGCGGCTTTATCATGGCGGATGGTGAGGACATCGTGATCCGAGATACGTCCGGTGAAACGCACAAGCTGCCCCGGAAGAACATTGTGAGCCGAAAGCAGCAGGAGATCTCTGCCATGCCGGACAACATCGCTCTCGGGCTGGATCCGCAGGAGCTGGCAGATCTGGTTGAGTTTCTTCGAGGCCTCAAATGAAACAGAAAAGAACGGAACCCATCCCACCCGCGCCCGCGCTTACACGGCGAAGTCTCCTAATCCGATCCGCTTCAGCCGCGGGGACGATGGCGCTGAGCCCGTCTCTCTCAGCGCTGTTTGCAGAGCAGAAATCGCGCTGGTTCAAGATCGGTGTGTGTGACTGGAATCTGGGTCGAAGGGGCACTCCGGACGCAATCCGGGTCGCAACCGAGGTGGGCCTGGACGGCGTCATGGCCAGCTTCGGTGGCCCCGGCGGGAAGTATGACCTCCGCAAGCCCGAGGGTTGCAGGGCCTACGCGGACGCGACAGCGAAACACGGCCCGGTCATTTGCTCTCTCGGGATGGGCGTCCTCAACGGCGTTCCTTACAAGTCAGACCCCAAGGCAGAGAAGTGGGTGCGCGACAGCGTTGGGGTCGCCAGGGCACTGAATGTAAAGGTCGTACTCCTGGCCTTCTTTGGCAGAGGCGATATCAAAGGGGACGCGAAGGGCACTCAGGAGGTCATCCGCCGTCTTCGGGAGGTTGCACCTGAAGCCGAAAAGGCCGGAGTCATTCTCGGCCTCGAGACCTGGCTCAGCGCAAAGGAACACATGCATATCATCGACAGCGTAGGCAGCCCGAACGTGCAGGTGTACTACGACCTCGGCAACTCCTTGAAGAAAGGCTACGACATCTATCGTGAGATCCGCGAGCTGGGCCGTGAGCACATCTGCGAGTTCCACGCCAAGGACTACGCCGGAAAGCTCTTCGGCCACGGCAACGTCGATTTCTGGAAGGTCCGCCGCGCCATTGATGACATCGGTTACAGCGGCTGGGTCGTCGTCGAAGGCGCCCAACCTTTCGGCCTGCACAAGAGCTACCGCCACGACGCCAACTTCCTGAAAGGCATCTTCCCACCGAACGGATGAAGCTCTACCTTGACGTTCTCCTCTGACATCGATGGCTGGATCTGCAATGGCTGACCGAGTTTTCGGATTCCCACGCCACCGATGACAATCCTCTGCCACGAATAAACAGGACCGGTCATGAACAAGGCAACCGTTGGATGTGCTGTCCTCGGATACGGGCCAATTTTCAACTGGGGTTGGATGCACGCCCGGTGGATTCAGGGCGTAGATGACCTTCAACTTCTGGCCATCTGCGACAAGGATCCGGAGTGCGCAGCGAAGGCGCGGCAGGACTACCCGGAAGCAGACGTCACCACCAACATGCAGGAAATGCTCTGCCGGCAGGACATTGACCTGGTGTCGGTTGTGACTCCCCACGACACGCACGCTCCCCTCGTCATCGAGTGTCTCAAAGCGGGGAAGCACGTCGTCGTCGAAAAGCCCATGTGCCTCACCGTTGCCGAAGCGACCGAGATGATCGAAACAGCGCGTGAAGCGGGCCGTTCCCTGGCGGTCTTCCATAACCGGCGGCACGACGGAAATGTGCGTGCCGTCAAAGGCGTGATCGATGACGGTCTGATCGGCGAAGTCTTCCACATCGAGCTTTCTGCGTGTCGATTCGGTTCCCCGGACAGTCGCTGGCGGTCACGGAAAGAGATCTCCGGCGGAGCACTCTACGACTGGGGAGCGCACGGGATTGACTGGGTGCTGTCGATGGTCCCAAGCAGGATGGCGCAGGTGACAGGGTTCTTCCACAAACGGGTGTGGCACGATTTCTCGAACGAGGATCAGACGCGAGCGACCGTTCTTTTCGAGAATGGGGTGACCGCGGATATCCTGCAATCGGACATCGCTTACGCCGGCAAACCGCTCTGGTACATCCTGGGAACCGAGGGCGCCATTGTGGACACCGGCGCTAACGCCATCGAGGGATACATTGACAAACTAATTGGCCCTTCAGGCGGCAGCTTCAAGCTGATCTCTGCCGAAGGAGAAAGAGATGTGAAATACAAGGAATCCGACTGGGTCACTTACTATGTTGATATGGCTGACCATCTGCTGCGAGGCGCACCGATACCTGTCTCCGGAGAGGACGGCCGACGGGTCATCACCGTGCTGGAGACAGCAGAAATATCCTCCAGGAACGGGCACTCAGAGCAGCCGCCATACGCTTAGTTGTCAGAGAATTTGATGGCCATGATAATAGGCGCACCCGTTGGGAGGCGCCGATTACAGGAGAAAGTGTGGACGAAAATCGAAAGAGCCTGATCGCGGACCTGGAAGAGAAGGCGCGGCAGATTCGCGTGCTGGTTGTCAGGACGGCTGCCATGTCGGATTGCCACACGGGCGGTTCGTTGTCGATAGCGGATATTATTGCTGCGCTCTACTTCCATGTACTTAAGGTGGATCCGCAGAACCCACTATGGGAAGGACGGGACTACTTCATCCTGAGTAAGGGCCACACCGTGCCCGCGCTGTATCCTGCTCTGGCCATGCGCGGCTTCTTCCCCGAAGAAGCGATCCTTACGCACCTTGAGCTGAACAGCATCCTTCCCGGGCATGCATGCACGCGCCTCACTCCGGGGATCGATGTGTCCACCGGATCACTGGGCCACGGTCTCCCTATCGGTGTGGGCACGGCTCTCGGGGTCCGAATGGACGGGGCCTCGAACCGGGTGTTCGTCATGCTCGGCGATGGGGAACTGCAGGAAGGCTCGAACTGGGAAGCAGCGATGGCCGCCTCGCATCACAAGCTGCACCAACTGACCGCCATCGTGGATCGGAATTGGTATCAAACGGGGCCGACTGAAGAAATGATGTCACTGGAGCCACTGGCCGACAAATGGCAATCCTTCGGCTGGCGCGTCCGCTGCATTGACGGACACAGCATGGAGGAAATCGTGGATGCACTGGAAGACATACCAGCCGGGCCGGGGCAACCGACCGTGATCATTGCTGACACGCTCAAGGGCAAAGGTGTTTCCTCTATCGAAAATCGGCACATGGCACGCTTCGATGATGAACAACTGCGGGCAGCTCTCGCGGAACTTGGTGAGGAGGCAGCTCATGGCTAGGCCCTTCGCCGAAGTGCTGGCAGAGCTGGCAGACCGCGACCCGCGGATATGCGGCGTGAGCTGCGATTGTTGGGGGTTCCTTGCACCACTGGCCCGGAAGTTCCCGGAACGAGCCATCGAGCTGGGGATCGCAGAGCAGAATCTCATCGGCGTGGCGGCCGGATTGGCAGTGCGGGGGAAGATTCCGTTCGCCATCGGAATGAATCCATTTGTAACCATGCGCTGCTTTGAGCAGATTCGCACCGACCTGGGTTACGGTCGGCGGAATGTGAAAGTCATCGGCGGATACGGTAGTGGCCTCAGCTTCGCCGCCTGGGGCGCGACTCATCACGCGATGGAGGAAATTGCCCTGATGCGACTCATCCCGGAGATGAAGGTCATCATGCCTGCTGACTTGTGGGAAACGGAGCACGCTGTCACGGCAGCGGCGGCCATGGACGGGCCATTTTATATCGCGCTTGCACAGGGCCAGCTCACTCCGCCCCCCGATGAAAGAACGCAGGCTACAGAAGCTGCTGAACAGAACAGGACATTTGAAGTGGGCAAGGCATCGGTATTACGGAACGGCGACGCGGCCACCGTCATCGCCACAGGCCCAATCATTTCGGAGGCACTTGTAGCTGCTGAGCTCCTCGCGGCAAAAGGCATTTCGATCCGCGTCCTCAGCATGCACACAATCAAGCCAATCGACCGTGAGGCCATCTCTCACGCGGCACAGGAGACGCCCCTCATCATCACACTGGAGGAGCACACGGTAGTTGGCGGGCTCGGTGGAGCAGTCGCCGAAGTACTGGCAGACGCAGGTGCCGGCACGCCGCTGAAACGGTTGGGCCTTCAGGATGTTTTTGCGGTCATGTCAGGCAGTCACAGCGATTTCCGCGACCGGTTCGGCATGTCCGCCCAAGCGGTCGTGGACGCAGTCCTGAATAAATGAGAACGGCCTCTTCCTGAAAGCAAGAGAGCTCACCTCGTCACGATGAAGTCAGAGCAATTACTCCAACACGCGCGGTTCAGGACGGCCACCATACCTGGCCGGTTACGTGGCTGCTGCTAAATCTTGCCCATCGCCTCGAGCACGTTCTTCGGCGACATTGGGAGCTTCTCCATGCGCACGCCTGCGGCCCTGTAGAGGGCGTTTGCTACCGCGGCCGGCGGGGGAACGATGGGTACCTCTCCGACGCCGCGGACCCCATAAGGGTGGTCGGCCGCGGGGACTTCCACAAGGACGGTATCGATCATCGGGAGGTCGAGGGAGGTCATCATGCGGTAATCGAGGAAGCTGGAATTGAGGAGATGGCCTTCGTCGTCGTAAACGTATTCCTCGCTGAGGGCCCAGCCGATGCCTTGTGCGGCGCCGCCCTGCAACTGGCCCTCGACGTAGCTCGGATGGATGGCCTTGCCCACGTCCTGAACAGCGGTGTAACGAATGACATCTACCTTGCCGGTCTCAAGGTCCAGCTCGACATCCGCGATATGAGTAGCCATGGCGGGGCCGTGACTGGGCGGAGAGGTTGTAGCGCTGCCAACGACCGGGCCGCCGGTCTGGCCGGTCTTTTCCGCGACTTCCTGGAAGGTGTGCTTCTTCTCCGGATTACTCTTGCATGAAAAAACTTTGTTCGAGTACTCGATATCGTCGGCCTCGACCTCGAGCATTTTGGCGGCCCGTTCTTTCATCTTGTTGAGCGTGTCTTTTGCCGCTTCGATTGCGGCCAGGCCGGTGGCGAAAGTTGTGCGGCTGCCTCCCGTCACCTCGGTGAAACCGATGGCTTCGGTGTCCACGACGAGCGGTCGGACTTCTTCCGCTTCGAGATGCAGAACTTCCGCGGCCTGCATGGCAATCGATGCCCGCGTGCCTCCGATGTCGGTCGAGCCCTCGACGAGGGTGACGGTGCCGTCACCGTTAACGTTGATGTTCACCGCGGACTGGCCAGCGAAGTTCATCCAGAAACCGGATGCAACACCGCGGCCCCTGGCTTTGCCTTCGGGCGCGTCGCCGAGGGGAGCGGAATAATGTTCATGCGCGAGAGCTGCTTCCAGGGTCTCGATGTAGCCGATGCGATCGTAGGTCGGTCCGTCCGCGCGCGAGACGCCCTCTTTTGCTCCATTCCTCTTACGAAATTCCAGCGGATCGATTTCAAGTTTTTCGCAGATCTCATCGATGACCGCTTCTGTGCAGAACGTGGCGTTGGTCGCGCCGGGGGCTCGATAGGCCGAAGTCTTCGGCTTGTTGCAGAGGATGTCGTACCCGTCGATCTGCACGTTCGGAATGTCGTAACAGGCAAACACGCACGTGCCGGCCGCGCCGACCACTGAGCCGGCGAAGCCACCGGCCTCGTATGCCAGGTACGCGTAGGCCGCGACGAGTTTGCCGTCGTTGGTAGCGCCGAGCTTTATTTTAATGTTTGAACCGGGCGCAGGGCCGGTGGCCTGGAAGACTTCGTGGCGATCCATCACCATGCGGACGGGGCGCCCGGTATGCTTCGAAAGGACGGCCGCGACCGGCTTGATGTAAACCTGGACTTTTCCGCCGAAGCCTCCGCCGATTTCGGTCGGGATGACCCGCACCCTGGATACGGGCATGTTGAGGAGATCCGCCACCTGGCTCTGTACCGTGAAGGAGCCCTGAGTGCTGCACCAGATGATGACGCTTTCGTCCGCATTCCACTGGGCGACCACGTTGTGGGGCTCGATGTAGCCCTGGTGGACGGTAGCTGTATCGAATTCACGCTCGAAGATGACGTCCGCGTCTTCGAAGCCTTTGTCGATATCGCCCTTCTTGTGCTGGTAATAGGACGCTATATTGCTCGGCTCTTCTGTGTCTTCACCAAGCGATTTTGTCTTATTTTCCGGGTTCAAAAGAGGCGCGTCCGGGGCGAGTGCGTCCTGAACGGACAGCACAGGCTGTTGTACCTCGTACTCGACCTTGATTTTCTGCACTGCTTCCTGCGCAGCATTCAGAGTGGTCGCCGCGACAGCAGCGATCGCGTGGCCGTGGTAGAGCGCCTTGCCCGCGGCAAGGATGTTGGTGCTGACGTCGCGAAGGTTGACGACGTTTTCTCCCAGGTCCGACAACTGATCAGCGAGCGCGGGCAAATCCCTGGCGGTGATGATGGCCTTGACGCCCGGGTGTGCTTCGGCTTCGCTCGTATCGATGCTCTTGATAGTGGCGTGCGCATGCGGGCTGCGGAGGATGGCGCCGTGCAGCATGCCGGGGAGTGAAACGTCCTGGCCGTAAACTGCGCGACCGATGACTTTATCGATGCCGTCGTGGCGAATCGGCCGAGTGCCGATGACCTTGTAGCCGTTGCTGCCGCTGGTTTCACTAGACATCTGCGGTCTCCCTCTTTCGTTCCGCGGCGTGTTGGACAGCGCGGACTATCTTGTCGTACCCGGTGCACCTGCAGAGATTGCCGGCGAACCAGTATCGGATGTCGTACTCAGATGGATCTGGATTGCTGTCGAGCAGCGCCTTGGCCGAGACGATGAAGCCCGGCGTGCAGACGCCACACTGGAGCGCGGCATCTTCAAGGAAGCATTGTTGAACGGGATGCAGGCAGTCAGGTTCGGCGATGCCTTCGATGGTGGTGATATCAGCGCCCTCGGCTTCGACACCAAGCACGCAGCACGCATTCACCAGGCGGCCGTCCATGATGACATTGCACGCGCCGCAGTTGCCGTTGTTGCAGCCTTCCTTCGAACCAGTGAGTTTGAGATTGTCTCTCAAAACTTCGAGGAGGCTGTTGCGGGGTTCGCAAAGGAAATCGATCTCTTCACCGTTGATGGTTGTCTGAACGTGAATTTTCTTGGACATGGGGAAGATATGGTTAATGGTTGATGGTTGATGGATTACTGCCGGGCCCGTTCTACTGCTTTATTGATGGCGCGTTTCGTCAGAACACCGGTGAGGTGGATGCGTTGTGCGGCTGAGCCGCGCATGTCGGAGATCGGCTTGGCTGCGGCTTTGGCTGCGGCGCAGGCTTTCTCGATTGTTTCATCGTTGACCGGCTGGCCAGCAAGGGCTTCTCCGGCTTCCGGGACGTAGAGCGGGGTGGGGGCAACGGCGCCGACAGCAATGCGGCCGGAGACGAAGTTGTCGCCCGATTCGTCGAGTTCGATGCATGCGCCTACGCCAACGACAGCGATGTCCATCTCGTTGCGTGGGATGAATCGTAGGTAGTGAGCGCCTCCATTTGAGGGCTGCGGTGGGACTTTTATCGAGAGCAGAATTTCGCCCTGCTCCAGCACATTTTGTCCAGGGGCAACGCAGAAATCTTCGGCGGCAACTTCACGGGTGCCCTTTGGCCCCGCGATGACGGCGGTGGCCTGGT
>JASLXP010000679.1 GCA_030740295.1 Planctomycetota bacterium
TTCGGGCTGCGTCTCATCGGGCATGGGGACCACGTGGCCATTGGGCCTAATCGCAATCTCGCTTATGAAATGGGCTGCTACACTTTCTTCTGGTATCGGCCGGCCTGGCGCATCATTCATCACAGCAATGCGCCGCAGGAGGTCAAGGACGTCCTCCGTGAATTCACCATCCTCTGTGGCGACCGTCTCGCATTCTGCCGTACGGTGGCCTGCGGCAACGGCAATGCGTTCGGCAGCCTGATGGCCGGTGTTCGCTATTGCGTCGAGGCCGCGCAGGATCCGATGCTTACCAGTACATTCGATACGATCTGGGAACGCTTCATCAGCGGCGGCTACGGTGAACGTGTCGGCATCGGCCCGTCGGGCGGTCTTCAGGAGAGCATGGCGTACGACTACCATTACGGGAGCTATGTGTTGCGCGGCTGGCGGGCCATCAATCAGGATCTCAAAGACCCGCGAATGATTAAGGCGTACAACCGCATTCTGAATCTGTTCAGCTACCTCTACTTTCGCGGGTCAGCCGGCAACCCGTACAGTTCACGCACCAGCCACACCAAGACTGCGGGGGGCTACAATGCCTGGGATTCAAAATTCCGTTGGAAGGGCTTCGGAGGCCCGGACTTTCTTAAAGGCGTCAACGGCCACAACGAATGGTTTGCCGCGCGCCGGCCCACCTTTTACATGCTCACCTATCACGGCCGCCTGACCCCGACCTGGGAAGGGGAGGGCTTCCATGGCCAGATCGGTCTGGGTGGAGGCACCATCTGCCAGATTGAGGTGATCGGTAAAGGCCAGGTCATCAGCTCGAAACCGAACGGCTCATACGGGGGCGGGATGCACCTTTCGCAATGGCCAGGTTTTCATGTCCACGGGATCGTCGGTTACACGTCCGACGGCAAGCCACTCGTCGCGGCAAACAGTGAACATTTCAATGCCCGGATCGAAGGCAACACGGTCATCAGTACCGGGCCAGTGCGGCAGTCATCGGTCAATGTCGAACGTCGTTACACGTACGGCCCTTCATCCATCATCTGCGAAGCCAGCCTGAGCGGGTCGGAGCGTGACAACGTCTTCAGCCTCTGGGGCGGCCGGCCGAGTCAACGCGGCAAAATCAGCGAGGCATGGGAGATGATTCCCTTTGCGGATGTGCTGAAACGCAAAGGAAAGCGCTCCCAGAGAAACCGCACAAAGGTCACTTTGCTGGGCGCAGACGGCAGCGACCTCGCCGTGCTTGATGATTCCAGCGTAGGCAAAGATCCCATCGTATGTGCCGGTGTCAGGATCGAGGTCAAGGACTACGGAGCCGTCATCTCCCTGGATGAGGTCCGCAAAGTGAAGCGCGGCAAAAACGACACTATCCTGGTTTACCTGGGTGGCGGCAATATCCCTGCGAGCCAGGCGACGGTGCGTTATGTGATCGTTCCTTTTATCGGCGAAGCGCCGCAACTGGGAGACGTCGATGGAGGAAAACGAAAAGGACTCCCCGCTTCAAGAATCGAATTGCCAGCGGACCTTGCGGCTGTTCCCGCCGCACTTGCCGATGTGCCGGCACATGAGATCAAGGATCGAGCGAAGCTCATGGCAAGTGTGCGATTTGCCATCGCCGGCGATCAGATGGTCGTCCACGCATCCGTAAGGGAACCGAAGATCGTGCACCACGACACGGTCTGGAAAGGTTCGGATCTGGAGGTCTTCGGCGCGATGCCGGACAAGTTCGAGATTGGCCAGGTCTTCCTGGTGCCGGCAGACGACAGAAAGAAAGCCGGCGCATACGTCCCTTTCAAGACAACTCCCAAAGCGACGGCTGCCGTGCAGACCGCATCCAAGACAATCGAGGGAGGCTACGAAATCAGCGCCATCATCCCGCTTGAGCTCCTGAAGATTCCGGCCGACGCCAAACAGTTCCTTATCGAATTCCAGGTCTCCCAAGGCAGCGCAAAAGCCCGCGCATACAAGACGCTGTTCGGCAGCAAATACGCCTACGAGAATTGTTCGAAGTACGCGTTGTTTGGTTTTGAGGAAGAGTGATGCCCTCGTCGACCGACCACAGTTAAACGTCGAGGTTAGAAGTTCTGTTCTTCTGAGAGTCGCTCAGAATCCATGATTCAACATTCAGCCGCACACTCTCGCATCCTGCTCAGGAATTGAATGAAGAATGACGATTCTTCATTCTTGAATTTCGAAGTCAGAAATGTGCTGCTCAAACGATTGCTTGACTTCAGAAATCAGAATTCACCAATCATCACTCTTCATTCGGATTTCTGAAATGGGATCAGGGTAACCAGCAATTCCAAGCGGTTGCAGAGCACACTACGTCTGCGACATCAACAATAAATCCCGCGCGGTCATGTGCGGCTTGAGCGCCTTCAGGCAGGCATCCAGCACTTCTTTCTCGCTCAAGTCGGA
>JASLXP010000680.1 GCA_030740295.1 Planctomycetota bacterium
GGTACAGGTGGAAGCCAGGAACGGGTAATTGGTGGAGCTGGAAACTAAATAAGTATAAGGCGTTCTATAACGACAAAAGCACCGGATGGTCGGTGATAATCGACGAACATGACTCTTTGAAAATCGAGGGCAGCGTACCGCGAGCCGTGAGGGGCAACAACTTCGACAGCATCACGGAGGATGAGTTCCCTCAGCTAGAAAACTACATTCGCACATTGTGTAAGGGGCGAGGTGTCAAGGTTAACCTCTTCGCCCTGACTGTCAGCAGAGTCGATTTGGCGCGAAACAAGGAGTTGGACTTCTTTGTGTCGGGTTTTATTAAGGAGACAGGGAAGGTCACAGATTACGGGACCATGAAGCAGAAAAAAGACCCGGAGTTTTATGGGCTAACATATGTGCGGTGGGAGAATAAACAGAGAGAGACGGTGCTCTATGACAAAATTGCGAGGATGATTGAACAAGTGAAGCAGCGCAAAATTGAATCTGCCGTCATCCCCGAGAGAGCAGACGAAGTGGAGTGGTTGCGGAGTGAAGTGCGATTGATGCAGAGTACTAGCTGCAGGCGTGAGGGGATACGCAAGTTCAAAGACCTGAAGGACAATGATAAACACTGGGAATTATGGAAAAAGGAAAACAGGAGGATCATCGATAGGGCGAAACAACGTGGAATCTATACCCGCCGGGTTGCCGAGCCGTCAAAGGAGTTTCGCAGGTTGGTGAAAAAGTATGTCACGGAGAAAGGGAAACAGAAGTCTAACCTTGCGATGCTGATAGCAGGCGTAACTGGGATTTCAACGTTTCTGGATGATTTTGGAGGCAGGAGAGGATTTTATGAGTGGTTGGATACTCTGAATGTAAGGAAGATGAGCAAGGACACTTGGCGGAAGCGGAAAGACAGACTGCGGGAGACCATAGACGAGATTACGAAACATCGTACTTTGTATGTGACCAAAGCGAAACCGTCACTGATCTGGGAGATTTACGAATCATGGGTGGATGCGGGCAAACTGCCACCACCCGATCATCGAAAACACATCAAGCAGCTTAAGGCGATGGGGTGGAGCGACAAGGAAATCGAAGATGTCCTCAAAATGATATGAGGTGCATGTCTTGGTGAGCGTGCGAGCTGATATGCTAGATTTTCGGGGGTATTGGGATACCACTTCCTGCTAGAAAACGCACTGGTGGCCATCCTCGAACGAGTTATGCTATACGGCAGGCGGCGAATTGGCCAATATGCTAGAACCAGGTGTTGGGAGGGTGTATTGAAAGGCATCGTCATTCCCCGTATCATCTTCGATAGACGAGGAGACGCCACGATGAAAAAAAGTATAGTCAGCCTGCTATTTTTCGTAATACTCCTGTTCGCCCTGTCTGCCGAACAACGCACGGCTCTGGTAATCGGGAACTCAGACTATAAGACATCACCGCTTAAGAACCCGGCCAACGACGCGCGGGACATGGCGGCAGCGCTCGAGGAATTGGGCTTTTCTGTCACATCACTAATTGACGCCAATCAGCGAAAAATGGATTCTGCCGTCAGGGCGTTTGGCAACGATCTTGCTAAAGGCGGGGTGGGCCTATTTTACTACGCAGGCCACGGAATGCAGGTGGACGGAGTGAACTACTTGATCCCGGTAGGCACCGACATTCAGAGCGAGGATGAAGTGCGGTTTAAGTCGGTGGAAGCGAACCAGATTCTGCAAAAGATGGAGACCGCCGTCAACCGCACCAACATTGTTATCCTTGACGCCTGCCGGGACAATCCCTTTGCCAGAAGCTTCCGTTCTGGGTCTAGAGGGCTTTCTGTGGTGGACGCGCCTTCGGGCTCTCTCGTGATCTATGCCACCGCCCCTGAGTCTACGGCGGCTGACGGCAAAGGGCGCAACGGCATATTCACAGGCGCTTTCTTGAAACATATGCGCACACCCGGTCAAGACATCGAGGTGATGCTCCGTGATGTAAGAAGAGATGTCGAGAGAGAGACTGCAAGCAAGCAGACCCCCTGGTCCTCCTCTTCTCTAACCGAACCGTTTTACTTCGTTTCGGCGGCCGACATGCTTGCCAGGACGACGGCTCAGAAAAAAGAACTGGAGACGGAACTGGCCGCCCTCGAGCGGGAAATCAAAGCACGGGAGAGTAGGATAGCACAAGCCAAGAGCGATGCTGAAAGAAAGCGCCTTGAGGTGGAGCAACAGACTGCGCGTGCCGTGAAGGAAGCGAAGCGGATCGAACAGGAAAATCTCGCACGGGAAGCAATGCGGCAGAGGCAAGAAGCTGAACGGCAACGGGAAGAGGTAGAAATGCGGGCGGCACAGCGAACTGAGGAGGAACGACGCCGTCACGAGATGGAGCAATTGGCAGCGAAGAAACGGGCCGAAACGGAACGGCTCAAACTCGCCGGGGACGATCCGGACCTGCTAATCGAGAACGTCGAGATTCTGGAGAAGGCCATAAAAGAGATTGAAACAACGTTCGCACAGGGCTGGAGCAAAACAAAGGCGGAAATCAATAAGACATACGGAGTAAAACTCGAAGAAGTGAACGCAATGAAGGCGGATCCCTGGGAGAATGATAAAGAGTTTAAGGACCGGCGGGAGAAGATAAGAAACGAGGTAACGAGTGCAAAGGCCCTGGAACTTCGACAGGGTGAGTCCGATCACGAGCGTAACAAAAAAACTCAGTTGCGGGAGCTGGAGCAGAAACTGAAAGAGGCCATCAGAACACTGGAATCGAAGAGCTGGACGCTAACAGGGAGTGACATCACTGTCACCCCGGGCGAGTTCGATCGGGATAGGAAAATGTGGCCGTTTTACGTAAAGTCCAACGTGCAGGAGGTGCCGTTTGCCACACTTCTTGTTAAGAATCTTGCAGCCGCGTCCGACCTGCGGAGCGCGTACATGGAGATCGACAACGCCATCAAAGCCAAGGCCTTGGCAGGTACGATAGCGTGGAGCATAAAGAGGAAAGGTTCATACGGATACCAGGTTGTAGTGAGCAGGGTACAGGTAATCGACTTGAGCCAGAACAACAAGCAACTGGCCTATGGGTATGAGAACGCCGTGGCTGCGAGTTTCAGCCCCGGCAAGAGGAATACACCCAGCTCAACAGGCACGACGGTCCGTTTTACCGGTAACGGTACGGAAATCACGTATCGGGGCGTCGTTATCGGAAAGACACCGTTCAGCACCGATATTTTTCGGGAGGGGAAGGTCGAAGTTGAGTGTTACTACAGCAAATATAATAGGAAGCAGAAAAAAACCATTTCCGTAAATCGGTGGACAAACAATATTGACGTGGCCTACTCTCCTTCGATAGGCGAAGACTTTGCCGGAGGCATCGTGTTTCATCTGGATGGCAGAGGCGGTGGGCTGGTAGCGGCCACTTCCGACCAGGGCAAGAAAAACTGGTCTGACGCCAAGAAGGTGTGCCAGAATCTGGTATTGAATGGGCACGATGACTGGTACCTACCAACAAAAGATGAGCTTGACCAGATGTACAAGAAGCTGAAAAAGAATGGGCTTGGAGGGTTTGCGTCCGAGTGGTATTGGAGTTCGTCTGAGGGCGATTCGTACAACGCGTGGCTTCAGTATTTCGACTTTGGCTGGCAGTACTCCAGCCTCAGGGACTACGTTGTACGAGTTCGGGCTGTCCGGGCCTTTTAACTATTTATCTATTCAACTATTTTAGCAGGGGTAGCGGGGGCTGTGGCACCGGGGGGAACCGCTTGACTTTCATCTCACACCTAAGATAAGGTTAGGTGTGAGATTGGGGGAAGGAGACGGATATGAGCGACCGGCTGGAAACAAGAAACGGCGAATCCGTGACAATCGACAGCGTGTTAGAAGTCCTGGAGCGGACGCCCAGCAAGGAAGAGGTCGTGGCGGCGCTGAAGTCTCTGCGGCACGATAAGGTCAAGAACGCACTAGATGAGACCGTGAAGGCGGCCAAGTTCGATCTGGAGAGAGTATTCGAAGAGTTTCTTCAAGACGGCGAGAAGGCCGAACGGACAGTGGAGACCTACCGCAGAGAAATCGGGCGGCTTCTCACCTGGCTGGAACGAGAGAGCCTACATATTTTCCAGGTGCAACGGGCGGACGTGAACCGGTTCAAGAGTTATCTATCAGGGAAGTACAGCGCGAATACGGTGCGCCTGACTCTGTCGGCAAGCAGCGCGTTCTATGGGTACCTGGAAGCTGAGCGATACGTGGACCGGACGCCCTTCGCTCATATCAAGTATCCGAAGAAACATTACAAGAAGGCTGTGAAGCCGGACCAGGGATCGCCGGTCCCGGTGATGAGCGAGAAGGAATACCTGGCCATAATGGAGGCGCTGGAACGTAAGACGCAGACTGCCGGCGATATGGTCTATGAGAGGGCCTCCAGGGAGTCTGCAAGCCGGCTCCTGCCGATTGTGCATTTCATGGGAACTTACGGCCTGCGAATCGGCGACGTTCTGACGGTCAAGCTGGAGGGAAAGGATCGGTTCTCCTACAGGCAAAAAGGCGACCAGGTCCGGCAAAAGAACCTGCGGCCAATCACGCAAGAGATTCTATCGGGGAGTGAGATGCATAAGCGTCGGCCGTTTAGAGGGATAGCCAAAAGTACGGTCCAGGGTGCAATTGGCAGACTGACGAGAGAGTTGGCGGGCAGAGGCACGATTCGGCATGCCTATAGCTGTCATGACTTCAGACACCATCGAGCGGTGAAGCTGTACGGTGAGACGCGGGACGTATATGCCGTGAAAGAAGCGCTGGGACATGCGACGGTTAGCGTAACGGAGATATACCTTGCGGGTCTCGGTGTTGCGGCCCGGTATGCCAAAGATTCTATATGAAAAAAGACTGTCCTCTCTGCGATCAGGAGTCCTTCCGGTTTTATATCACCCTCTGCCGCTCTCACAAACGGACGCCGCTGATCGTCTCCGTGGAGCATAAGCAAGACTTCTCCCAGAAGGAGAAGGATATGATTCTGGCGATGTTCCCAGATCGGCATGTCCGCTTTAGGCAACGCACTATCGAGGATCACGCACATTGCCATCTGGAATGGCCCAAAGATGACCCCAGGCACGGAATGGCCTCAGACACGCGAAACA
>JASLXP010000681.1 GCA_030740295.1 Planctomycetota bacterium
TGAGTGGCTACGCCCTGAATGCGCACGGCAACTACAAAGTCTTCGTAGAGTTTTTCGCCGAGTTCCGGAAGCGCGGCTCTGATGAATGAAGGGCGCCGGCCTTTGCGGCAATCGGCCGGAAGGGTGAATTGAGAAACCACGAGCATCTCACCGCCGACATCCTTGAGCGAAAGGTTCATCTTGCGTTCCGCATCGGCGAACATGCGAAGCTCCACCAGTTTTTTCGACAGGGCCTCGATGTCTTTTCCTGTGTCGCTCTCTTCAACGCCGAGGAGGACCAATGAGCCGTGCCCGATGCGCGAGTATTCCTCGTCATCGATTCGGACATAAGCCTCTTTTACGCGTTGAACGACGGCGATCATATGTTGTCACGGAATGCGTGGATGCTTGGCCCACCAACCATTAACCATCAACCATGATTCCCTACCGGGCAGCGACTTCCTCTTTCACTTTCGATGCCTTTCCTTTGTAATCCTCCGCGAGCCGGTCGTTGTAGGCATCGAGCTTTTCGTTCATGGATGAATCCTGCAGAGCGATGATCTGTGCCGCAAGAATGGCTGCGTTTACTGCGCCGGCCTCGCCGATACCGACCGTCGCCACGGGCACGCCCTTGGGCATCTGCACCATCGAGTAGAGGGAATCCAGGCCGCCGAGCGCGGAGGTCTTCATGGGGACGCCGATGACCGGAATGTGGGTAAAGGAGGCAACAACCCCGGCAAGGTGCGCGGCTCCGCCCGCGGCCGCGATGATCACTTTGAAGCCCTGTTCTGCTGCGGTCTGCGCTGTCTGTTGAACTTTCTTCGGTGTGCGGTGCGCGGACTGGACGAGCGGCTCGCACTCGATGCCGAACTCTTTGAGCTGCAGGGCAGCAGGTTTCATGGTGGGCCAATCGGAATCGCTGCCCATGATGATTAAAACTCTGCTCATAGTCGGGATGATGGTTGGGGAAATAGAGCCGGCAGGGAGATTCGAACTCCCGACCTGGGGTTTACAAAACCCCCGCTCTGCCAACTGAGCTACACCGGCCTACCGGGCCGTCGCCCGTGTACTCGACGGGAAAATCTACCTGTGTTCAGCGCTTAATCAAGCTGGAAGAGAGGATTGGGGATAGCCTCCCTCTTCACTCAACTCCGACCCCGGCCTCTAACGCTCTCACACTCTCATCCTCTCCCACCGGCTTGCCGCGCCATACGGTGTTGAAATGTTCGGTCACGGGATAGCCCTCGTCACGCAAATAGATTGCGCCCTGGCTGGTTTCGAGGGTGCCAGATTTGATGAGGACGTGGAAAAGATGCGGGTCGAGGATCAGGAAATAGCTGCCGTCCCGAAAAATGTCGACCTCGATCCACGCGTGGTAACCACCGAAGAAGAGTTTGCCTCGATGGTAACGGCTGGAGACGCCGGCCTCCTGCAATGCGACCTGCAGCACGGCGCACTTATGCCGGCAGACACCACCCTCTTCGAAGAAATCCTGAATGACGATGGTGGTTGATTCCCTGCCTTCGACATTTGGCAGCGGCGAAAAGCGCTGCGTAAGCTCAGAGAAAAGCCGCAGGCTGATAGCGAACCAGTCATCCTTCAGTTCCGCGCCGCAGAGCTTGGCGCCGACGAAGAAATCTATCAGGCTCTTCTCCTCGTCACTTCCAAAAGAAAAGCTGGTTTTCTCGATGCGGAGCTTTTCCCGGTTGTAGGTGGATGCGTCACCAAGAACGAACCGGTGGCCGGGAAGATAATCATTCTGCGCGAAGTACAGGACGTTGTTGATCTCATCGTAAGTGTCACCCGATTTCTCCGGTGCCTGGAGAAAGAGGCCACCCTCAAGTCTGGCATTCAACTGCATGAACTGGCGCGCGGCCTCTTGCTGATCCGGTCCTTTTATGCCTGCGAGAAACTTATTCTGCCTGCGGATCACTTCAAGAGGATCTTCGAGATAGTCCGAAGCGTAACGCTGGAGATAGCCGTCCCAGTGTTCCTCGAAAAAAGATGCGAGGCCATCACTGATGAGCGATTTGAGTGATCGGGTGTCATGCGATTGGGTGTGGCCGTTGAGAGAGTGCGTGCTCTCGCTCCTCAGTTCCTGCTCTGTTCTGATGATTTCGGGCCGTTCTAGAGAGAGGAAGTACACTCGATAAAGCGAGTCGTTCAGTTCTATTCGGCCATTGATGGGGACCTTTGCAGCATCTTCGACATTTTCACCAAGGACGCGGAGGTCGGCCCCGTTATTTTCAACCCGGGCATAATCGGCGTATTTGAAGAGCCTGATCCGCTCACCCTCGGGAGCATTCTCGTGAGGCAACCAGCCCAGCACGGGATCGTAAACCAGGCCATGCTTGCCGAGAGGCCAAGCCCTGCCCCGGTCTTTCCCCTTGAGGCAAACCAGAAAGCCGTCCTCAAATTGCTGAATGACGTTTTGACCGATGGCCATGGCTGTACCCAGTGCTGTGGGTGACGCTGACACAAGAAGCTTTCATCCCCGCCGGGCGAAAGTCAAGCATCACGAGCGCAGCGCAAGCCTATCATGTTTTCGAGTTTGGTCAGCGGGGAGACCCGAAAACGGTAGGTGGTGGTGACCATCAGTTCGTAATGGTACCAGCTCCCACCGCGCAGCACCTTGGATTCTTCCTCTTCGCTGTAATTGGAAGACGTCCACTCGAGGCAGTTCCCGCACATGTCGTGCACCCCGTGAGGGCTCGTGAATTTCCCGTAATGCCCGACCGGTGAAGTCGAACCGACCATCTCATTGTGATTGCAGCAGTTTTTGGGAAAGTCGTCTCCCCAGGAATAGAGCCGTCCGTCTTCGCCCCGTGCAGCTTTTTCCCATTCCTGTTCCGTTGGTATACGTTTGCCCGCCCACTCGGCGAATGCCTCTGCGTCATCGTAACGGACATTCACCACCGGATGGTTGGCCATGTCCTCCGGGAAGCCTGCCGTTTCATCGACAACGGTGCGTTTGAAGAAGAAACGGGTCTTCTTTTCTTTAACGGATTTCTGGCTCCAATGGCTCGGCCAGGAGCGGCCGCTCTCATCGCAGAATTCTTTGTAATCGGAGTTCGTGACGGGGAATTTGTCGATATAAAACGCGGGCAGGCTGATCTCTTCCTTATCCTCTCCGAAGAGGAAATTACCGTCAGGGATGAGAATCATCTCCGAATCTTTTGCGCTCATGGATGCGTCTCCAGCTTGAAAATCTGTTGTCTGTTTTGCGGTAGGAGCAAGATACGGAATCGTTCAGGCATGGCAAGTTTGAGTGTAGAAATGCCGGCTAGATAATCCCAAACAGGGGCCCGCCCTTCGCGCCGAGCGCATCCACCCGCCTGGTCACTCCCGGATCTTCCACCAGCGGCGGCGCGTGATGTGGTTTGCTCCGTGAGTCGATGACCAATGAGCCGCGGCATCCCCAGTGTTTGCTTTCCGTTTCGGAATCGATGCCGTAAATGTCGGAGGCAGGATTCGACCGGGTGAACGTCACCCAGAGAAAATTGTTCAGAGTCTTCGCCGTAAAATCACTGTCGTCGACAATGACGATCAGTGGAAACGTGTTGATAAGAGCATCCGATTCAAAAGCTTCAGCAAAACGCGCCACTTCGGCCTCGCCCGATCCTTCGGCTTCGGGTGTCGGCCCTTCCACTGCGAGGACACCGGGAAAGCAGACACGCGGGTTGCTGAATCCTTCCGGCAGCTTCAGTTCGTCAGTGATTTCATAAGGCAGGTCACGCCTTTTCGGACCGACCGCGGCCACCACGACCTTCGAGCCTTCATTGAGGCCCGTTCCAGAGTAATCGAGCGTGTCGATGGTCGTGCATGTCTGGAAATGCAGGTCGCGCTTCCAGTCGACCCTCTCCAGAATGTGTCGGAGGAAGGCTTCGATATCTTCGACGTCCAGATCTGGATTGTCCTGCACCGATCCGATCATCAGATACTTTGCGAGCGACATCTGGCCCTGGCCGAGAATGGCATTCGCCTGGGTGAGGAGTTCCTGCGGCCGGGCTCGTTTCTCGAATGGCACGTATCGTTCGCTTCCAAGGGCAAGCAGAAGTGGGTGCACCCCTGCCGCGTCCACCGCATGAATCGCGTGCACGCCCGGCAGCACCGCAGGTATCACGTCGCCCGTGAGCTCGTGAATTATCTTGCAGAACATGGTGTCCTCCTGCGGCGGCCGCCCAACCACGGTGAACGGCCAGATGGCATCCGACCGGTGATAGACCTTCTCCACCCTCAACACCGGATAATCATGAGCCAGGCTGTAGTAACCCAAGTGATCGCCGAACGGCCCTTCAGGCAGTTTTTTCTCTGGATCGACCACGCCTGTGATGCAAAAATCCGCGTCCACATGAACTGGCCCATCGTCTGAGCGGGACATCCTGATGCGGCGTCCGCCCAGCGCACCGGCAAAGCAAACCTCGGGCATGCCTTCCGGCAATGGCATCACCGCGGCCATGGTCATCGCAGGCGCGCCCAGGAAAATGCTCACCCGGAAAGGGATTCCCTTTTCGATTGCCGCGGAATGATGCACACCAATGCCGCGATGAATCTGGTAGTGAAGTCCTATCTCTCTGTTCTTTTCATACTCGCCCCCCGACATCTGAATGCGATACATGCCGAGGTTTGAGCCCATGACGCCGGGCTTGTTGGCATTCTCCGTGTAGACCTGCGGCAGCAGGAAGAATGCGCCACCGTCATCTGGCCAGGACTGGATGTGAGGCAGATCTTCTATCCTGCATTCATTCTGCATGACGGGACCGCTCCTGACCTTTTTCGGCAACCCGCTCAGGCCTTTCAATCCTGCGGCCAGGTACGTCAGGGGCTTTTTGAGCGGCGCGGCCGGATCTGCTTTGAGTCTCATCAGCTTTTCAACGGCATCGAGCGTATCTCGGAGAATGAACCGCACCCGATCCATCGTGCCGAAGACATTACTCACCATGGGAAATCGGCAGCCTTTGACTTTCGCGTAGAAGATTGCCGGGCCACCAGCCTGAAAGACTTGCCGCTGAATCTCGGCCGCCTCGAGATATGGGTCGACTTCCTGCTCAATTCGGACGAGTTGGCCTTCCCGTTCGAGATCGTCCACGCATTCTTTCAGGCTCTTGTATCCCATAATCCTCTCACAGGCTTAAAACGGGGCCTTCTATAGCCGTGAATTTGCGTGACCACAACTGACCGCAGCATGGCCTTGACAGCATGGAAGGAAACTCCGGTGGTTCGAGCCGATCCACGCGTTTTCAGCAGCATTCCCTGGGGAAACATCCAGGCCGAATGATTCCCGGAAAAGGGCGCCATTTTTTGGTTTGCAAATTCAAAGAAAGAGTATTATTTATCCCGCCCGCGAAAGCTGGCAGGGCCTTTTCTGGCCTCTAGATGCCATGTCGCCGCCGATTCAATCCTGGATCGGAACGGGTCACATTTCTGGTTGGTTGACGACTGACCCTGTCAGCTTGTTCCTGATACGCCCCCAATCATGAGGAACAGAAAATGCTTTCCCGGATGGAACTGAATGAAGATTCTGGAACCCTGGAATTGCTTACTGCAGAGCAGGAGGAATGCCTCCTCTCAAGCGCTCCCCCAAGACGTTCGCGCAATGGCGAAGATGACGAGGATCATGTCGACGAGATTGCTGACTCCGACGAAATCGGCAGCGACGGTGTTGACGACATCATTCCCGATGACCTGGCCGATTTCGCTGACGACCTTGAAGACGACGACCTTGAAGACGACGACTCGGACGATGACTTTGAGGACGATGATGAGGATGACGAAAGTGACTATGGCGCATTCGACGACGATGATTTTGGCGAAGATTACTACGATGGTTTTGATTGAGACATAATCGGACCTTTCTGTTTTGGGCGCGGGGCATTCAGTCTCGTGCCTTTTTTTGTGCTCGCTTGCATTCGGCCGGAACGTTGGCAAATTGCTACCTTACAGATGCCATACTTCCCCAAATCAGATTGCGAGGTACTATCGAATATGACGCTCAGAGCTGTACTCTTCAGTTGGGTCGTAACAGGTCTATATTTCCCAGACCTTCAGGCAGAGGCCGCCTTCCAGGGAAAGCCCGTTCGCCGCTGGCTGGACGACCTACAATCACCTATCCCGTTGACTAGAAAGAGAGCGGCTATGGCCTTCGCCGTCATGGGTGCCAGTGCAAAAGAAGCCGTTCCGCAATTGGCAAAGGCGCTTAAAGATAAAGACGAAACCGTTCGCGGCGATATCGCCTTTGCCCTCGGCCGAATGGGCATGTATGGCAAAGGGGCGCTGATGGGGCTCAAAAGTGCGCTCAATGATGATAACGAGTCCGTCCGAGTGAAGGCTATCGGCGCCATCAGAGGAATCGATCCCATGGGTGATTGGACCGTGAGCACTCTCCTTTACGCACAGAAAAACTCATCACGTGCAGTCAAGACCACGGCTGCTGCCGGGCTTGCGCGTGTAAAAGAAGATTCCAAGGCTTACCGCAAACTGGTCGCTGCCATGACAACCAAAGACCCCTACATCGCTTCCGCGGCCATCACTGCAGTGGGAGCAAAGGGAACTAAATCCAAGAAGTATGCGTCGACCATTTTGCGCCTGACCGAACACAAGAATGAAATGATCGCCAGCGCTGCATCCGCGGCCATGGGCAAGGTAGACCCCGACGGATCAGCGATGATGACCATCGCCCTCAGGAAAGTGAAGAGCAGGAACCCCAAGTATCAGCTCGAGGGAATCCAGTCTCTCGTCGGATACGGCGAGAAGGCCGCGCCCGCTGTGCCGGTCATCGGCAAGCTTGTCTACAGCTCGGACTCGAGCGTGAGCATGGCTGCCATTACGGCCCTGACGACTCTCGGCGAATTCCACGCAGATGCGGTCAAGTATCTGGGCAACGGTCTCAACTCGAAAAGCCCTGAAACTCGTCTCGCAGTCATCAATGCTCTGCCGGGCCTGGATTCCGCGGTCGGCGTCCCCATCATGCCTGTCCTCGCCAAGGCGAGCAAAGACAGGGCCTACTCGGTACGAGTCGGCGTCGTGAGTGTTCTTTCGAAGCTTGAGGAGCCTGAATCATCGCTGCCACTACTAAAGAACATGCTCAAAGATCCTTCGTATTACGTAAGGGCCGCAGCAGCGAAAGCGCTCGGGGAACAGGGCGAAGGCGCCAAGAGTGCGATCCCCCTCCTCGAGAAGCTGAGAAAGGATCAGAACCAGAGCGTCAAAGCCGCCGCGGCTGCTGCGATTCAAGCCATCAAGAACCCGCCCGAGGGAGAGTAGAGAAAATTTGACAGCACGAGCTCGGTCTGGAAAAACTATTGTGAGACCAGGCAGGCAGTTTGAATCTGTAAAAACTACGTGCTGCGTGCACTGTACCCTTAAATCCCAAACATATTCATCATGTCCACCACTCGTGTCGCCATCATTGGCCTCGGTCGAATGGGAAGCACCATTTGTGACGAGGTTGCTGATTATCCTGTTTTCACGCTTCCCTTTTCCATCGCGGGTGCATGCGTTGCCAGCGAAAAGCTCGAACTGATTGCCGGCGCGGATCTGCTGCCGGAGAAGCGGCAGGCATTCACTGAACGGTGGGGAATTAAGGCGACCTTCGAAGATTTCCGCGAGATGATCGAAAAGGAATCGCCGGACATGGTCTGCATCTGCACCAAAGGCGTGAACCACTCAGAGCTCACCGTTGCCGTGGCCGAGCTCGGGGTGCCGATGATTTTCTGCGAAAAGGCGATGGCCTGCTCTATGGCCGAGGCCGACGCGGCGAAGGCCGCGATTGAAAAGGCTGGTTCACGTTTCCTGACGGGTGTGCTTCGCCGGTGGAAGACCTCCTATCAAGAGGCGCGGAAAAGAATCGTAGCAGGTGACATCGGTGAGCCGCGACGTGCGATCCATTTCGCGCAGTCAAGCCTGCTGCACGGGCACGTACACTCGGTCGACACGCTCATGTTTCTGTTAGGCGATCCGAAAGCAGAGAGCCTTTGGGGGGAGCTGCACCCACGCGATCTGAAATTCGAGAACGGCAGGCTGGAGAAGGACCCCACTTCGATTTACCAGATCGCGTTTGAAGGAGGCATCGAGGCAACGACCATTCAGTCCGGCAATTGGGATTTCGAAATTCACGGCACGGAAGGCGTCATTCGCATCGCCAACAACGGAGGGCACCTTTCCATTCGCAAGCAGCTGGAATACAGCAAGAAGTTCAGGCCCTTCATCGAAACCCAACTCCCGCCCCCGCTCCTGCCCCGCAGTGGAACCGTGCAGATGCTGGAAGACCTTGTGGATGCCAACGCAGAGGGACGCCCGACTTCCGGAGATATCGATCAGGTCCATCATTGCACCGAGATACTCTTCGCCATCGCCGAGTGCCACCACTTGGGCCTGCATCGGCACACGCTGCCAGTGCAGAATCGGGAGCTTTACGTGTTTCACATATGAAGCGTGATACGTACGTAACACGTAATACGTAATGTGCGTGAGGGGTGGGCCGTTTTCGTTTGGCAGCCGGGTTTTCCGTGGGGCTCGATACCGGGATGGATCAGCGGGTATCTCTACTGTGAGACATCGTCATTGCATGACGGCGCTTGAACAGCACAGAACATCCAAGACCAAAATTTCGTATTACGCATTACGTATTAGGCATTGCGTATTACGTCGATGCGTTTGAACTTCTCGTTAGCGTACAAACAATCAGCACATCAGATCACACCGAGGAATCAATCGATGAGCCAGGAACCCAGATCGCTGTCGAGACGCACGTTTATTCGCAACACCGCCGGTGCGGCAGCCGCTGCGAGTCTGGCCGGCTGCGGTGGGGGTAAACCTCCACAGTCAAAGAAACCTGAAGTCCCGGAAAAGGCGCCCGCGGCTCAGAGCGATACAAAGAAGTCGAAAAACCGCATCCTGCTCGGGCTTACTTCTGATTCCAGTGGCCAGTATGCAGCAAGCGGAGAGATGGATCGCCGGGGTATGGCTATGGCCATCAAGGAGTTTAACGACAGAGGTGGGCTCCTCGGCAAGACCATCGAATCCATCCATCAGGATACGGAGACCACTCCGGCAACTGGTTCGCGCGTCGCTGAAAGATTCATTGCAAAGGAAAACGTCAACTTCCTCATCGGCGCGCTGAGCTCCGGAGTGGCGAACGCCATCTCGCAGGTCGCACAGAAATACGGCTGCATTTACCTCAATACAAATTCGAGTGCGCCTACCGAGTCCGGCGAAAACGCGCACCGGGTTAAATTTGTCTGGGACGGTAACGGCACAAACTTCGCCAAGGCCACCGTCAAGAATGCGGTGAAGTCGGTCGGCAAGAAGTGGCTGCTCCTCACCAATGATTACGTTTGGGGGCACACCACTTCCAAGGCCAATCGTACCCTTGCAACGGCGGAAGGAGCGGAAATAGTCGACGAGCTCATGGTGCCTCAGAACACCCGCGACTTTTCTTCGTACCTGATCAAGATCCGTCAGATCAAACCGGACGTGGTGGCCGCTGCGGTCGGCGGTGACGACCAGAAGGTGCTGCGCAAACAGGTGGCAGACCTTGGCATGGGAAATTCGCCCGCCTGGATCAACAATCAGCAGGACTGGCCGGATATCTATGGCCAGACTTCCCTCTTCGGCGTGTTCGGTACGACCTGGTATTACCGCCTCGACTTACCCGGCGTAAAGGATTTTGTCGCGCGCTACCAGGCGCAATTCATGGATGCCAAAGTGAAGGTGCCGGGAAACGTCCTCTACAACGGGTACATGGCCACGCGGGAACTTTTCCGCGCGATCGAGCGTGCTGGTTCACTCAACAACATCGCAGTGATCAAAGAGCTCGAAAAGGCAAAGGTCACCGCCGAAGACCGTATGCAACACTTCGATGGCTGGATGAATCCGGAGACGCACCAGTTTCAACAGACCATCTACATGGCGACGCAGAATCCGAAACCTGCGGAAAAAAACGATCTCTACAAGCTCCTCTCATGGGTCAGGCCGGAGGACGCGCAAGACGAAGATTCAGTCAAGAAGGCCAAGCTGGAGTCTTATGAAGAGACGCCGGTGTATGAGCCTGGAGCGTGATGCTTGAAAACCTCATCCCCCACATCGTCAACGGCCTGAGCCTGGGGCTGCTCTTCGCTCTCATTGCGCTTGGCTTCACGCTGATCGTGGGGGTGATGGAACTCATCAATCTTGCACATGGATCGTTGTTCGCGCTTGGCGCGTACATAGCGCTGACCATCATCAATCCTTCCGTTCTGTTTTCGGGGGCACCCGAACCCGAACCGGAATCACTTTTTGGGAGATACGTTCTGGCGGTTGTTGTCGCGCCGCTGCTGGTGGCCGTGATCGGAATGCTGCTCGAACTCATGATGCGGCGAACGTACGGGAAAGATCCCCTTTACGGTCTGCTGCTGACTTTTGGTGCGGCCCTTGTCATTGAAGAGGCCATTCGGATCTTCTGGGGCAGCAAGGAACAATCGATCATGCTCCCTTCAGTGATCCCACTGCCGTTCGTCAGCGATTTCAAGATGACGGGGATGTTCCTGATCGGCGAGAACATCATCCTCTTTCGGTATCGCATCTTTGCCTGCATCTTCGCGATGCTGCTCATCGGAATCGTCTGGTTGTTCATCGAGAAGACGAAATACGGGGCCATCATCAAGGCCGGCGCACACGACAGCGAAATGGTCCAGGCCCTCGGCATAAATCTCGCTCGACTACGCCTGTTTGTCTTTGCGTTTGGCACCGCGCTGGCTGCGCTGGCCGGGATCATTCTCTGCGTCGACAGCGTGTGGGGGCTGCGTCCTCACGTAGGGATTGACGCGGTCATTCCGGCGTTTCTGATCGTCGTCATTGGTGGTGTCGGCAGCTTCTGGGGCTCGGTAATCGCGGGCATCATGGTCGGTCTGGCGACCGGTCTTGCCGGTGCCTACGCGGATGCCTGGCAGAATATGGCCATGTACATCCTGTTGATTCTGATTGTCACTTTTCGTGGTCGCGGCCTTTTTGGAAAAGCGAGCGCTCTGGACACGTAATGAGTAAGTGCTTTCATGGAAGATCAGTGTCTGCTGGCAACGGTACCCATTTCGAGCAATGGGATGATCTCGTTCAATTGGCTCCTGTTACGGATACGTTCTTCCGCCTCCACGGGGCCTGCCCCCGTGGCGCGGTGATTGACAGCTAGAAACCAAAAGACACTCCAATAATGCCAACAGCGCATCAACTCCAACAGCCGAAGAAGTGCTCCAAACGCCCGCAAGCGGGCGGTTGGAGCACTTCT
>JASLXP010000682.1 GCA_030740295.1 Planctomycetota bacterium
CCTCTCAGCGATCTGTGCCGCCCTTTCAGGGCTCAAGAGTGACCCTTCCTCATAACCCAGGGCGCTGCCCTGGGCTGATATGTTCGTGCCCCTTCGGGGCGTGATTGACCTCTTACGAAGGAGACTGTTGGCTTGTCTGCAGGTTTGATTAAAGTGTTGTCCATATGCCGCCGAGAAGAAAAACACATCAGATACCTTTTAAAGGCATGTCGAATAACATTCTGCAGCACGGATACTTCATACTACCGGCAGACTTTGGCCCCGGCGATCCTCTTTGCAGCGATTGGCAATTCTACGATCTGCCGGCCGGAGAATGCGGAGCCAGGTATCCGAATTATCCATATGAGTATGCGATGCCGCCGAGGGTGTCCCGACTATTCAGAAGGTCATGCTTCGTGCATATAATTCTTCTTTTCATTCTGTGCCTCTGTATTCCAGGGCAGCTTCATGCTTTGGATGTCCGCACAATTGCAGAGAGAATTCTCAATGAGTCCGGATCGAAACAGGGCTTCGCTGTGGACATCCGATGCGGGGATGGGCGGCTGGCGATGGAGATTCTGCGACGCAGCAAATTCACCATGCATGCTCTGGAGACCTCTGATGCTCGAGTGAGCCGGGCCCGAGAGACACTCGTCGCCACAGAGTTTTATGCGAAGAGGATCTCGGTGGAAAGACAGGTGTCGCCGAGCCGCCTGCCTTATCCCGATTATTGCGCCAATCTGATCGTGATGGGGGACCTCGGTGAACAGGGGCTCGCATCGGTGAGTTGGGAAGAGGTCTTGCGGGTGCTCATGCCGGAGCGCGGGCTGGCTTACGTCGGGCAGGCTGACGCGAAGATTGGCAAAGACGCATTTAAAAGCATTCTGCGTTCGGCGGGTGTGCAGGAGTTTGAAGTTTTTGAAAAGGACGGGATCTGGGCAAAGATTCGACGGCCGCGACCGAAGGGAATGGGGAATTGGAGCCACGACCTGCGCGGCCAGCCCGATAACTGTCGGAATGTCGATGACGACCTGGTGCGTGGTCCTTTTCATACGGCGTGGCTGAATGTGGGTCAGAGCTTTTCCAAGTTTGGGATTCCCATCGCTGCCGAAGGTTATCTGATCACCCGTTCGGGTGGCATCACGGGCCAGCCAACTCACAAGAATGAGATCCGGGCGTACGATGGCTACAACGGCACGTTGCTCTGGAAATCAGTTTTGCCAAAGCCGGATGGCATCGGGCTGATTGCCGTCGACAAACGTATATTCGCCATTGGCGAGCGAACGCTCTATGCCCTGGACATCGCCACCGGCGAGACCATTTGGTCGCTCGATCCTTCCCAGATCGAAAACGGCATGAAGGACTGGACTTATTATGCGTGCGCAAATGGCAGGCTCGTGGTTGGCCTGGTCGACGAGGAGATTCAGTCAACGCGGACGAAGCGTCACGTGAAGCCGGCAAGGATTATAGCCGCCCTCGAACCGATGACGGGCGAGCTGAAATGGAAGTGTTCTCCGAATCCCGGCCCGCTGAATTACGCTCTGGGCAGCGGCCAGGTGATCTTTGGACTGGCAAGGAATTACCTGGCATCTCTCGACATCATGACCGGGGAGGAGGTCTGGAGAACGCAAATCGGACAGAGCAATCGAGGACTTCGGTTCTTCGACGGCAAAATCTTTTACGGGCACACCTACGACGCGGCCACGGGGAAGCAGATAGGTAGGGGTGAGCCGCGGGGCAGGTTGAGCACTCTTTACACCACGACTTCATCAAAAACGAAAACAGGGACGCAACTGAAGATAGTCAATCAGTCGACAGGGAAGGAGGTCGGCAACGTCGTCCGTTATCACGACCCGTACGATCCCAAGACAGGGATTCCCGCTGGTAGCTGGTGTTACGGACGCTGCATTCCCACGACCTTTTCGAAGCACTGCACATTCCTTTCGGGAAATGGAACTCTCATCCTCGACCTGGCAAATGCGAGGCTCTTCTCCGCGGAGGCATTCCGTTCCAACTGTCGCACCGGAGTCGTTGCGGGCAATGGAATGGTCTACAACTCCCCGAGCGGCTGCGGATGCAACTTTTCTATTCGCAGCGGGATTGGGCTGGCACCTGTCCCGCTCGATCTCTACGAGGGAGAAGCATCATCCAGTCCTACGCACCAACTCGAAAAAGGCGCCGCCTATGGTGAGACCATCGAGTTCGAGGCAATTCCCTCGAACTGGACCGGTTATCGGAACGATGCGGCCAGAAGCAATACGTGCGATGCCGCGCTCGGCCTGCCTCTGCGGTTCAACTGGTCGAAGAAACTCGGTGGCGAACTCACCCCTCCCTCGGCCTCCGGCGGACGAGTCTTCGTGGGCTCAACGAATCACTCTGTTTACGCGCTGAACCAGGCGACCGGCGAGGTGGCCTGGTCTTTCATGACCGGCGGGGCTATCCGAGTGACGCCGACCTGGTGGAATGGAAGGGTCTATGCCGGAAGTGAAGACGGCTGGGTCTATGCCCTGCGCGCCGACAGTGGAGAGCTCATCTGGCGTTTCCGTGGAGCCCCTCACGACCGCAAGCTGCTCAACTACGGCCGGGTGCATTCCGTGTGGCCGGTTAACGGCGGTGTCATCGCCGGGGAAGAGGGGACGATCTACTTCTACGCGGGATACAACAGCTCGGACAAGATGTATCTGTACGCGTTGAACGGCGTCACTGGAGAAATCATCTGGTCGAATGACGAAGCCGGCTTTGCCACCAATGAAGAGAACGCCGCGACGGGTGTCTCACCCTATGGCGTATCACCATCAGGAGTGATCGCCGCTTCGGAAGAGATGATTTACGTGCCCCAGGGAAACGGCACACCCGCCGGATTTCGCCGCAGGGACGGCAAGCTCCTCTGGTGGAAACGCCGAGGAGACAGCGCGCAGCGGAGCAATTTTAACATCCAATGGCTGGGCGGTCCGGAACTCTCCTATGCAGACGGTTACGTATTCGTCGGGGGAGCCACGAGCCCCAGAGCACAGGACTTTTACTCCATTGACGGCAAGACCGGCCGGGGATTCGGCCAGGATCTGGCGCGGTTTTTCGAGCACAAAGCCGTGGGCCGCGACCGCAAAGGCAATCCAATCAATCCAAAGCAGTCACTCTGGGGGATTCGCCCCGTGAGTTTTGGGAGAGATGCCGCGCCTGTTGTTTACAGAGATCGCATCTTTACCTTCAGACATCGCCGCACGATCTTTCGTAACGGTCTGAAAGATTTTCGTGCAGATTTTGTTAAGGGCACCCAGACAGACCCCGATCCCTTAGAGAAGAGTTTCGGTGGCGGAGGAATCCTCGCCGTTGCGAGAAATCTGGTGGTCACCGCAAATGGTAAAAAGCTTGTCATTCAGAATCTTGAAGATGCGAAGACATTGTGGTCGGGGTCGGCTGCCTGTGAAGGAACGGTTATCAAGAATGGTCTCGCCGTGACCGAGAACCGGATATTCGCCTCGACGAACAGATCCGAAGTGATCGGATTCATCACTGCCACGGCCTCTTCAGAGGAAGACACGCGTGCGCCTGAGAAATAAGGCAGGGCAGGCCCATCTGATGCTCGATACTGGATACTGGATTCTCGCCATTCCGTTTCATTCGTGGCCCCGGTTTCGAATCACACGCATGCAGAGCGAGGCCACTGGCTTGCCCCGTGGTGTTTCGCGCTTCTTCCTCGCGTGGTATGCAGAGGTGGCACTGACAACATCCAGCATCCAGCATCCAGCATCCAGCATCCAGCATCCAGCATCCAGCATCCAGCATCCAGCATCCAGCATCCAGCATCCAGCATCCAGCATCCAGCATCCAGCATCCAGCATCCA
>JASLXP010000683.1 GCA_030740295.1 Planctomycetota bacterium
CGTATAACATCCTTACCATCAGCTGGAACTCCGGTTCAACCGCCGACAGGAGGGCCTGCACTTCGGTCACCGACAGTACGGTGGGCAACCTCCGGCCTCGCCGTGCCCGCACGGTCTGGGCCATTTCCTCGAGGTCTGTCCGCAGGACTTCTCTGAACAGGAGCAGCAGCGCGCTGAATGCCTGATTCTGCGTCGATGCACTCACCTTCTCAGCCATGGCCAGGCGAGTCAGGAAGGCCTTCACGTCTGCTGACGTCGGCTCTCCATGCAGGCCGGTCTTACGGCGATACGCCAGAAAGCGGCGCGACCATTGCAGGTAAGTTCTTTCCGTACTCTCGGCGTAGTGTCGCAGTCGGATCACTTCCCGCAGACGCTTCAGCAGAGTTGAGTCGTCCATTCCTGCAGCAGGGCCGCAGGCGTCTGTTTCGACATTGCTGCTTGGTCGCCGGTACTGGTATCGGTAGATTCGTACGGCGTTGGAAGCCTGTTGTATCTGCCACGGCTTGACGCCAACTCGCTCGCCGATCTGGGCGAGAAAGAGGTCCAGTGTCTGCTCGAAAGTGTATCCGGTGCGGACCCGCGCGAACCGCAGAAACTGTTGAACCCACTGGACGAGATACGGTCTGTGTTTGGACGGGGCCAAGTCTTTTTCACAAAGGAAGTTATCGTACTCTTTGAGGACGATACGCAGTTGATCGTCGGTGTCAGGCATATCTGGATCTCCGTATTTAACACAAAATCTCCATAACCACGATATTCCGGGCTAAAGGTAATCGGCCAGCTTGGCCTCAACAAGTATAGCGCACGGCACTGCAAATCGGTTAAGGTGTAGTCTAATCCGGGAGTTCATTGCGATACCTCCAGCTTTTGAAGGGGGTTGCGTTACGATGTTGCCCAGGCCTGTTTGCTCTCCGTCGTAGCGTAACTGGTTCGAAACCAGTCATGTTGTGCTTGACGCCGCTGGGGGCGATATGTATCGTAAATGGTTGATGAAGCCTCAATCTCCGGCAAAAGGAGATTTTGTGTAGAATAATGAGTTCGGCGGAGGAAAGAGAATAAGCGACGAAAGTGGAAAAGGGAGCCGATTGCAGTTGAGGGCTTGGGGTTGTTGACTCTCGGCTGGATTCCGGTTAGACTGGTCGGGTTGGCTGCTGCGGTCGCGGCAATGCTCAACAGTTAGGGCTCTGCCGGTCGAATACGCTCGGTCGCTTCGACGCCGGCGTGCGGCGCGGGAGTCAGCGCGATCTTCAGGAAGTAAAACATAAGGAATCACCAGTTATGGACGAACTTAGACGTTGTGCGGGCATCTTTCTTTGCATCTGCTTTCTGGCGCTTGGGGCCGCACATGCCGTCGCTGAGTCGCCCAATGACCCCAGTGACGAGCATGCGGGCCATTCGCATACCGACCCGCTCCACTTCTTACATCCGCTGATAACCGAAAGCCCCCTTCCTGAGAACGAGGCTCGCCTTGAGTTCCGTCACGCGAATCTTTTAGGTGACGAGGGCGATGAGTTCACACTGACCGGCACGGTGGAGATCGCGCCGGTTCGGTGGTTCAGCCTTGAACTGTCGGCTCCGATCACGCATCTCGTTCCAGGCACAGGGTCCACTGAAACGCGACTGGGGAACGTTGGGATCGGCGCGAAGTTCGCCACCTTCGCGCTGGAAGAGTGCGGGATCCTATTGTCGTCCGGCATTGAGTTGGGGCTGCCTACGGGCAACGAAGAACGAGGAATTGACAACGATCATGTGCTGGAAGTGGAGCCGTGGTTTGGGGTTGGCTTCAAACTTGACCGGTTCGAGTGGGTCGCGCGTGTGGGGTTGGGCGTTCCGATGAATCAGAATGGCGAAAAGGAGGCCGATGTCGAACTCGAGTGGGCCACATCGTTTCTGTATCATGTTGATGACAAGCTGGCGGCGCTGGTCGAAATCGATGGGCTCAGTGTGTTCGGAGAGGAAGAGGACGGATTCGGCGGCGTCTCAATCACGCCGGGTGTCCGGATCTACCCGTTTGAGAATCGAGACGTATCTCTAGGGTTGGGCGTACGTCTACCGCTGACCGATGACCGTGACTCACACGTTCAGGCTGTTTTCACCCTCTTCTTTCACTTCTAGCGTCATCCCTCTCTGGCCTGCGGCTTTCGTTTACCATCCCGGACCGCAGACCAATGGCTTCGGGTTAACGTGGCGTGGGAAATGGTGAAGAAAGAGGCCGAACAACGCCTTGGAGGCGACGCTTGACAGAGCGCCTCAAGGCTGACGTTCGATGGATGGAAACATGAAACGTATGAGCCAGATTCTTCCACTCATTCTCATAGGAGGGCTTTCCATATCACAGGTACAAGACGCAAGAAGTGAAGTGCTCGGCGACTGGAAGCGCAGTGACCCACTGAGCGCAATCTACCTGCCGACGGATTCGTCCAAGAACGACCGCTGTAATCAGCAGGTTGTGGGAATCGTGACTAAAGCACGCTCTTATCTTGTCACGTGGACCATGGCGAGTAAGGAAAGCAAACCAGATCAGCGGGTTGTAATCAGTCGCAGTAAGGATAAGGGAAGAAGCTGGAGCCCGGCGCGCATCATTGCCGGCCATTCCGCAAAGTACGCGGGAGCCGCCTCATACAGCTGGCTGTTTCAGGTCCCCAAGACAGGGCGGATCTACTGCTTTTACCTCAAGAGTGATCCTACGGTAGTCACGGTTCGTCGGGACATCACCGGTTGGCTCAAGTGGCAGTACTCCGATGATGACGGTGTCACATGGCGCCGCGTCAATACGCGTTTCGACATGGGGCGGGGCGAATGGACTTCGGTGGATCCTTCGGTCCCAACGAGCTTCATCGGGATCTACGCCCCGCATATTACGAGTTGGGGGGATGTGCTGTTCTCCTTCGCCCGAT
>JASLXP010000684.1 GCA_030740295.1 Planctomycetota bacterium
CTGACTGGCTTGCAGCTTGTTACCGCGTTGGTGAGCGCGGAAACTTATCCGGAACAGAATTACGCCAGTTACACCTTCGGCCACCTGGGCGGGCCGCGCGACATCATCGGTGACAAGCGTTACGTTTACTGGCTCTCCAGCGGTAAACTCCGAATCGCTAAAAAGGACACCGTCATCAAGTTTGAGCCCAAGGTCCCGCCGGCTACCAAACAGAACCCCAAACCAAAACCTGAACCGTTTACTTTTGTCTCTGAATTGGATCTGAAGCACGCGGTCGAGATTGAGTCGGGCGGGAAGAAGGTTACCCAGCGAAGAGGCCTGCCGGACCGAATCTGTTTCATCTCATCCAAAATGCTATGTGCTTCGACAGGACTCCATCTGAGGCTCATCGATATCAGAAACCAGAAGAAGCCGAAGATTGTGGATACCCTGAGACTGGCGAAGAATACTTACAGGGGAGTCAGCAGTATCCGTTCGAATGGCAAAGGAAGTGTGTGGGCTGCATGCCGCCGCGGCGGCCTGGTCAGACTCAAGATTGACAGCGATAAAATGTCTGTCGTTTCCAGGACTCCCGTCAACGGCTGGGCGAGCGATGTACTTCTGGCCGGCAACCACGCATTCGTTGCCACTTGGCGCGGGTTGGAAGTTTTTGACGTCAGTGGCACTGAGCCGAGGCGTCTTGCCGAGCTCGACACGTACCGCCACTGCGAATACCTCGCGCTGTCGGGGAACACTCTGTTCTTCACTTCAAAATACTACCTGGTAGCCATCGATATATCCGACGTCGCGAATCCCAAAATTCTTTCCGAAATCGGCACCATCGATCCTTTCTTCTATTCAGGCGCGGTCAGCCTGAAGGCCATCGGGGAACACATCTACTGCTCGCACACGGAAGGCGGAGTTTACGTGTGGCACTTCGACAGGCCTTCAAAGCAATTCAAGCTCCTCATCCAGACCAGCTATTGGGGCAACCGCAAGAAGGCTCCGAGCAGGAAAGAGAAGGCGGAAATGGTCAAGAAGAAAATGGAGGAACTGACTGGACTGGGCATGGCCGAGAAACACGCCAAAGCCGCAGCCGCCGACGCCTGGCAGGCGACTTCGTACCTCATCGCCGTCGGCCTGCACGTGGACACAAAACGAAAGTGTCTGTTCGTTAACCCCTACGACTGGGGCAAGACAGCAGGCAGCCACGTCCATGTTTATTCGTACGATCTGAATGTGCCCAAGGCCCAACTGGTCAATTGGACTGAGTAGCTTAAGAGACCTCTCGAATTCGGGGGCTACGGCACGAAGAATCGCCGAGTATCCCATACGAACGGAGGACAGAAAGTTGGGCATTAGCGAGAGACGAATCGGATGCTGGAAAACGCTGCTTTCATGTGGGATTCTCTGTCTCCTGGGTTGCGAAGTGTCGCGCCGGGCCAATGTCGACGAACCACCTCCTCCGCTTGTCGTTGACGATCCTGATTCGTTACCCATAGCCAATTGGCAGGGGCTCAAAGTTGTTCCCCCGATCATCAAGATCGATGAAGAGCCCAAGGAAACGACTATCTCATGGAAAGAGAAAGGGGATGCGGTAGCGAGGATATATGACTTCCGCGGTGTCCTGGTGAGGGAACTGCAGGGGCAACACAGCGTGACGTGGAACGGGACATGGCCGAACCACGCGAAGTATCCGGCGCCCGTGGAGAGTGGCCCTTACGCCATAGAAATCCGGCGGGGCTCAAAGACACTCCATCGTGGGACAGTCTACGTGGACCGGGCCGGCCCGAGGCCGCGGTACCTTTATATGAAAGCTCATCGCCGCTTCCCACGATCCAGGGAAGAAAACTCGCCTGAAAGCTCCGGCCAGAGCATGTCGCTCTTAAGGTATCCGTCTGATGTCAGTTTCAGTTGGTGGTGGGGTGTTGAAAAGCAGAAAGACGGAAAGCTCTTTGTCTGGGACAAAGGCCAGAAGAAGATTCTCCCCAAGGGCGACTATGGTGCCGGTATCTATTTCCTCAACGGGCGGTTCATTCTGCAGGTATCGACCGATCCGGAATTCAAGAACATCGTCCACCAATCACGCCATCGAACCAAGCCATGGGGGCACAATGTGTCGCTGAAAAAGGGCAGGTATTTCTGGCGGCTCATCGGGATGGATGCCCGCGGTAATCCGGTGCTGAAGCACAAAGATCCTGCAACCGGAGAAACGGTTCCCTACACCAGCCAAGTGGTGGAATTTGAGGTTGAGCCGAACCAGCCACCTTCCAGGAAATTGTCACCGAGCCCGTTGAAGAACATGAGCCGGGCAAGATTCGAATCGCTGGCGTTCAGCACGGAAGAAACAGCCAAATGGGGCAAACCCAAAGCCGTCGTGACAAGCAAATTCACCGCTGGTCAGAAAGCATACTGGAACGGTTCCAAGATTGAGCGTTCGTGGCTGTCAAAGAGATTGTCAGCTCGCCGGAGAATAGGATCTTTCGAGATGGCCCTTTCTGAAGAGGCCTGCTATCCAGAAGAAAAACTGGTGGCGATCTTTGAGCTCAACACGAATGCTGTTATTGACGAGAATCTCAAAAAATACCGCCCGCCGCGGGAATCCTACAACACCCGATTCGATAACGGGAACTTTTACGAGCATGTAAAGGTCCGATGGAAACAGGGGCATGATAATCCGGATCGACTGCTGCGACTCGGTCTGCTGGCTGCAGAAGCGTCAAAGCTGAGAATTGAGTTCAAGATTCTCTCACGCCGCGACGGCAAGATGCTCTTTGAGTCGAGTCTGCCCGTTGTGGCTCGCTCAAAAGTAAAACTGCCGAAAGGAGTGAACCATGCGGAGCCGAAAGATGGGCTTGAACTGAGCGCCTTCGATGGGCCCATCGGCTATGAGATAGATCTGTCGCAACTCCCTCTGGCTCGAGCGGGCACTCAGCAGTTTCTTGCGGAAGCACGGTTACTCCGAGGCGGCAAGTTAGTGCACCTCCTCAGCCAGCCTTTCGGGCGGACCAGGCGGCCTTCCCTCTATCGCATGGATTGGGGCAAGATCGAAATAAACGACGACCGCGCCATTTACATCAATGGCCGGCCGGTCTTCCCACACAGCATGCATCGCGGCGGCCCTGTCACCACGCGGTTGCATGGTTTCAATGCAAATTTCGCAAACAACGTCCCTGGGGAAACTGCGAAGAAGATTCATTCCATCCAGGTGGAAATCGCCAATCGTGGATCGACGGCAAGAAACTTCGGCAAATGGATGCTCCATGAGCCATCTTTTGAAAAGAGCGTCGATTATTGGAATGCCGTCAAGAAGATGAATGCCGATGAGAACATTCTACTCATCTCCACGACCACCGGCGGTTGGACGGGCGAGTGCAAAGTTTTCGATTTTTATGCGGCCGATGGCACTGAATATCGCAAACCGGTTCTGGTCCTGCCCTATCAGCATGTGGGCGGGCCGGAACTCACGGGCTTCTTTATCGATACGGGTGTGGCAAGGGCGGAGGCCCTGGAAGAGATGGGTGTCAGGACGACCATCTACACCGAATGTGGCATCTACCGCATTGGCCGGCAGCTCACCCCTCACGGCCCGAACGAGACCATTGCCAACGCCTACGCAGCCATTATCCACGGATGCCGCGGTATCGACTGGTTTGGTGAGTACAGCCACGAAAATGGCGGAGCCTTATCGTACCTGCAACCTGATACGTACTCGCGTTTTTATCGGGTACTGGGTGCTCAGATAAACTGGCTGCAGCCGATCCTTTGCGCCGCCCGCGTCAAACAGGATGCATCCATCTGGCCTAAAACTGCCGTCATCCTGAAGAAGGTGCATGATGGGAAGACTTACCTTTTCACCGTTCGATACGGCCTGGGCGCGACCACCGGGGAATGGAAGTGGCTGCAAATCGGGGACACTTTGTCCCACTACCATCCGCCGTCGAAGGGCATTGCCGTTCATTCGATTCTGTTTGGAACCAATACCGCTCTAAAGCCTGACTCGGTCATCCGCCAGAAGGTTCTGATCGATCCCAAAAATCCGCCGAGCTCTATTGGGGTCGAGTTCGTCAATCGCAAGATGGCCCTTTCGAAATGGTTCATCACCATGGATTGGGATCATCGTGTTTTCTGGGGCGACAGTTCCAGTCTGGATATCGGCCTGCGTCCCGATTCCGGCCCGCATCACTCGCACCTTCCCATGGGACCGCTTCCCGCTCCAGGGGAATGGGGCACCCTCGAAATCCCCGT
This sequence comes from Planctomycetota bacterium, assembly GCA_030740295.1. The sequence continues at coordinate 4,228 of JASLXP010000684.1, forward strand.
CAGCAAGCTCAACCTTCGCCATGCCGACCTCGATGACGGATGGAACATCACCGGCGCCGCCTTCAGCACTTCCGGTGGTCGCGCTTTCTGGGGAGAGACCACGGTCGTGACTGAAGATGGAAAAGATACGCCGTACTTCACAAAGGAGGAGATTGACTGGTGTCAGAGCAGAAACGAGACCATGCGAATAAACCTGCCCGGCTTGCATGATGGTCAACAGGTCCGCGTGCTCTTCGAAGACCGAGTACTGAACGCGAAGGAAGGTCACTTCGAAGACCATTTCGACAGGAACGACTACGCCTGCCATATCTATGAGATATCTGATGCCAAAGCGAGGTAAGTCGGGCAGCGACCCGCGAAGCGTCTCTCGGGCCGCATCAGGATGTTTGGGTGTCGCCGCTTCAATAGAGTTATTTCACCAGTAATTCAGCAATCTTCTTTTGCACTGCCTCTGCCGCCAGGCGATGGGCGACAGCATTCGGATGGCCGTCCGCGAAACTGACAGACAGATCACGCCAGTGGTGATGCCTGTAAACATCTCTCAGATCTACCAGCTTCACGTTGCTCCGGACAAGGCACTTGCTCATCTGGTCATGCAGTTTCTCCAGCGCGGGAGTTCGTTCTGCGAAGATGGGAAACAGAACCGCTACGAACGGGATCGCTGATGCTTCAGCCAGTTCGCACATCGCGGCGATGTCTTTCTCGAACCTCAGCCAACCTTCTGAGTCCGTTTTGAAATGTGCATTCAGATAGTAGTCGTAGCCGGTCTTATCCTGTGCTTCACTCCTTCTCTCTGACAGGTAGGCGAGCAGACTGAATGTATAGGACCAACTGAAGTATCGATCACAGATCGTGGAGAGAAAAGTGGGGGCCGGCTGAAAACGGTCCTGGCTGGTTTCAACATCATTCATGCACACACCCAACACAATCATGTCAGGTTGGTATGGCAGGTAGTTGTGCAGTGCCGCCAATTCGTTTTCAGAATTCCAGCCGGCCCGGCTTACGTTCAGGACCTCCAACTGGCTGCCTGTCAGATTCGGCAGCAAATCGTTTTTCAGCAGTTGTGGAAAGGCTTCCTCGGATTTCACGCCTGCGCCATATGTAATACTGTCACCCAGAATCAGAATTCGAAACGAATCAGTACGCTTATGGACCGTGAACTCCTCGCCGCGCATGCCCAGCAGATTGTCGTCCGAATACAGAATATCAAATTCATCTCGTGTGACGGCATGACTGATCTTGCCGTAACCGAGAGACCCGAAGGAGCGAACAATCCCCTCGACTGAAACGAACAGAATCAGCAGCAGACCCAGCAGCGTCTGCGTTCTCCAGACGTTCTTTGAACGGAATCGCAACGCGGCTATCGAAACCAGTAATGGAAGGCTGCAACAGACGAGTACGGCAGCATTTCTGGCAACACCAGCTTCGAAGGAATAACTGATCCTGAAGGCGTCTCGCCAAACCATGTGGCAGAAATAGAGAACGAAGACCAGCCCAAGCGCGGATGCCAGCCACCACTTGCCAAATTTGCCATCCATGAAATCTGCGACCTGAGAACAGCGCGCATCGGGCCATGAAGTCAACACTGCCAGCACTGTCCAGCAAGCAATAAACGCCGGCCCATGCACCAGTTCGAGCAGGCAGAAACCTGTACTTGCCGCCACTGCAATTTGAATTCGAATTTGCCTCGTCGATCCGCCGACCCAGATAAGTGACAGACAGAGAACAAAAAGCAACAGAGCCCACAACGGATAAAGCAGGCATGCACGATGGAGCAACAGTACGGCCCCCGTCCAGACACCGAAAGTTAATGCTCGAAGCCCTGCCTGGAGAATTCCGTCGGTTCTGTTGATCTGGTTCTTCAGCCTGTTGAGGAGTGGTACCGAGCAGATGAACAGCAACGAAATGACCAGGTACCAGATCAGGTCAGGTATATGCACGCCCGGCAGAAAAAGGGCCAGCAGCGCAGCGCAGCCGGCAATGCGGATGAGCAGATTCATTGGAACGTCTATCCCGGTCTTCGGATGCGGCGTTGCGGAAATCCGCAGTCGTCAAGATCTCGGACAGCAGTGCTGTAAGGCAAGGGAACGCGGGCTCTTGGAGCCGCATTCATTCGGGATCGGATGCGTCATCGGTGGGCTGGGCGGATTCCGGAGTGTCCTCGACTGACTCCGATTCAGCGGCCGTTGCGTCTGATTGCTCACCGGATGTTTCCGCGGGGACCGGCGTCTCAGCAGGCTCGTCGGGGGGAGCAGCGGCGGTTTCACTCTCATCAGCCGGCGGGGGAGATTGCTCATCGGCAGCCGCCGCGTCAGCTTCGGCAGCGGCGGGCGGTGGGGGAGTTTCTTCACTGGCGGCCGCCGCGTCGGGATCGGATTCGGTGGACGGTGCGGGGGGCGCTTCGGCTGGTTTGGATTCGGCTGCTTGCTGCTGGACCGGGCCGTCCTCGCGTGGTGCCTCACCGGCCCCCGCAGCGGACGGGCTATCTGAATCCGGTTGCTTGCCGCCTGACTCAGGGATTGCTTCTGGTGTGGCGATGTCAGTCGCTACCTCGCCCGTTACCCCGGCGGGTTGTGAGTCGGTTGTTGCTGCTGATGCAGGTTTTGGTGCCGCTACAGGCGGTGGTGGCTGTACTGTCTCCAACGGCGGGATAGGGCTTGGGTGCTTGCCTTTTGCCTGCTTGATGCTGAGGCTGATCCGGTCCTTCTCTTTGTCAATCCTCAGAACTTTTACCATGACGCGTTCTCCGATGTGGACAACTCGCGTCGGATCTTTCACGAAACGTTTGGACAACTGTGAGACGTGTACGAGCCCTTCGAGCCGTGCTCCGAGGTCGATGAAAGCGCCGAACTTGGTCACGTTTGTCACCGTGCCTGGCAGGATCATCCCTTCGCTCAATTGTGCAGCGCTCTGAAGGCCGACTTCGAACAGTTCTTTCTGCAACTCGTCTCTCGGGTCCTGTCCGGGCTTCAGGAGCTCGTGCCGAATACCTTTGAGTGTCCTCCGGCCGACTTCTTCGGTGACGTATTTTTCCCAGTCAATTTTTTCGATGAGCTCGGCGTTACCAATCAGAGACCCGGTATCGGCCTCAATTTCAGAAGCAATCCGCCGGACGACCTCATAGCTTTCGGGATGGATGCCCGTACGGTCGAGGGGCTCGTCGCCATCTGCGATACGAACGAAACCAGCGAACTGTTGAAAGACTCTCTCGTCGATTCCTTCGATGGTTTTGAGTTCTTCTAAATTCTTGAATGGGTTTTGCTCACGGCGCGCGGCGATGGCCTGGGCCAGTTCAGCAGAGACTCCGGGCAGCCTCGAGAGAAGCACTGGCGTGGCCGTGTTCAAATCCAGGCCGACCAGGCTGATGCAGGATTCCATCACCTCATTCATCTTCGTGCGAAGCAGATCCTGGCATACCTCCGACTGATAGGGCCCGACCTGTAATTGGAATGCCTCCACCTTGGCCATCTCAAATAACGGATCTTGAAATCGCCGCCCTATGCTTGTGGCAACTCGGCAGGCCTCTTCCAGCCCGGGAAGATCCGCCGCGCCTGATTCAGAATTTGCATATTCAGCCGCGCCGGAGCGATTGGTAACAGCCTTCAAGATCTTTCCGTCCGGGGTTGAGGTAACAGCCTGGACGATGTCCTCCACCTGGCGGTGGCCGGTGCCTTTGCCAATGCTGATGGCCTCGATCTTGTGCGTGTTGACAAGCTGCTGAATGCGTTCGCGGCCGGTCTCCTTTCGCTTTTTGGACTGGCCCAGGTAAATCGTCGAAGTCTCCAGCACGTTGCCGTTCTCATCCAGCGCGGCGATGCGGCAGCCCCCTTTGAACGCGGGGTCGATACCAAGCACACGCATACCTCGTCCCGGAGGCGCAAGGAGGAGATTGCGAAGGTTCTTAATGCAGGTCATGACGGCCTCCATATCCGCTTCACGAAACACGATCTGCCGCATGCGCTCGAGTATTGGAGGGAAGAGTGTCTTCTCAAAAACCTGCTGCACCGCGCGGCCAAGATGTTCGACCATCCCTTCATCTGTCGTGTGTATGAAACGCTCGCTGAAATGTTTAATAGCCCGTTCGACACTCACCTGTATTTCGAAGGTCAGAAAGCCAAGCGATGCGCCCCGGCGGACACTCAGAATCTGCCGTCCGGTGACCTCTCGGAACGATTCGGAAAAGTCAAAATACTGTCTGAACGACTTGCCTTCTTCCTCTTTGCCTTCGATGACTTTGGAGACCACTCGTGCCCGCTTGAATGCGTACTCATTGAAGAACTTCCGGTGTTCCGGGTCTTCCGCAATCTGCAAGGCGATAATGTCAAGTGCGCCTTGAATCGCGGCGTCCGCATCGGCAATGCCCTTCTCAGGATCAGCCAGCCGCTGCGCGAGCGACTGGATATCGCGCCAGGGATTCAGCTGCATCCTCATCATCATTGCGAGCTGTGTCAGCCCGAG
>JASLXP010000685.1 GCA_030740295.1 Planctomycetota bacterium
GGAGCATCATCTGCCAGATTCCACCCGAGGTACGATATGAAGCTTAGACATTTTTCTGCATTCGCACTTGCCTCCGCTCTGGCACTCATGATCGGTTGCGGGGGAGGAGACAAGCCCAAGGATGCCGTTAAGCCAGCGCCTGAACCAGGGGAGAAAATAGCGGCCGACACAGAGACAACCGGTGAAGGAACGAGGGTCGAGAAAGTCGAAACCCCGGTAGCTACCAAAGGCTCAATCGGCCTCTCAGTGCTGACGCTCACCAATCCTTTTTTCAAAGTGATTGCCGATAACATGCAGGCCGAAGGAGCCAAGCACGGCTACGAAGTTCTGGTCAACAGCGGCGAGTTTGACGTCGCCAAGCAGCAGAATCAGATTAAGGACTTCATCGTAAAGAGAGTTTCCGCCATCGTGCTCTGCCCGTGCGATTCGAAAGCTATCGGCCCGGCGATCCAGGAAGCGAATGCCGCGGGGATTCCCGTCTTTACTGCCGACATCGCGTGCCTTGCTCCCGATGCAAAAGTGGTCTCGCACATCGCGACCGATAATCTGGGCGGCGGCCGGCAGGCCGGCGAAGCGATGATAGAAGCCCTTGGCGAGGCGGGGGGCAAAATCGTCATCCTCGATTACAAGTCTGCCGAGTCGTGCCTGCTGCGAGTGCAGGGCTTCAAGGAAGTCATCAGCAAACACAACGAAGGCCACGAAAAGGGCAAGATCGAAATCGTGGCCGAACTGCCGGGCGAAGGCCAGAAGGATAAAGGTTACAAGGCCGCGGAAGACGCGCTCCAGGCCCACGGCGATATGGTAGGCATCTTCGCTATCAACGACCCTTCAGCGCTCGGCGCACGAGCGGCCCTTGAAAAGGCCGGCAAGGCCGACCAGGTCAAGATCATCGGCTTTGACGGCCAGCCGGACGGCAAGCTGGCCATCAAGGAAGGCAAGATTTACGCCGATCCGATCCAGTACCCTGACCGTATTGGGATCATGACCGTTCAGACCATCATCAGGCATTTTGAAGGCGAGGAGGTCAAGCCCGAACAGCTCATCCCCACCGGTCTCTATCGCAAGGCCGATGGCGAAAAGGATGAGAGCTTGAAGTAATCGCCATTGGGTATCAGGAGTCTGGTATTCGTTTTTTCCCGAACCGCGCATTCAGAATCTCATGGAACTCTCTGATGAAACACCACCGGCCAAACCGCCAACCAAGCCGGCTGCAGTGCCTCCCATCGCATCGGTGACGCCCTATTCGGATCAGTTTCATCAACTGCTGTTTCAACTGGGCCAAGTCGGCAACAAGCTGCGTGAGATCGGCGCTGTGTACGGCAAAGCGGGAAACATCTCAGTCAGCTTGACCGAGAAGCACATCAAAGGGCTCGATTTTGATGAAGGGGAGGACTGGTTTCAGATGCCGGTGGATTATCCCAAGCTTGGCAGGCGGGCATTCCTTGTGACCGCGGCGGGCAGCCGGCTCTGGTATCTGGATCAGGATCCCGAGAATAATCTGTGTGTGGTCTGGATAAAGGAAGGCGGCCAGGAGTATCGGGTCGTCTGGGGAGCCGAGCGCGGCCTTAAGCCGACCAGTGAGTTCAATTCGCATCTACGCATCTTTGAAATTCTGAAGGAGCTCAACAGACCGACGAAGGTCGTGATGCATGCGCAGCCCCTCCACCTGACCATGATGTCTCACTGTGAAGAGCTCCAGGATAAGAAGGCGTTCAATTCCGCGCTGTTGCGCTGGCAGCCCGAGACCATCATCACCATGCCCAACGGAGTGGGGTTCGTGCCTTATCGGTTACCCGGCAGCCAGCATCAGGAAGCTTCGACAGGCAAAGCGTTCATGGAGCACGATTTCGTTGTGTGGGCCAAGCACGGCGCTATCTGCACGGGTCAAGATCCGTTCGACGCGTTCGACAAGATTGATTATCTGGAAATGTCCGCAAGGTATTACCTGCTCAGCCGGCAGATTGGCTTCAAGGCGGACGGCATTTCTGATGAGCAGATGCTCGAAATAGCCAAGACCCACGCAGATGGCAGCAAACTGTTGGAGGGGTGGATAGGCGATCACGGAGAGTAGCGTGGGAGCGACGGCTCCAGCCATCGATTCATATGCAACCTTTCTGTTTCGAATTCGGCGATCACTTCATTCCTTTCGGCCAATGGGAGCTCGCCTTCCGCGTTTACAGCGAATCCAATGTGTACGCCCTGGCCGCTGAATCGTTGAACATCGAAAAGGATGGTACGACGACTGTCATCACTACTGATTCGTTCGCCTGGGCCGGGCTCCAGAAAAGAATGCCCGGCACCTTCAAGGCCGTTGTCGAAGAAATCGAGAGTAGTGCGGGCGCTCCGCGACCTCCTCAAGAACGTGGTCCGTGTGCTCCGCGACCGTCATTCCTGCGATGGTCCATAGAGGCATCACTGCCCGAACGAATCAAAGGAACGACGACCTACGTGCGGGGCATCCCGGAAGGCCAGGTCGCCGATAAGTTTTTCAACTTCGTCGATCACGGAGAAGGCAAGTTCGACATTTTTCGTTACCCGACCTACTCGAAGGTGCCAGTCCACTTCTACCGGCACGGGGAGGACGATTACACCTACGCGGTGACCGAGGATACGGAAATCCGCGGCAAGACATTCTCAATGCAGTACCGGAACGGCCACGTCCTGGAACTGCATCATCACGAAGACGCGAGGAAGTGGAGCACTCATCAGCAGACTCCGGCCTGGCGACTCGGGAAGACTCACAACCCGCTCGAGGTGCTCGAATTTCGCATGAATCTGATGGAGAAAGAGTGGGGCCTGAAGCCATGGGAAGAGCGGCCCGATGTGCCCGGATGGGCAAGACAGATCTGCCTCACTCTCAATCTGCACGGTACGCACTGGACCGGCTTCATCATGAACGACTACGCGCGGCAGCTCGAGATCATCCGGTACGTCAGCGAACGCATCGATGGCCAGCACGTCCTGGCTTACCTGCCCGCGTGGGACGGCCGTTACAACTACAATTGGCCACGATATGAGCCTGACAATGACATGGGCGGGGCCGAAGGCCTCAGGCAACTGGTCGATGGCGCGCACCAGCTCGGCGCCCACGTCATTCCGCAGATCGGCGCCCAGTCGGCAAATCGGGCATTCCTGCCGGCGGGGCTTCATGACTCCGCGTTTCAGGATGCCTACGGGAATACCTACTCAAAAGCGGTGGAATGGGATCGGGATCACATGCCAGACACCTACCGGGTGAACGCCAGCATGGGTCACCCCGGCTTCCGGCAGTTCCTCTTCGACAAGGCTTGCGGGCTAAAGGAGCGATTCAATTTCGACGGCATCTTCTTCGACATCAACCAGGCATTCCACAACGACTCTCGCTTCCACGTGACCGATGGCCATCAGGAGATCGCCCGGCGTCTCCAGGAACGATTCGATGACTTTCTCGTATTCGGCGAGACCTGGTACGACGGCCTCCTGCCTGCCTATCCACTCGTTCACATCGGCGCGCTCGAACAGTGGAACGAGATTTTCGAGAAATACTGCCGCCAGACATACCACCTCTACCACCCGGCGCCCGGCCACGGCAGCACCGGCGTCTACGATTGCGGATATCGTGAGCCCTTCCTCCCCGATCCGGAAAAGGACATCATCCCAGCGATCGCCTTCGTGGAAGATACGTTCGAAATTTACAGGGATGTCGTAGACCAGACGATCGAGATCGGCAAAGCATACGGACGGCGGAAGGGGATCATCGAGTAGTGTCGTCTCAGATCCACAGCCCAGCAGGAGAAGCCAGCCATGAACAGACAGGTAACTCGTAGAGATTTTCTTCAACAGAGCGCGGGTATCAGTGCTGCCGCATCTGGCATAAGTCTGATGCCGCCAACTCATGCAGAAGAAACAAAGACCGGAGCCATCAGTTTCGGCATCGTTACAGATCTCCATTACGCGGATAAGCCGAAGGCCGGCTCGCGTTACTACCGTGATTCGATCGCCAAGCTCGAACAATGCGTCACCACACTGAACAAACATGAGCTCGCATTCACAGTCCAGATCGGCGACTTCATTGATAAAGCCCCGGACAGGCAAACAGAGCTGAGTTATCTGAAAACGATCCGAAAGACCTTTGATGAATACAAAGGCGAAAAGTATTTCGTGCTCGGCAATCACGACCTGGCCACGCTGTCAAAGTCAGAGTTTCTGGATAACTGCGGGGCCACGATCCAGAGAAGTTTCTGTTCATTTGATAAGGCAGGTATCC
>JASLXP010000686.1 GCA_030740295.1 Planctomycetota bacterium
GGGACATCTGCATGCAGCTTCGGTCCCGTGTAAGGGGCTCCGACTCCGGCAAAGTCGACTCCAAGGACGTTGCGCAGTCCTTCATGGTCATTTGGTGCCAGCCCGAAGTGCTTCTTCAGCCGTGCGTCGATCCCCGGATTCGCCCGGTAGTTGATGGGGACACGGTCCGGTTCCTCATGGGCGAACGCTTTAAGCACACGCTCTCTGGAAGTCATCCGTCATTCCTCTCGGTAGCTTCGGGGTCACCATTGTCAGACACTCGTACCATGGCCTCCTTTCCCGTCCGCATCGGCCAGCGATTATCCACTATTAGTCATCCACGAAGAACTGCGCCTCGTGCCCAATCTCCGGAACGCGTGAAAAAGACTGCGGGGAATTCTCGTTCCCCTAACCGCTCAGGCCACCACCGGAAGCGCACGATGCGGCATCGACAATCCAACGCAGGGCCTCGGAACTTGCGTTGAGGGGGACGGCACACTCAGGCCCGATCACAGCAACGCCCGCGTCGATGGCGTAGCGCACCTGGTCCTCGATTGATTGCTGGTCTCCGGACACGATCGAGGGCACGTTGCTGACATTGCCTGCGAGCTTGATGCGTTCGCCGGCAATCGCCATGGCTTCTCGAGCATCGTTCCTGGAATCGAAATGAAACGCGGCAAAGCCGGAATCGGCGATGTAATCCAGCCGGTCGAGGGTGAAGCCGCATATATGCAGAATGATGGGACAATCGATGCGACGGCTCAGCTCCTGATGAACGGGTAGAAGATAGTCCCGGTACATTTCCGCCCGGCAGAGGTCGCCCGTGAGGTGATCCCCGAGCGTCAGACTGTCCGCACCGGCCTCGATCTGAGCCTGCGCGAACACCAGGGTCACCTCCTTCAACACATCCAGAATGCGACGGACCTTGCCCGGATTGTCGAGCGTCAGGACCAGGAATTCCTCGATTCCGAAGAGGTGATAAGCCAGGGTCCATGGTCCGAACACCTTCCCGATAATGGCCACTTCATCACCGAACCGTTGCCTGAGAAGGGAGATCGCCTCCAGGACCGCCCGGGTGGGCACTCGTTCAAGGAAATCGGGAGGGATATGAAAATCTTTCGGCTCCTCGAACAGGTATGGCCGCCGCACCGCGGGCATGTGCGACATGTCACCCCAGCTCATGTTCGCGCCGAGGGCCGCGGCTTCGTTGATGACCGAAAAATAAGGAGCGACCGTATCGTAACCCAGGACCTCATGGCCTACGGCAGCCAGCTTCGCCATCTTCTCACCATTCGTATGCACCTCGGGAAATGTGCAGTCCTCAGATTCCATCAGGTCCGTCGTGGCGATGGAGGTCGGGGTTCCCACACAGGGCCGGTCGACAGCTTCACCTTTCAGCGCGTTCAGGAATCGCTCTCGCGGACTCATGCTTATGATGCTCCCCGGGAAGTTTCAGCCGGCCAAAAAGCTCGGGCGCGTACAACGGCAACCTACACTTTCGGCTGTGCGGCATCCACCCAAAAAGAGAAGAGACGTCCCCAGCCTACCCAATTGTCCTTACCGAACTGATCGCATACCTTGAATAAAACCTGACTCTGAAGGGGAAGAAACAAATATGGGAGTATTCGAGCCACTCGAGAAGTTGAAATCAGATGACATGCCTGAGAAGAAACTCCCCTTCTGGAAAATGGCCGGGCCGGGCGCAGTTCTCGTCGGGCTGTCCATCGGCGCGGGTGAGATCATCATCTGGCCGAGAATCACAGCGGAATTTGGGGCAACAATGATCTGGGCGGCAGTCATGGGGGTCTTCCTCCAGCTCTGGATCAACCTGGAGGTCGGCCGCTGGACAATTGCTACCGGCGAGACCGTTTTCACCGGGTATGCCCGAGTCTGGCGTGGATTTGCCCCGGTGTTCATCCTTTTGACATTTGTGGCCTGGATTGCCCCCGGTTGGGCCCGCGCCTCGGGGCTCGCACTCAAGGCCCTCATCTTTGGACCCGAAGGCTGGGGCTCAGATACATTCTGGACGACCGTCACCTTTGGCATGGCAGCTCTCATTCTTTTCGGGCCCAAGATAATGTACAAGTCGGTCGAGAGGAGCATCGAGGCAATGGTCATCATTGTTACCATCGGCCTGATCGTGGTGGTTTTCGCTGTGGGCTCCGCTGACACATGGAAGCAGCTCGGCAAGGGCATTCTGAACGTTGGCCACCGTGAAACAGAGGGGGCTTATTGGTTGGCCACTGATGCCGGCGCTTTCAAGTTCCATAATGGGACCAGCGTCATCTTTGATGGAACACGGGATTTCAAAGGAGGCAAGGTGCTGAGTGTGTTTCGGCCGAAAGGGGGACCCTTGTACTTCGGCACAGAGCAGGGCGCGCTGTCCTTTGACGGCCTTGATTTCAAGCCGGTGGAAGGACTCCACGACCGAAAGGTCACAGCCATCAGTGAAACGAAAAAGACTCTGTGGTTCGGGACGGACCAGGGCCTTTACCGGCAGAAAAATGGCTCGCCTGCCAGGACAGAATGCCCCGTTCAGTCTGTGGCGGACATGCTTGCCATCCCCGACCGCGAGACCGGAAAAGAGGATCTCTGGATTGTCGGCGAAGATCTCTACAAATGGAATGGCGAAGGTTTCCACAAGGTGCGCACACGCACCAGGAATTTCAAGGCCATCTGCGAGGGAGAGAATGGCAGTGTCTGGGCAGCCACATGGGGAGAGCTCTACCACATCGCGGATGGCAAAGTGACGGAGCACAAAGACTCACTCCCGGAACGCACATTCTTTCAAGACATCGCCCTGGCTCGGGACGGGAGTGTTTGGATCGCTTCAAACAAGGGCATGTATCAGTTCAAGGGCGGAAAGCTCAATTTGAGTTTCTCCGAACGGGGGTTCAGTCGAGTATTGATCGAAAGGGATGGCACCGTCTGGGCCGCAGCAACCGCGCACACCCTCTTTAAGAAAACTGGGGAGACATTCGTCAAACACAGTTTCGTGACCACGAAGAAACACTTCGTCCGCTCCACAGACATCAATGGAATCCATCGCGATCATGGTATGGCCATTAAGGCCTTCTTCATCGCCATCGTTTTTGCCGGAGCCGGGGGGACCGCGAATTTGTTCTACACCTTTTATCTGCGGGACAAGAACATCGGGATGGGAGCTCTTGTGCCCGAAACGCGCAACCCGCTCAGAGACCGTGACGAGGCCGTCCCTTCCACGGGTTTTACCTGGGAAGCGACGGAGGAGAACACGAAACGGTTCAAGGCGTGGTGGAAGTACATCATTCAGGATCAGACCTTCTTTTTCTTCGGTCTCAATACGGTCACCATCCTGTTGTTCATTTTCGCTGCTCTTGCTGTGCTGTATCCGAATGGGATCGTCCCGCCTAAAGGCAAGCTGATCTACGGTGAGGCTGTCGTTCTGGGGAGTGTCTGGGGGCCCACCGGGCGCACTATTTTTCTGATCGTGGGAGTGGCGACGCTTTTCGGTACCCAACTCGCCCTGATAGACGGCGTTGCTCGCTCGATGGCGGATATCATTTACACAAATTTCAAGGGCGCGAAGAAACGCGGCGTTGGCTGGTGGTACATGATGTTCGCGGGCGGGTGGATGATCGCCGGATGCCTGATCACGTGGATCCTGGAACAGTGGCAGGTCAGCGATTTGACCTTCCTCTTCAACGCGGCCTACATGGGCGGCTTTGCCATGGCCCTTTACGTGCCTCTGACTCTTTTCATCAATTACCGTTATCTGCCCAAGCCGGCCCGGCCCGGCCCGGTCTGCACGGTCATGATGCTGGTGGCCTCTGCCGTCTATGTCGGTTTTGCGATTGCATGCCTGGGCTGGGAAGCCGGGCTCTGGTAATGGGAGACCTCCGCCCCGTCCATCCGGTCAGACTCTTCATCGGACTCCTCGCCGCAGAGGAAGAATGGCTGGACCTCGCCGTCGAAACATGCGCACAGGAATTCGGGCCGCTTGAGAAGTGCAGCCCCCTGATGCCGTTTGAGTACACGGACTACTACGCGGACGAGATGGGACAGACGCTGCATCGGCAATTCGCAGTGTTTCGGCCACTTGTCGATCCCGACTGTCTGCCGGAGACGAAATTGAAAACAAACGGGCTGGAGACAGAAATGGCGACCAGGATAAGCAGCGCTCCGTCCAGGCCAGTGAATATCGATCCTGGTTATTTCTCCGCGAGCGGTTTGTTCCTGGCGACGACGAAAAACTTCACTCACCGCATCTACCTCACACAGGGCATTTATGGCGAAGTCACATTGCAGTACGTCGAAGGCACGTTTCGCCCATTCGAATGGACCTATCCCGATTACCGGGCCGCCGGCACCATCAAATTCTTCAACGACGCACGGGCCCGATACATTCAACAACTGAAGAGACAGGGCAGCCCCAGGCAGAGATGAGACCATGAGTTACCAGGATCTGATCACTGAATCACGCAACGAGAGCACTGCAGACCTGGATGAATGTACCTCGATCGAGATGATCAAATTAATGCAGAGAGAAGATGCGGAAGTGCTGCGTGCGGTAAAGAGGGTTCGGAACCAGATGGCTGCAGCGGTGGATGAGATCTCCGTTCGATTAAGAAGGGGCGGACGCCTCTTTTACGTCGGCGCTGGTACAAGCGGCCGGCTTGGAGTCCTCGATGCCGCGGAATGCCCGCCCACCTACGGTACCGATCCTGAAATGGTTCAGGGCATCATCGCCGGAGGAATCCCCGCGCTCACCAGATCCATCGAAGGCGCGGAAGATCGGCCGGACATTGGAAGAAAGAAAATCCGTGAGAAGCAAGTGATCGAAAATGACGTTGTATTCGGGATCACCGCCAGCGGCACTGCGCCGTTTGTCCTTGCCGCGCTCCAGGAAGCTGCCTCGAGGAGGGCATTCACGATTCTCCTCTGCTTCAATCCGGAGGTAGACGATTCGGTCGCCAATCTGATCTTCAGTCCTGTAGTCGGCCCCGAAGTGGTGACCGGCTCAACAAGAATGAAAGCCGGCACGGCAACCAAGCTCATACTCAATACGATCAGCACTGCCGTGATGGTCCGGCTTGGAAAGGTCTACGGCAACCTGATGGTAGACCTCCAGGTCAAGAACAAGAAGCTTGAAGACCGCGCCTGCCGTATCGTCATGGCCTTGACCGGCGCAGGTCGAAAAGAAGCCGAGCGGTTGATCCGACGTGCAGACGGTGACACAAAGGTTGCCATCGTTATGGGCGTCAACGGCACGACTCCGTCCAAAGCCAGGAAACTGCTGGGCGATAATGACGGTATTCTGAGAAAAGTCATTGGACAGGTCTGAAGAAGATAATCCACTTGAAACTTCAACTTTCCGATGCACCCTCTGAGCGTGTGTCTCAAACTTGGCATTCATCAAACAAGCCCTGGGGTTACCATCACCTCAAACTATCAACCATTCCTTAACCAATGCCCGACAGCATCGACATCCTGGCCATCGGCTCACACCCCGACGATATCGAAATCGCGGTTGGCGGAACGCTCATCAAGATGATCCAGTCCGGATGGAAGGTCGTCATCTGCGATGCCAGTAACGGCGAGCCGACGCCCTACGGCGATCCTGTTACCCGTGTCAAAGAGGCCAACGCGGCCGCGGAAGTCATCGGCGCAGAGCGTGTGATCCTCGACCTGCGAAATCGGTACATCGAAGACAATCTGGAGAGCCGCCGAAAGGTTGCCGAGGTCATCCGGGAGTATCGGCCGCGCATTCTCCTGATTCCCTATCCCGGCGGCGCGCATCCGGATCACCACGCGGTCTGCTCCATCTGCGAGGCGGCCCGCTTTTATGCCAAGCTTCACAAGACAAACATGTATGGCCAGCCCTGGCCTAACGAGCCGTGGTGGACGCCCAGGATGTACTACTGCTATGGACTCGGCGTTTCTGAAGAACAGATCAAGCCGAGCTTCATTGTCGATATCACCGCCCAATGGGATGAGAAGCTCGAGGCCCTCGCCTGTTACGAATCGCAGCCCGGTCCAATCAAGCAATCGTGGCGCGGCGAAGAGTACTACGGCAAGCTGATCGGTGTGGATTATGGGGAGCCGCTGTTCAGCAAAGAGGCCATCGGCGTCCATGATCTGGCGGGGTTGGTCTGATGGACCACTGGACCGATTTCGACATCCAGTGCATGCAGCGCGCGCTCAAACTCGCGGCCAAAGGCAAAGGGCGCGTCGAGCCCAACCCCATGGTCGGCGCACTGGCTGTGAAGAACAAGAAGATTATCGGTGAAGGTTTCCACCAACGCTTCGGCGGCCCCCATGCAGAAGTCCACGCCATTGAAGCCGCCGGTAGAAAAGCGAAGGGCGCCACTGTTTATGTCACCCTCGAGCCCTGCAATCACTTCGGCAAGACCCCGCCCTGCACGGAGCTCCTGATCAGAGCCGGCATCAGCCGAGTCGTTACTGCCATGACAGACCCGGACGAGCGGGTCTCCGGTCAGGGCCTGGTAAAACTTGAGCAGGCGGGCATCAAGGTTGAAAACGGATTGCTCGAAGACGAGGCAAGAAAACTCAACGCCCCCTACATCACGCTCAGGAACGAGGGACGCCCGTTCATCATCGCCAAGTGGGCCATGACTCTCGACGGGCAGATTGCCACTTGCACCGGCGACTCCAAATGGGTGACCGGCGAAAAGGCCCGGCACCACGTGCATCAGGTCCGAAATCAAGTCGACGCCATCCTCGTGGGTATCGGCACTGCAGTGGCTGACGACCCGTTACTGACATGCCGGCTCCCGAATGGCCGGAATCCCGTGCGCATTATTCTCGACAGCCGTGCAAGGCTTTCGCCCAAATCGAATCTGGTCACGACAGCGGCCGAGGCAGAGACGATCATCGTAACCACTGACGCCACGGCCTCCCGCTGCAAGGCCTTCGAATCCGCAGGATGTGAAGTCTTGAAAGTCCGTTCTCGGCAGGGCGAACCCTCACTTCGCGACCTGGCAAAGCGTCTCGGCAAAAGACAAATCACGAACCTGCTGGTCGAAGGCGGCCAACAGGTTCTCGGCTCATTCTTCCGTGAGAAACTCGTGGACAAAGTAATGGTCTACCAGGCTCCCAAAATCATTGGTGACGGAAAATCACCCGTGGGCAAAACGGGCTGGAAACTGATGAGCCAGGCGTCCGAATTGAAGGGCGCCGCGACGAAACGATTGGGCGATGACATCCTTGTCGA
>JASLXP010000687.1 GCA_030740295.1 Planctomycetota bacterium
ACCACGGATGGCAAGGCCATCCCACGGATGGTCTAAGACGGTATTAATCCGTGGGATGGCCTTACCATCTGTGGTAAGAGTCCTCGGTTGCGGCTAATGGGTACCGGACGTTGCCCGGGCTGTTCGCTCGTGTTTGTTGTCTTCCCAGTGTGGTGTCAATACGAAGCGGCTTTCGTATGATTCTGCTCTCTTGAATTCATCACAAGACCGGAGTGCCCAGATGGAACGCGAAGCCGCTGTAGAGCTCGAAGCGAAGTTCATTCTTGAAGATCCTGCTCAGGCGGAGCAGTTGCTCACGTTTCTTGAGTCACAAGGCAACAAGTTGGTCGAAGCCGCGACACAGGAGATCGTGGATGTCTATCTGGATACGCTCGACTGGCGACTCTATGAATCGGGCTGGGCCTACCGATGGCAGGACAAAGGCAGTAATTGCTGCATCGGGCTGAAGTCACTCAGTCGCCAGGATTCGGCCGTTCAACAGAGGGAGGAGATCGAGCAGAGCGTCGTCGCTTTGCCTGCCGGTCCGGATGCGATTCCACCCGGGGTGGTTGCTGATTTTATTGCGGCCGATTTCCCGCGTGAGGCGCCACGCGAGCTCTTCCGAGTCAAGAAAATCCGCAGGCGTTACATGGTTCATACGCCGAATGAAACGGAGCTGGAGCTCTGTTTGGATATGACTGAAATTGAGAGCATTCAAAAGCCACTCGGCGATGCAGTCGGTCGTGTCGAGTTCTTCGAGTTGGAGATGGAATTGTCCCAGGGCAATCCAGAGGAGCTGCATTCGCTGGCTGAAAAGCTTGAAAGCCGCCTGAAGCTCCTTCCGGCAAGGCTGAGTAAGTTCGAGAGGGGGCTTCATGCAGCGGGGTTGCGTCCGCCGGGTTCCTTGATCGCGGTAAAGGAGATTCCCTCCGTCACTACTCCGATGTCCCGCCTCGCGTATCGTTGTCTTGCGGAGGATTTTCATGAAGTTCTATTTCATGAAGGCGGCGCCTGGGAGGGCATCGATCCTGAAGGTGTGCATCAGATGAGAGTGGCCGTCCGGCGCATCCGCGAGGCACTCAAGTTCTTCAACAGATTTCTGGCTCAGCGTTCGATCGTGAAAATCGGACGGGAATTGAAATGGCTGGCTCAAGTTCTGGGCGACGTGCGGGACCTGGATGTCTATCGGGAGAATTTTGAAGGCTACTCGATGATTGTTGGTAAGAACGACCTGGCCAACCTTGCCACTTATCAGGAGGAACTGGACAAGCAACGCAAGCAGGCTCGGAAGCGGCTGGTCAGAGCATTGTCCAGCCCGAGGTATGAGCAGTTGATCAGCCGCTTCAAACGATTCCTGGAGCTCGGCCCTCCGCAAAGTCAGCTCAGCCAATCCCGGACGGTGTCCGTCCACGGAATGAAGCTCGTCACCAAGCGGTTCAAGAAGGTCCACAAGAAGGCGCGTGCAATTAAATCCGACACGCCACCCGAGCCATACCATCAACTGCGCATCGACTGCAAACGTCTCCGTTATGCATGCGAGTTCCTCGAGCCGGTGCTCGATCAGAAACTCCTGGGCCGCTTCGTGAAGCACTTGAAGGTGCTTCAGACAGTCCTGGGCGATCATCAGGATGCCTGTGTCGCGTCTGACCGTCTCCGCGAGTTCGCTGATCGCGTTCCCATGCGCAGAAAGATGAAAGGAGTGCTCCTCGCTCTTGGACAACTGGTCGGCAGCCAGGAACTGCAGGCGTCCCAGTACCGTGAGGCGTTTCACAAAGTCTGGCGGGGATTCGATCGGCCGAAAGTGATTCGTTTCCTTGCTGACGCAGCGAATTCAGCAGGTATGGCCGATTCACACCTGCTCTGGACTGAAAGGCCGGGCTCAAAAAATTTGAAGGCCTGTGAAAAACGCGGCAATGCTGTGGTAGTAAATGCTGAGGTCTTTTCGAATGATGAGAGCGGCCAGCAGAGCGATGAGAGTTGCCAGCACGTGGAAGCCGCCCCGGAGGCAACAGAGGAACCAGTTGTCGAACAAGGCTGACCGGAATTGTTTACAGACAAAGGTTTCCGTAACATTCGCGGGTCTTAGAGTCTATGGGAAGAGCTGCCGCGGAGCGTCAGCCCGACTGCGACTCCATCCATTTCATCGGCCTGTATGAAAACCATTGCCATTGCCAACCAGAAGGGCGGAGTCGGCAAAACAACCACGGCAATAAATTTGAGCGCGGCCCTCGCTTTGGAAGGAAAGAAGGTTTTACTTGTGGATCTCGATCCTCAGGCCAACAGTTCCATTGGTGTCGGCCTCGGCTCGAATCATGCAAGGACGATGTATGACGTGATGTCCGACCCGGAGGTGACGATTAATCAGGTGATCCAGCCCACGAGTACTACTGACCTTTATACGGCCCCCGCCAATCTGAATCTCGCCGCTTGCGAGGTAACACTGGTGAATATCGCCGGCCGGGAAACCGTCCTCCAGCGTTCCTTCGAGGAAGTTTCTGTTCACTTTGATTATTGCCTCATTGACTGTGCCCCGAGCCTCAGCCTGTTGACGGTGAACGCGCTCATGGCCTCGGACGAGATCTTCATTCCCATTCAGATGGGCTATTTCGCGCTGGAAGGGGTGCAGCATCTGATGACGATCATCGATTTGGTCAAATCAGACCTCGGGCACACAAATTTGCAGATCGGCGGGGTGATCATTACCTTCTACGAAAAGAGGGTCAATATGAGCCGGGAGGTCCTCGAACGGGTTCAATCATTCTTTAAGGCGTTGGTTTTTGAAACGGTCATCCCTCGCACAATCAAACTGGATGAAGCGGCCAGTTATCACCAGACAATCTTCGATTATTCGCCCCGGTCGACAGGCGCGAAAGCCTATCGCAACCTGGCTGCCGAGGTGATCAAAAGATGAGCCGCGCACTCGGGAACGACCCCCTTAAACAGAGCCTTTTCAAGAAGACCGATGCCCCGGTGTCGCCGGCAGAGGGGGGCGAGGAGCAACGGAAGATCCCGTCCCCGGCAGAGATCGCCGCGGGTGCCGAGGATGCGACTTCGCCGACAGTCGTTGTCGCGCCCGTGCTCGAGGAGTACAGGGACCCGTACCCGACCCCGCCGGCGCCTATCCGAGTGCAGGATGTTCATGACGACATTATCGATGCACTGCCTGATGAAATTGAAGTGATCGGCTTCCGCCTCGGAAAGAGAGAGTTTGGAATCGACATCCGCTGCGTCCAGCGGGTCATACCGATGGTGGAGGTCACCTCTGTGCCGCAGCCGTTGTCTTTCCTCGAAGGGGTGATCGACTTGATGGGCGCCATTGTCCCTGTCATCTCACTTCGACGCCTGCTGGGCATGCAACCCCTCCCGCATACGTTGCGCAGTCACATCATCATCGCTGAACATGGCGAGAGGACGGTCGGGCTTATCGTCGATGCAGTTTCCGATCTGATCCAGATTTCCAAAGAAGTCGTCGACCCTCCCACCAACATCACACCGCTGCGACACTTCCTAACTGGCATTGCCCGGCTGCACGCGCGGATCCTGTTCATGCTGCGCATCGATCGCATCATGGATATCGAGCGCGAGGCCGAAGCAAACGCCGGCATCTCCTTTGAGGCCGGGATGCCCCTGGATGAATTCGAAGAGAAGTCTGAAGCAGAAGACGGCCTCTCTGAGCACGAACGCGAAATCCTTCGACGCCGTGCCCTCATGCTCAGCCAGAGAGTGGAACATGAGGACATGGTGACTCGCCAGTTGCTGACATTTTCTCTCGCCAATGAATGGTATGGAGTCGATACTCCGAACGTGCGGACGATCGTCGCCTCGCCGGACATCATCTCGGTGCCTTGCGCGCCGCCTCACATACGTGGGGTGATGAATCTGCGTGGTGAGATCTTGACCGTGGTGGACTTGAAGCGATTTTTTGGCCTGGATGCGTCACCGTACTCGGGACAGAATCGCGTCATTGTTGCGCTCTATGGTGATTGGCAGATCGGTTTCTACGTCGATTCTGTTTTTGACGTGATCGATTTGCCCACCTCTTCCATTGAACTTCCACTCGCTACAATTGAAAAAGTCCGTGCTGATTTTATCGAAGGCGAAGCCCGGCTCGAGGATCGTCTTCTTGGCATTTTGAAGCTTGAAACGACAATGAATCCCAGACTCTCAAAAGGGTTGAATTAAAGAGGTTTGCCCATGCAGTTTCTTTCTCGTGTTTTCTCCAGTGTTGGTTCACGTCTCCTGTTCTGTTTTGCGTTCAACACTCTGATCCTCGGATTGGTGACGGTCGTCATCATCATGATAGCCGCAGACCAGGAAGGGACGGAACCCGCTCTCTGGTTCAAGTTCATAGGGGGCTTTCTCGTGGCCGTCATCATCTCCTATCTGCTGGTTCGGAATCTGCTCATTCAGTGGCTGGTGAATCCGATATCTAAACTGACCCAGGCTTCACGAATGTTTGCGCAGGAGGGTCACCTTCAGCTCGACCTCGACGCGGCTCAGTACAGCGGCGAAATCGGAGAGCTCTGTCAGGCATTCGCGGACATGCAGAAAACTCTCTCCGAAGTTAAGGAAGTAGCCAGCGCCATTTCCAGGGGAGACTACTCGCGAGAGATCATTGCTATTGGGCCGCTCATCACTGAATTCAAAGGGATGCAGAACAGCCTGCGTACTCTTGCCGAGCAGGCCCGATGCGTGGCGGAAGGGGACCTGACCTCGACCGTGCAGGCGGAAGGCGACCTGGCACATTCGTTCAACATGATGGTCATAAATCTTGGAACTCTCGTGCGACAGGTACGGGAGAGCGGCCTCCGCATGAGCGCTGCATCCGGCCGCATTCTTGCCGCGTCGGAGGAGCAGGCCAGCTATTCTGCTGAGCAGGCCGCCTCTGTGAGCGAGACCTCCGCCACCATCGAAGAACTTGCGACATCCGCCAAGCAGATTGCGAACAACGCCCAGGCAGTCGTAGACGTCGCCGAAGGCACCCTTATGAACGCACGGGCCGGCCAGGAATCAGTTAATGACGTCATGGCGGGCATGGATGAGATTCGCACCGGAACGGATTCGTCCGCTAAACGCATTCTCAGCCTCGGCGAAAAATCACAGGAAATCGGCGGAATCATCGATTCCATCAATGACATCGCCGACCAGACCAACCTGTTGGCCCTGAACGCGGCCATCGAGGCCGCCCGCGCCGGGGATGCCGGCAAGAGCTTCGCGGTCGTTGCCCAGGAGGTCCGCAAACTTGCAGAAGACGTGGTCCAATCCACAAACGAGATCACTGAGCTGGTAACCGA
>JASLXP010000688.1 GCA_030740295.1 Planctomycetota bacterium
CACTTTTGCTTTAACGGAGCCGGTCTTGGGAGATGGCTTTTTCGGAGGCTCCACTCCACTTGCCCTGAGAAACTCATCCATCATCTCTTCTACCATGCCGACCACTATCCACCGATGTCGGATCATCAAGCGTCCGTCCACGAATCTGAGGATGGCCTCCGGAGCTTCCCAATCCGCGGCTGTTGAATTTCGGATCACGTCGAGCAGCACTTCCCTGCCATCTTCTTTCAACTGCTCTCGAAGGTCGTAGACCCGAAACACGATCTGCTTGTTCCGTACGGACGGCAGGCTTTGAATACGTGCCGGTGTCGATATGAAAATTGCTTCATCGCGGAATGCATATGTGAGATTTACCAGGCGTAGAATCCATTCGAGCGCGGACACCAGCTTCATATCACTGACCTTCAGCGTCACCGGTACGTCATCCCCTTCCACGGCTGCAGGGTCGAGGACCATGTTGGTATTCGTCAGGTTCGTCAGGAAGGCCACGACATCCGCGAGCGGGGTATCCACAAAATCGAAGGAAATCCGTTTCTCCAACTGCGCTCGGATTTCTTTTTGCCATTCCGGCTCAGGCTCTTGATCGGTGATGAGTCGTCTTGGCCGCGCCGCTCTTCTCTTCATTGTCTCTACTTGCAGAAGCTCTTCAGGCGTCCCATCAGGGGCAGGCTCACTTATCTCAATCGCCAGTTCACCTGGATGTTCCTCGGGTGCCTCTGCCAAAAGAGACGGGCCGTCGAGCTCTGGTGGTCTGTTGAGGGGGATTGCCTCAAGGAAGCCTGGCGTAATCTCCCCCGGCAATTCCTGTCCGGGCTCGGGCGTATTCACCATTAGATACGTGATCACCAGAAGGGCTGGCACCGCCAACGCCATTAAGACAAGAAGAATGCCGAGGCCGCTGCCCCCAGGTTCATCCCGGTTCACCGGACGCATGTCAAAGTGCGTCGTATCACTGTTTTTCGATTCGTCACTGGCCATCGGTTAACCTCCAACTGAGAAACTGGCAGGATAATGTTACCTTCTGTCGGGGGTTTCAATCCTCAACATGCGAATTGGAGCGTGTCTTCGTCGTCGGGCATAAGCTGAGATTGAAGGCCTAACAGGCGGAGTCGGTCTGCGAATCATACAGACAGCCCCTCCGATTTCCTTCATCCTCCGCACAAAGCCGGGCCAAACCACATAGGCTGATTCGTTCGCATCGGATGAGTCTCCTGGAAATCCGTGGATAATCCAGTTCCTCGATGAGATGACCCGCTAACAGATCCAACAACACCATGGACGACTCCATCCTGAAGCACGCGGCTACGCCCGACCAGCTCCAACACTTCGATGAGCACGGCTATCTGATCATCGAAGACGCATTGCCGCCGGAAGTGGTTGGCCGGCTTGAACAGATTGTGGATCGCATCGATGCTGAAGAACGCGAACGGCAGGGCCTCGCTACGCATGAGCTCATGGCAAGGTTCAATGTGGTGATTGAAGACGACCACTTTCTTGAATTGCTCGACTGGCCCAAGACGTTCCCAATCGTGTGGGACATCCTCGGCTGGAACATCCAGCTCTACATCTCGCACCTGATCATGTATCCGCCTGAACCGCCTGACAAGGAACCTGAGACTTACGGCCGGCACTGGCACCAGGACGGAGGCCGACCCGTTCCAGAAATGGAACGCCCCCATCCGCGGCTGTCACTGAAAATCGCCTACTGGCTCAGCGACACGACCATCCCGAACTGCGGCGCTTTCCGAATCATACCCGGAAGCCATCGATGGGACGCGCTTCCCGAAGAGCGAGACGAAAACGGCGACCCGGCCGGAACTACCGAAGTCGCCGTCAAGCCCGGCACCGCTGTTCTGTTTGATCGGCGCCTCTTCCATTCACGCAGCTACAATTCATCCAACGTGACTCGCAAGGTCGTGTTCTTCGGTTACAGCTATCGCTGGCTACGCGGGCTGGACTACAACAATCAGCCCGAAGAAGTCCTTTCGAAGTGCGATCCGATCCGCCGGCAAATACTCGGCGACGGCGTCGATATCAAAGGCTGGTGGCAGCCAACGGAGAAGGACGTTCCACTGCGCACCTGGCTGAGAGAACACCGCTGCGCAGCGGCAGACAGATGAACGATGGTCCCTCTATTCAGGACAGAACCATGAAATACCTGCTACCTGTCATTGCTCTCATCGCAACCTTTACTGAATGCCTGCCCGCAGCTCCGCTGGTCAAGAATTCTGATTTCACTGCCCGGACACCGGAGGACGAAAACCGGCCTGCCAACTGGCACGTGCCCGATGCAAGCGCTTGGCGAGGCACCAACGAAGATGGATTCAGCGGCCAGGATTCTGCGCGCTACCGAACTCCACGATGGCTTGTTTCGGGCCCCGTCACCCAGTCCATCTCGCTGCCGGCGAAAACCGACCTCGTTCTGACTGCCGCGGTCAAGCGGGACAATTCGATGAAGCCGATCGTGCGTATCGTATCGGGCAAAGAAGGCAGACACGAGCTTGTCCGAATTGTGGCTGTGGCTCAGCCTGGACGCTGGAATCGATACGTTGCGCGCTTCAAGAGCGGTGCGGCCACCACCGTCGCCGTTCAGATCTGGGCGGACGCCAGGCACATGTCAGGAAAGAAAACGCCCGGAGGGACCGTCGCCGTGGACGATGTTCAGGTTCTAACTGCCAGTGAGGCCAGGACAGTGCTTGACGACGCCGGACAGACGCTCTCCTACGAGAACGTCGCACGGGGGGCACTCTACACGCTCCAGCCGAATCCCAGCTATCGGCTCTGCAAAGATGATGGGGACAAGACCCAGCTCACGGACGGCCAGTACTCCGTGGGATATTTCTGGACGCAAATGAGTACCGTCGGATGGGCTCATTCCAACCCCGTAGTCATCACGATGGATCTGGGCGATGACTTTCCGATTCGAGGCATCTCTTACAACACGGCCGCGGGCGTTGCGGGAGTTCAATGGCCATCAACGATCCAGGCCCTGATCAGTGCGGACGGCCGCGCGTTTTACTCCCTCGGCAATCTGGTGAAGTTGAGCGAGAAGAACGGAACCCACCCGGAGGAAGGTTACGCGGTCCACCGCTATTACACAGATGAACTTCAGACGCATGGCAGATTCATCAAGCTCCTGATCGACCCCAATGGCCCTTACTGTTTTATCGATGAGATCGAAGTCCATCGCGGCAAAGACGAATGGAAGAAGAATCCGCTGCCCGGCGAGGTCATCCGCTATC
>JASLXP010000689.1 GCA_030740295.1 Planctomycetota bacterium
GGATGCTTCCTGGCTGGGGCAGGCGGAAGGGAAAGTTATCAAAGTCGTATCGGCACTCTTACAACACCTGCCGGAAGAACACGAATACCGCATCCTGTTCATGCGGCGTCCTTTCCAAGAGGTTCTTGCTTCACAGGCGGCCATGCTGACGCGAAGAAACGAAGAGCCAGGCCCGGACGATCGGGCGATGGCTTCTTATTTTCGTGACCATCTATCGAAAGTGGAAGAGTGGCTGACTACAAAGCCCAACATGAAGACACTGGACATCGAATACCATGAAGTCCTCAACCATCCAGCACAGGAAGCAGCGCGAATGGCCGGTTTCCTCGATCTGTCGCTGAAGGTTGACGCGATGGCGGATGCTGTTGAGCGGGCACTTCATCGTCACCGTTGACACTTCAGGGACGGATTCCCATTTCTCTGAAAAGATCCAGAATGGGCTCGTGGCGACAGTCTGGTAGCTCTGCCAGACTGTCTGCTCGCTGAGATCCCTTGTTGGCTGGTCGTTTTGCCCGACCGAGCCGGCGAGAGCCGGCAGGGCTAAGCACTGCGCCCCGCGTTGGCAACCATCAACCATCAACCATCAACCATTCCGAACCATGGCTCGAAAGAGACAAACAATACTCCTGTTAAGTGACAGACCTGCTCTTCTCGGAGAGCACCTCGACATCCTCTATCCGGGGCGAGTTAGGAAGCTGAACATCACTTCCGAGAAATTCAGCCTCCGTCTGCTCAGAGAATTCAAGCACGTCATTACGATGGTGTGTTCCCACGAAAATCTTTCACGGCTCAACTACAAATCCGTTACCGCCTACGCGGCCGGCGGCGGACAGGTGATGTCCTGCCTGTTCGAGTATGCCAGCAACCGCGGCCTTCAGTTCAGTAAGACCCACGTGGGCGACCGCGTTTCGCCCGCAATGATCATCGAGGTGGAGAACGACATTACACGCGGTTATTCGGTGGGCGACAGGGTGGGCTGGTTCGGCACTGTTTCCGGGGCAGCAGATAATCTGTACTCGAATCAGATGTTGCAGCGGCAGGTGACGGGAGTGAATGAAACGGAAGAGGTATCCATTCTTGCCACCTCGAATATCAACGGCGGTACCGTGATGCTTGAAGAAAAGGTGGGCAAAGGAAGGATCGTTGCGCTCGACCTCCTTTCGCCGAATCGGCCGTTCTACAATTCACCGGGCGGCACCAACAAGTTTCTGTTCCTGGGCAATCTCGTTAACGGAGCGGTCCGCTATGGCAGGCACTACCCAAAGCGACTTTCGTATGATGAGTTTGTAGAAGCGATGAAGGCTCTTGCCGATGAACATTCGGCGCTCTCCATACAGCCCGAAGGCCCATGCAGCGATGGTCGCGACATGTGGTCTCTCAACATCGGCGACGAATCAAACCCGACCGTCTACCTGGGCGCGGCCGTTCACGGCTGGGAATGGGAAAACTCCTACGGTCTGTTGAGGCTCGCAGAGGTTCTCTGCGGGAATCCGAAGATCGAAGGCATGAATACCAGCCGCCTGCACTTCAAGATCATGCCGGTACAGAATCCCTGGGGATTCGATCATTTCACCCGACAGAATGCGCGGGGCGTAGATCTCAATCGCAATTTTGACAGCGGTTGGAACAAGCTGAAAGACGACCAGGACGTCCCCCTGCCGTGGGATTTCAGCTACAAGGGCTCCCGCCCCGCATCCGAACGCGAGACCCAGGTCATCCAGGGCATCATCGACCGCCTCGCCCCGCGCTGTGTGATCGATTTCCACACAGCCGATTACGTCCTGCTGCACCCATACAAGGGCGATCTCGAAAGGATCGAATCCATCCAGCAGGCAATCCGGCGTCGTCTGAAAAACCGCTACATCTGCCAACGCCCCTACGGCGGCCCCTATCAACAGGTCAACATGAATCGGGTGTACGAATCAAAAGGCCCGCAGCCTTTCCTCATCGACTACGCGGCCCGTCGCGGCGTACCCATGGCCTTCCTCATCGAGATGTCCGGCAACCGCGACGACGTCCATGGACTCGTGATGGACACGGACACCGTGGTCGAAATCTGCCTGGCCGCCATCAAGGAGTGCCTCAGGCCGGATTGACGAGAGCCCTCACTGACT
>JASLXP010000690.1 GCA_030740295.1 Planctomycetota bacterium
AAATACATCGGTGATGCCATTATGGCCCTGTTTCCCAGCGAGAAAGACGCCTTGAATGCATCGGTGGCCATGCTCGAGAAACTTCAGGAATTCAACCGCGTGCGCAAAATGGCCGGACAGGTGGAAGTCAAAATTGGAATCGGCCTGCACACCGGCCATTTGATGATGGGAACAGTGGGAGACCACCACCGGATGGATGGCACTGTCATCAGCGACGCGGTGAATCTCGCCTCCCGCATCGAAAGCCTGACGAAACAATACGGGGTCAAGATCCTGATGAGTCAGGGTTCCTACGACCGGCTTGAAAACACTGAGTGGTTCAGTATCCGCGTCATCGACAAAGTCGCGGTCATGGGCAAGGCCGAATCGGTCACAGTCGTCGAAATCCTTGACGGTGAAGATACGGAATTGAAGGAGTTAAAGTTGCAGGAGCTCGAAACCTACGAGAGCGCCCGGCAGCATTACCTTCAGAAGAGCTTCAACGAAGCAAGAGATGGATTTGCGCGCGTGAAAGAATCGCTCCCGGATGACAAGGTCGTGTCCACATACCTGGAGCGATGCTCTCACTACAAAGAGCTCGACCTGCCTGAGGACTGGGATGGTGTGGAAGTGCTGACGTCCAAATAGGCGTCAGCGTAATCCATAGACAGAATTCAGCCTGAATGAGTGCGGGATACGAAGGTAAATGGGCGCTGAAGCGGGACTTCGGATCTGAGTAAGTTGTTGTCACTTTTTGAGTGAAAGCAATCTGCAGCACTGGCGATGAAGACAGTGTCAGAGGCGGCTAACCGTCCCGACCATATACAAAGATCTGTAGCCACCTCCATTTACCAGCAGCCCGTTACGATGTAGTAGTACGATGACACGAGACAGATCGGTATGGCCAGCGCAACGCCACACGATAATCTCTTCGCCTTGATTCTGTCCTGAGACTCAGCCTTTCCCATGCGTGTTATTCTCTCGCTGTGCGCGATATTGGTGGTGGGCCACACCTCTGCCGAGACCCCTGAGGGCCTCCTCAAGAACGCGCAGAAACTCGAACGCGACGGCAAGGTCTCCAAGGCCGTCACACAGTACAAGCTCTTCATTGAGAGCTACCCGGATCATTCGCAGTTTCTGGATGCGCGGTATCGACTGGCGAAGAACCTCGACAATCTTGGTTTTGTGGATGAGGTCATCCCGCACCTTGAGGCCGTGGTTAAGTCCGACAAGAAGAAATACAAGCACCGGATCGATGCTTACTATCTGCTCGGTAAGACGCAGGCCGCACAGAAAGAGTACGCGAAGGCGGCCGCGGTCTACGAGAAGATGCTCGGTGAAGGCGCGGGACTTTACACGGATGAAGTGCTGAGTCTCTGCGGCGGTTACTATGCCATCCTCGAAAAGGTCGATGAGGCCGCGGCCAAATTCAACATCCTGAAGAGGAAACGGGACTCGAAGCTTGCGGAGCAGGCATCCAACAAGCTGGCCATGCTGTGGTTGCGGGCGGAGAAGCCGACCATGGCTATCTCGGCCATCAACGACCTCATCCTCGAATACCCTCGGAACAAGCAGGCTCGCGGGCTGATGCTTCAGTTGGCGAATCTGTTTCGGAAACAGCGGAAGTTCGATAAGGCCGTCGCGGTCTGCGAGCAGTTGAGGTCGAAATTCAAGGGATCGAAAGAAGCCGATGGCATCACCTATATCCTTGGGCTCTGCTACAAGGACAGCAGAAAATTCGACAAGGCCATTCAGGCATTTCTGGATGCGGCGAGGCTGAAAGGCAATTTAAAGAACGGCATGGCAGCGGAATCAATTCTCCAGGCTGCGATGCTGTACGAAGAGATCCTCACCAGGCCTGATGACGCCATGCTTCAGTATGAAGAAGCAGCCAAACTGGCCCGCGAATCGAACAGCGATCGCAAAACCAAAATTCTGGAACAGTGTTATTTCCGCCTCGGGGAATACAACTACAAGCGTGAAAAGTGGGCTGTCGCACTGGAGTTTTATCTCCGGCTCAAGGCGCTCAACACCAGCGTCAATGTCCTGCCCCGCATCATCAAGTGCCAGGCCAAGCTTGAGCGCAATCCCGAGCCAGGCACTCTCAACAATGCAGACATCGCGCTCATCGAGAAGAAGATTAAAGAGAACCCGGGCACGCTCGAAGCTGCCGAGGCTGAAGTCTTCCTCGCTGACCGAAAACTTCAGAAAGCACTGCCGAGCAGGCGAGACCGCAAGGGCGGCGTCACCGGCATCCCGGAGATTTATGAAGGGATCCTCAAAACCTATAAAAAGGAAATCCTCGCCCAACTGCATCTCGAATCCTACATCTACTTCCAACTCGGCGTCTGTTACGGCCAGGGCGAGACACGGGAGGAGCTGAAGAAATCGATCCAGTGCTACGAAAAGGCACTGCAGGTGGATAAGGAGACCCCATACAAGATTCAGACTCTCGAGAATCTCGCCCACGTCGCGGAAGAGGCAGGCGACATGAAAAAATCATTCGCCACATACAAAGAACTGTTCAAACTCACCGAATCACGAGTGCAGGAGAACCCTGCTGACGCGGAAGCCCAGACCCACATGTCCGAGTACCTCCGCAGCATGATCACCCGTGCCGAGGATAAGGATGCGATCGATATCGCGGTCGGCGTAGCGCACAGTCTGGCAAAGAAAAGCGGTCCCTTCAGCAAGGCAGCCAGGGAGGCCAAGTTTTACCTCGGCGAGCTTTACTATTTGAAGCAGCAGTGGTCGGCCGCCGCGAAAACCTTTAGAGAATTCATTGGCATCTATGGCCCGGAGCTCGACGAGCAGTGGAATGTGATAGAGCCGTGGAAACCAAGGATGAACGAACAGGTCGCACAGGTCTACGAATCCGCGGTCCGTATCGCCCACGCGTGGTACATGAACGGCCACAGAAAGAATATGGTCGCTGCGTACAAGTG
>JASLXP010000691.1 GCA_030740295.1 Planctomycetota bacterium
CGGGACAGCTCGACGATGTTTTCGGCATCACGCGCACGGGCTCTGGCAACGCCCTGAACGTGGATGGCCAGATCAAGATGGCTTTGGCCGACGGCAGGTTGGAGGCGCTGGGTGTCAGCAAGGTGCGGGCCGATGGCGGCGTGCGGGCCGCCGGCGCATCGGCAATGGGCGCGGCCGGCAAGGCGCCGCTTTTCCTGACTCACTCGTTTGGGCGAGGCCGGGCGGTGCTGCTTAACCTGGCGATGGCCTCGTACCCCACGCTCAGCGCGGAGAGCACGCCGGAGACAGCGGCGCGCCTGTGGCGCCTCACCCTCGGCATGGGTCAGGTTTCGCCGGTCCTGAGTCTCAACGACGCCTCGGGCCAGCGCCTGCGCAACGTCGAAATCACGCGCTGGATGAACGGTCAGGTGCAGATCGTCTCAGTTTTCCGCCACAAGGGACAGCCCGAGCCTGCGAAGCTGAGCCTGCCACAGGCCATGTATGCCTACGACTTGAAGAACCGCAAAACTCTCGGAAAACTCGGGACGATAGGCATGACCATTACCCCCTACCGGGCCATGTTCTTCGCCCTGTCCCCTGAGCCTCTCGCGCCGGTCTCACTGAATGTGTCGCCATCGGTCATTCCCGGCGGCGTGCAGCGCGTTCGAATCGCCTCGGCGATGCCGAAGGGCCAACAGGCCGTCAGTGTGCAGGTCACGCTCCCGGATGGGGCAGTGGCCGACTGGGTTGACTCGGTGACGCTGGTGGACAGGCAGGGAGCGACGGTGGATGTGCCGGTGGCTCTCAATGACCCGAAGGGGACATGGACGGTCAACGCTACCGAGTTGTACACCGGCAGAACCACGACCACGAAGTTCAGTGTCAAGTAAATCACGGAGACTGACCCAACATGCTCATTCTGCGCAGAGGCCAACTTGCGACCGGACCGACGACAGCGGCTGCCGCCATGCTGTTCGCCTTTTGTCCACCACTTATCGCCGGCGACAGCTTCCCGATCAACGTCTACCCCTGTCCGAAGGCCGAGACGGCCCCGGTGATAGACGGCAAGCTGGATGACGCCGCCTGGAAGCGGGCGCCGCTCGTCTCCGGTTTCACCTATTTCGGCAAGGACTCTCTCGTGCCCGTGCAGACTTCCTTCCGGGTGCTGTGGGACGAGAAGCACCTTTACCTCGGTCTCCACTGCGACGAGCCCGAGATCGACAAGCTCAACCCGATACGCTATGCCCATGACGAGCATGCGGTCTTCAGCAATGAGACCGTCGAGTTCTTCGTGGACCCAAATCACACCCACCGTGTCTACTACCAGCTTGCCTTCAACGTCGCCGGCAGCCTGTATGACGGTGAGCGTGAGGACACTGTCTGGAACAGCGATGCCGAGGTGAAGACCCATGCGGCGGACACGTTCTGGTCCGCGGAGATCGCGGTCCCCTGGGGCCCCCTGAAGGCCAAGCCGGTGCCAGGGAAGGTCGTTGGCTTCAATGTCAACCGCGACCGCAACATCGGCAAGAAGACATGGTCTACCTGGGCGCGCGTGCAGCGCGGCTTTCACGATCCCGAACGGTTCGCTCATCTCGTGCTGTCAGGCACGCCGGAGAGGATCGGCAAGCTCTCCCGGGAGTTCCGCAAGGGCGGCCGTACCGGTCCTATCACCGTCTTCAGCGCCGAGGGCTTCGCACAGACAAGCTACACGAAGCTGTCCGAGGCGTCCTTCGCGGAGGTTGAGAAGCTCCTGGCCGATCTGGAGACGATGCGGCGCAAGGACAAGGAATCGGGAGTGGCAGCGGAGATCAAGCGCCGGCTGGATAAATTTCAGAGAGAGTTGGCCCGTCTGAAGAAACAGAGCAAGGGCAAGCTCGACGCTGCCACCTGGACGCGCCTGGATATCAAAGTCCAGGCCCTCGTCGGACAACTCCGCAAGACCGTCGCTGAGGCGCGACTGACGGCCTTGCTGAACACTATCTGACGGTCGAGACGCGTTAGACTCTTATGGAGGTGACCCATGATGTACTACCAGATGACTGCATGCGCCGCGGTCGTGGCTTTTTCATCAATCTACGCTCAGCCGCATCCACCAGAGGTCTTCGTGAACGATCGCGGCGCCCAGACCAGGGTAGCGGGGCCGGGGGCGCCGGCACACATCGTCGGCTTGCCGCGAGTCATGCACGACATCGTCATGGACACCGGCACCAGAAAGTATGGCTTGCGTTATACCGTTGCCCATGATGACAAGCGCCCCGGCGTCGCCATTCCCGGCGAGGGCTACATTGGCATGCACCAGCCGTCGGGTCAGAATTGGTACGCCGGCGGGTTCTTTGACTTGTGGATCAACGGGAAGAGCATCGGCAGCACGCCCATTCATTCGCTTGTCGGGCGCAGCGCCGGAAACCGCGGCTACGTGGATTTTGTCTTCGACACTCCCCTGTCCGTGGTGCGCATCCGCTTCGTCACGACAGCCGGAAGCGACGCCCTGTACTGCCAGACGCGACTGGAGCCGAAGGCCGAGATCGAGAGCCTGCGGGTACGCCTTCGCTGCTACCCCTCCGCATTCGTCAGCGACTTCGACCGGCATGTGCTGACGCCGGCGCGGGACATTGCGCAGGGCGGACGCGCAGAGCTGGCCCCGACCCGGGAGTGGTGGCTGCTGTACTACGACCGTATCTTCGATGCGGGGCACGTCTCCCCATCACGCACGGGCGTCGGTCCGTGCTCAGTGCTGTGGCCGGGCAATCAGACAAACAAGGTCAGCTTCACCGTGGGCAGCTATGGCACTGAAACGGCTATGGTCCTCAAGCCGCAACTACGCGACTTCCGCTTTATCTTCTTCGACTACGCCGGCAAGAAGAACAAGGAGGCGATAGCGGATCTGCGCAAACGCGCGGAGGGACTGCTGCGGGAGCTGGCCACCTTCCCCTTCACCGATCAGAGCATAGCCAACTGGCCGCTGGCCCAGAAGCAGCAGGAAATTGCCCAAGTGCTGGCGAGGATGCCTGACGAGCCAGCGGCCACCCAGTACCGGAAGTGGGCCGCCGATCTGGCCGGACGGCTCGGTCTCGTACAGTCCGGGGCCGCGGGGGCAATCATGGCCGAAGCTACCGCGGCGAAGATCATTCAGAAGTGGGAGCAGGGCCTTCCAGAGCTGAAGCTGAAGGAACTGTTGAAGGGAATCTGACTCGGGGAGGTATTCTTGCCTCTTCACATGGCCTTGATGGGTGACCGCCTCTGCTCTTCACTGTCCCCACAGGAGTGACCCATGAACCGCATCGTCTCGACCATCCTTGTGCTCCTCGCATCCACATCGCTCGCGGCTGATTGGTCTCTCTATGACCACATCGACGATGTTTTCGCGTATGACGGCCGGTATCTGCGCGAGTTCAGATACGGCGAGGCCGACCTGCGCGGACGGCGAGGGGGGAGGCTCATGCGGTCGGTGTTCGCCAAGCCGGACGGTGGGCTGCGTCCCTTCGCGGATGGCATGGGCGTGAAGGGAGAGAGCCGCGAGGGGCAAGTGTTGCTCTCCGGCGAGAGCGTCATGAATCCCACGATCGCGGAGTTCGTTGTGACCGGCGGCACGAAGCTGAGGTTTGACCACGGACTGAGCGACCGCTCAGTCAAGAAGGGGAACCACGGCTCGCGATTTGTCGTGGAGCTATTCGCGGGCGATCTGAAGCAGGACCACACGATCATCATCAAGGAGAACGCATGGGCGAGCCGGTCGATTCCGCTGCCGGACGCCCGACAGGTCCTCGTGCGGCTCACTGCGTTCAGGCGCAACAACGCGAACACGAATTGGACCGGGCTTGTTCTGCGCGGCGACGGCAAGGTCGGCACGCGCGTGCAAGCACGCACGCTGTCGCCCAACCACAGCAAGGTCGGCAAGATGGACTTCACGCTCAAGCCCTCGCCACACAGGCTGACCGCGCGCAAGGGCTATGACATCCTCTTCTACCGTGGCAAGCCGTGGCTGAGCTATGCTGTCAAGGGCTTTCCCCGCGGCAGTCACGAGTATCAGACCAGTGTCGGCGTGAACACGTACTACGTCGAAGGCATGACCTTCGCGCGCCTTTGGCCTGAGGGTGCGAAAGGTGTGGTCGTGCCGGAGGATTCGAGCATCAACGTGGACCTCCAGCTCTGCCAGCGATACAACCTGCCGTTCAAGTGTCCCATGAGCCTGGCGCACTGCTCGCCGTTCCTGCCGGCGTGGCTCGTGGCCAAAGAGAACCTGGGGATCGAGGGGTACAAACTCCGCAAAGGCGGCGAAACGCACACGTCGTTCATCAAGCCGAAGACGATGCACTACCACAAGAAGGGCATCGAGGGGTGGATCAAGCCGTTCGCCGGCCAGCCCAAAGCGTTCGTGTTCAGCCAGGAGGATGACGCGTCGCTGTGGGACGACCAATCCGCGGACGCTATGGCGAGCTGGCGCGCGTGGCTGCACAGGCGCTTCGACGGGGACTTCGCGGCTTTCGCTAAGTACGTCGGCGGCGCCAAGGGAGTGAAGGGCTTTGACAACGTGCCGCACACGGAACGCTTCAACGCGGACGAGCGGTTCGGCCATCCTATGCGCCTGGCGTACATGAAGATGCTGTGGATCAGCGAGAGCTACGGCGACTACCTCGCCGAGATGTTCCGCCACGTGCGCAAGCTCGCGCCGGGCGTTCCGCTCACGCAACGTTACGTTAACTGGTCGCACGGGCCGTACGTGTCACGCCGTGTGGGCGCGGACTACAGCTACACCTTCGGCCACCTCACGACGGAAGGCGTGCCCAACAGTTACGGCATCGGCAAGAAGTACTGGACCGGCATCTACGCGCACATGGGCACGCTGCCGCTGCCCCGAGGAGGTTCCATCGGGAAGACGTACAGTCGCGACATCCGCCGCGGGGCCATGGACGAGCGCGAGTGGCGCATCAACGCGTACACCTCCATCGCCAACGGAGCCTGCGGATTCGAATACTCGACGCTCACCCCAAGCTGGGGCAAGCGCTGGTGGTCGGCCGCACTGCTTGACCACGACTTCAAGCCCACGCCGACCGGCGTGGCCGGCATCAAGGTGATGAAGGAAGTGCTCGATTATTCCAAGTACATGATGCACTACGAGCACTTTGACGACGTGGCCGTGTTCCACGACGCGGGCTTCAACACCGCCCGCTTCGGCGGCCGATGGGGGCAATCGAAAGTCGGCCTCTACGCACTGATCCGAGAGACGAACTTCCACGCGGCAGTGCTCGATGACTGGGACATGACCGCGGACAACCTGCGCGAGCGCAAGGTGCTGGTGCTTGGCGGAACGGTGTCCATAGCCCCGGAGATCCAGGACGCGATACGGACCTACGTGCGCGAAGGTGGAACGCTCATCGCGCTCTTCTGCTCGGATGGTCAGGGATTCCCGGGGTGTAACAGCTACGCGTACGCCTCAAGGCCCCGGGAGAGCACGGCGGAGCGGTCGTTCGAGCAGCCCCTGGCCGTCGCGCACCTCGGCGACGTGTTGGGTATCCAGGCCGGCAGCGGCACCGCCGCACGATCTGAAATTGTGAGCGACGACCGCGGCGCAATCTCGCTGGCCGGCTTCAACGCGCTCGCGGACGAGAAGCGCTGGGTTGCGCAACAGGCATGCGTTGCAGAGTGGAAGCCGGTGCGCGGTGCGCGCGTGCTGGCGCGGTTCGACGACAACGCACCGGCGGTCATCGAGAATCGGTTCGGCAAGGGCCGGGCAATCACCTTCGCTGTCGACCTGGGTCTGATAGCGAACAACATCACGCTGCCCGAGCTCTACACATGGTGGTCGGACCTCCTCACTTCGGTTGGCTGTCGTCGCATAGTCGACACGGCCAACTGTTTCGTCGAAGTCGGCGCATGGCACGACGACGAAGGTAACAGACTTGTCATTCTTGTTAACCACAATGATGACGAGTCACAGACAGCCGCCCTGCCCGACGGCCGGCGAGTGACGCTGGCGGCTGGCGAGGCGAAGCCGTTCTTGCTGAGGTAGGTTGTGCCCTTTCCTGCGCCTTCCGCCGTCCCCCGGCTTAGGGAGCGGCACCAGTGCGCAGATAGCATTGGCTCCTGTTCGAGCAAGACCCATCCGCGTCCGGCCAGCTTTCGCTGGAAATGCCCGGCATGGAGGAAAATCCACAACGTCGGCTTCCGCGTGGTCATCGAAACGCGGTAGTCTTGTTTGCTGCCGCTGGCGCTTTCGTTGTTCGCTCCCTTTCGGCTCTGCCTCTTGACAGTGCAGTTTGGCCCAGCTTAACATCGTCCCTCGCTCAAGGAGTTCCCTATCGTCTGGCGCAGTTGGCGCCTTTCTTCGCAAAGGTCCGAACTGAGAGAGAAGGAACGTTGATCATGAGAATCTGGACTCCCGTCTTAGCCCTGCTCGTTGCATGTAGTGCGGGCACGCTCAAGGCGCAGCAGCCCGGCGGCTCGCAGGCCCAGCGAATGGCCAAGGCCCGCGAGGCGCTGAGCAAGTACAAGGCCGAGGATCCCGAGGGTCACGCGGCCCTGATGAAGCTGCGGGAAACCGACCGCAATGCCTTCCGCCGCAAGGTCGGCGAGTTGATGCGGGGCGCCGGGTCGGGACAGCAGAGACAGGCGGGCGATACCCCTGGGCGCAAGTCTTCGATGCTTGACACTGTGAAGGTGACTCGCGACATCGTGTACGCGACGTACGGCCAGCGAGAGGTGAAGCTCGACCTCTATCTGCCCAAGGCGCCGCCTGAAGGTAAGTTGCCCTGCATCCTGGTCATCCACGGCGGCGGGTGGCGCAGCGGAAACAAGGAGCGGTTTGCGCGCTACGCCAGCGGTTTCGCCGCGAAGGGCTTCGCGGCGGCTTGCATCGGCTACCGGCTGCAGCCCGAAGTCGAGATCAAAGGCTGCGTCGAGGACGCTAAGGCCGCGGCACGGTGGGTGCGCGCCAATGCGGCGAAGCACAACATAGACCAAGGACGACTCGGCGCCTTCGGTGGCTCGGCGGGGGCGCATCTGTCGGCTATGCTTGGCACGAGTTTCAAGGAGGCCAATCTCGAGGGCAAGGGCGGTAACAAGGGTGTCTCGAGCCGCGTGCATGCAGTGGTGGCCATGGCCGTGCCGGCGGATCTCTCGCGCATCGGCGCCTTAAGTCGCAAACTCAAGGGGCAGGCCAAGCTCATCTCGCCGACCACCTACGTTGGCCGCGACAGCGCGCGCTTCCTGCTCATCCATGCGAAGGACGACAATTTCGTGCCCTACAGCCAGTCACCACTGCTGCTCGGCAAGCTCAAGGCTGCGCGGGTCGAGGCGAAACTGATCACCCTCGACAGCGGCGGCCACTCCTTCTGGAACGGCCCTCACGGTGAGAAGGCACTGGCCGATGCGGCAGCGTTCTTCGAGAAGACGCTGCTGGGCGGCCGAAAGTGACACGGCCAGCCACAGGCAGCCTCACCATTCCAACGTGTCACTCAGAGATCCGTCGGTAACCCGCCCCTTCCCTCAGGATGCCTGTGCGCCAGGACGGCCATCACGGTTACTTCATGCCGGAAGGTCACGAGGCGATCACGGATTGGGGTGAGGATGTGGTAGTGATCGGCAGGCACCAGGACGGTGAGCTGCTGCCGCGTGGGCGAGGACGAAGCGATCACAGTGGGAATCATCTACTTGCCCATCCTTCGCGAATTGAAAGCTTTCCATGACGCGCTCGATCGGCACGTCGGGCAAGCCGTTCTGCCAACCGACGGGATTGCCGGTATTGGGACGCCAGACCTGCAGCTTCGTCAGCTTCCCCCAGTCCGCGTAGTGCCGGGCATAGGTCTTTCCCAGCAGGCAATCCTTGTCCGGCGTGTCGACGTATCAAAGGTTGTTGGCCACGTTCGAGACGATCACGTTGTCGTCCGGCTTCGTCTTCAGAGGAGCCGGCCGGGCATTGCCGTAAGCGTTCAATGAGACATAGTAGTCTTCATCCAGATACCGCTCTTTGAGCAGACGCGCACACATGTTAGCGAACATCACGTCGCTATCTGACATCGCGGGCGCTCGCGCGGTCTCGCCAGCCCAACGAACGGACGCAGGTCCGCTTTCGGATGGTCCCATACCTTGCACTTCTCGCAGACGCAGTGACCGCTGCCATACCCATCGTTCGGCGCGGTGCTGAAGACGGTCAGATTCGAGTTGTGCCGGATGTGCGCTTCCACGTCCGCCAGCCATTGTTTCCAGACATCCGGGTTTGACACACAGAGCTTTGCGTGTTTGGGCGACGGATACCCGCTGCGGGTTCCGGCGGGCTGCAGAGCGAAATATTCCGGGTGCGTCTTGCGAAAACGATCCCACCAATCCTTAAAGGCGTGGCCGGGATGAACATCCAGCGAATCGAGAGCCGGTTGGTAACCGATCCAGATGGCGCGAGACGGCAGCTGCTGGGGCGTGGTTTCAATCAGGTCCGGGCGCGAGCCGCCGATTTTCTCGATGGAATCGGCGAGGTCGACCGCCGCCACCCGCGTGAGCGGTGGGGCTTTCGGAAACAGAACGAGCGGAGCTGGCTGAATCCCGGCCTCTTTGTCGACAAGGACGAAATCTGCCCGGAGCCTGGCAGGCAGGGCCGCAACGACGAGCAGGGCCGCCGCGGTGATTCTGTTCTTCATGGGTGCCACCTCACTCCACGCAGCTCTGGGCTGCGACCTTCCACCTCTTGATTTCGCCGTTACGGATCACGTGATATTTGCCTACCAGGTTAGCCACCACGCACGAGTGGTTCGGAATGATTCGGACCTGCGAGCCGATGGGAATATCGGCGCCGTTGCGCTGCAGAAACCCATGCTCCTCTGAAAGCTTGAGAACGGAGTG
>JASLXP010000692.1 GCA_030740295.1 Planctomycetota bacterium
TTGGCCAAGGGCAGCAGGTTTTCGCCAAACTCGATCGCTTCCTTATTCAGAGTCTTCAAGTAAGAAGGCTCTGGCTTCGGATCGGGCGCGCGGGCTGTGGCAAGAATTGGCACGCCACCGATGTTGCTCATCTGCTCGACGTACTGCTCGGGTGTGGTGAGATTGAAACGATTGAGATCGAGCTTGTTGATCACCTTGCCACTTGCCGATTCCACCATAAAGAACTGCCCGGCCCTGGTGCCCACGCCGACTCGTGCGCCGTCGGGCGAGAACCGAACCGGGCCTCCGGTCGATGTACGCACTCTCCAGAGCTGTTCGCCCTTTAAATTGAACAGAGCGGTCGTCCCACGATCGGCAGTGATCGCGATAGACTTGCTGTCCGGTGAGAGCCGCAGATCGGTGACGCGCCCTGCGACGTCAAGGACGATGTCCGGCCTGTTGCCCGAAGCGCGCATATAGGCTTTGCAGGATGGCCCGCCCATGTCGAACTGATTGTTCTCCACAACAATCAAATACTCAGACCCCGGAACAGGCACGAGGTAATCCGTGCCGCTGACAGCACGAAACTCGCCGACGCTGCGGCCCGTATTGGCATCCAGCAGATGAAATTTTCCGTCGTCATCCACAATGACCACGCGGTTGTCTGAGACGATCGCTTTGCCTTCATTCAGGATGAGGCCGTTCTTCTCCCACAGGATCTTGCCGCTCGTGGTGTCGATGCAAAAGACGGAATTGTTACGCATATTTCCGATGCCGTAGACATCCTGCTCGATGCCGAATCCGGTGGCCAGCAACCGCTTCCCGTTCGGCGACAGCCCGCGGAGAAACAGTGAACGCCGGTAGAGCAGATGGTCCGTTGAGGTGCGCAGGACCGAGTCGTCGTGCATCCAGATCTGTTCACCTTCCTTGTCCAGCGCATGAATCTTTTGAAGGCCGCCGAGATAGATCCGGCCGGTCTTGTCATCACGCAGCAGCATTTCGCCGCCTGCCTTCACCTTGATGCGGCCGGGCAGACCGTGATGCGGCTTGGAAACTCGATGTATGAAGCCCTTCTTAATGTCAAAGAGATACTCGTTATTCCAAAGGTTGAAGTAAAGCTGCTGGTCGCTGACCGTCCGGATGGTGCCGTTGTTACGCCACCAGACGCTGTTTCCGCACCGATTGCCGATGGGCTGGCTCTTTTGAATCTCGCCCTTGCTGTCGAGTACGAAGAATGAATCGCCGTACGAATCGAGCGTCAGAAAAATGTTCTTGCCGTTGGGCGACCACGCGAAGTCGATGACCTTTGAACCGACCTTGCCTTCGATGAGGTCGGGGAGCTTCGTGGTGCTGGCACTCCGCGACAGCTTCGTGGCGCTGGCGCTCCGCGACAGCTCTTTCTTCGATACGACAGGTTGAAGGCCAATCTTACGACTCAGGCTCGCCACAGCAGCCTCAGCCCCTGCCGCATCCCGGCACCCAACATAGATCCCATTGCAGCCGCCCAGGAACGGGCTCCAGACATAATGCAAAAAGTAACGTCCGGGAGAAGGATAGCTCGGTGAGACGCGGCGCCTCAGGTATTCATCAAGATCCTTCAGACAACTGTTGTCCTCCGCAGAGCCAAACAACACGACGTCACCATCGATCATGGTGCGCGGGCCGTACTCCGGATAACCCCGCGTGGGTCTGTCGAATGGGTTCTCTTCGCCCTTCTTGAAGTAAGGAGCGAGATCGACACGCCACGCGATAGCCTTGCCTTCGTGAACTTCTTTCAAGAGCTTGGTGTCTTCTTCGAGCGGCTTCCAGCGAAGAGGCAATTCGCGGACGTCCGCCGGATCGATTTCCATCAGGCGGGCATCGCGGCCGTTCTTCTTGAGGACGGCCACCATTTCTTCCGCGGCTTTGCGGTAGTTGTCCTGGCCCTCGTCCAGCAGAACGATGACGCGGTTCTTCCGTTTTGTGAGGAAGGTGGTGATGTGCTCGGGAGCGATGATGTCCTCTGAAGAAAGCAGCTCGCCGTTCCGTGGCGGATCACTTTCTTTGGCCATCTCTGTTTGAAACTCAGTCTTGAATACATGGCCGGTGATGAGGCTTGTTATCTCCAGCTTGAGAGCGTCCCTCATTCTCAGCGCGGGTGTGGCGATTGAGTGTTTCTCACCCTTCGCCAGTGAAGCGTTTTTCTCAAAAAGGATTCGTCCACTCGTATCTTTCATCCTCACGGCAAATGGAAGCGGATCGAGAATGGCATCTCCATTCTCTTCTTCGAGCCAGGCATTGAGGGCAATCGAATCCTGTCGCGGAGCGCCAAGGCCACCTATCGCCACGCCCATCCTGGCCGGTTTGCGTTTTGTCAGCCAGAAGAGATTTCCTTCCGATCGGGTGAAATCGAGGGGGACGCGGAACGTGCCGTTTTCATCGGACACATCCGCTGAATCCGGAATCGGTTGTCCTTTCAACATGTCATAGACGTGCCAGCCGTTTCGGACGATCAGGTCCGCTTTGCGTGGGAGCGCCGCATGTTGGCGTTGTTTGCCACCGACGCTGAGCGGGATGTAGGTCTTATTGATCACGAAACAGCAGATGGTCTCTTTGCCGGCCAGGGGGGCGATGAGGACCTCTTTATCCGAAGTCGATACGGGACTTGCCGGAGCGTCTGCGAATGCTTTGTTGAGGCGTTCCTCGCGGTCTGAAAGGAATTTGCCCCAGATGTAGGAGAACTCCCATTCGCCGTTCGGGCCGCCAAGTCCCCAGGCGCGGCCGGGGACCTGTTTGCCGTCGTAAGGAAAACCGAGCGGTTTGCCGGGCACCCATTCGGCGCAGTATTTGTCCTTTACGATGTAACCGCCGTCGGCCTCGAATTTTTTGAAAGCCGCTTTGATCTCATCCGGCTCGTTACCGATGGCCGCGAGGAAAAGCACTCTGTAGTTTTTGAGTTTGTCGGCGAGCACCTCTTCCTGGGTGAGGAACACTCCCGGACGGCGCAGCCGTGCGAGGTCGATCAGGATAACGCTTTTCTGATGGGCCCACGGGCTCGTCTTGGAAAAATATACAGCGACATCCTGCAGAGGTTCGAGAGACGTGAAGTATGATCCGAATCGCTCGAAGATTTCGAGCAGCGCTTTGTGATCGTGCGTGAGGAGTTCGCCATCCGAATTAACGGCAAAACCGTCGATGCCCCGGCCTGCCGTGCCG
Source organism: Planctomycetota bacterium (assembly GCA_030740295.1). Next base: position 3,175 of record JASLXP010000692.1, read on the forward strand.
AATGCGATGATGAAGCGTGCGTGCCTGCCATGGGCCATGAAACCGACCTGGGTTTTCTGGCCGTTCGGATTGCCCATGTTAAGAAACACCGGCGCTCGAAAGTCGCCCCACGGTGCCCGGCCGTAGTCCGTATAATCGACCGCATCGCGATGGGTGAGAGAGGCATAAGCCCTGGGCGGGTACGACTGCCCATTGCCGAGCCAGAAATCCGGAATGCCCGTGTGAAACGTGGCGCCGGGCCGAATCTGTTTGACGTCGGCCATGTACTGCCTGTACGCGTTGGGAAGGATGCTGCTGCGCGCTTCGTACCCGGCATGCCGCTGAATCATTTTGACTGTCTCTTCTTTCGCGCCTTCCTTCTTTGCCTGCTCCACAGCCGCGGTCACCTGCTCACCAACCCACTTGTTTGCCGCGGCGTTTCGTCTGCCTTGATGGCCGTCGAGTCGGTCCGATTCTTCCCAATAGCCGCCAACCGTCGCATACCAGTTCATCCGAATCCCGCCGAACGCGCCCATGTCCGCATACTTTTGAGCGAAGAGTGCGTTGCGGCGCCGCAGTCGACGAAGCTCGTTCGGCAGCGTGTGCTTGGGATTCCACTCCTCGTGGTGCAGCATGCTCGGCATCACAGGCACGGCGCGCTTGCCCAAACGGGCCAGCGCCATCAGCCCGACTTCATCCGGCCCCGGCGGCAGACATTTCTCAAGGGCCGGCCCGACAGGCGATGTTGAATACACGCCAAAGTTGGCCGGCAGATTGCCGAACGCTTGATCGGTGAAGGGTGCGAGCCCGGGCTTGCCTGCCCCCACTCCCTGCGCGTAATAAGCGCTGAGAGGGTTGCCGCCGTAGAGCTCAATCTCGCTGAAGGGGGCCTGCGAATAGATCTCAAAATCCGTCTTCTGCTCTCGGGGATAGATGTGAAACGTGGCGGGGTAAGAAGCGATTCCGGTCTGTTTGAGTCGGACGGTGTAAGAACCAGGCGCGAGGGACGAGGTGTCGAGTCTTTTCATCCCTGTGTGCCCAGGGCCCAATCGGGAGGATGCCTCCGCTGGTTCATCCGATGCGATATTCCGGTTCGTGCCATTTCCTTCCAAAACGAGATCAAGCTTCGCTGGCATCTGACCCGCGGAGCGGAGCGTCCAGAACAGATCCACCGGGTCGCCCCGACGATAACCGCCGCGGTTTCTGTATGTGTAGATGGAAACAACGCTCACCGGACTTTGTGGGCCGGTTACCCGGAGCAGGCCGAGGGGGACGCCCTTCAGTTCGCCATTGGCGGGCGCAATCGACCATGTTCCCGGCTCATTCGGCAGCGCCTCGATGCTGGCGACATCGACATGTGATTCCATCGCAGTAAGGGGCCTGGCTTCCCATCCGGTGACCTTGCCCTTCATTTCAATGAGAAGTGGTTGGAGGCTTAACAGGCCGGGCCTCTCGCCAGCCGTCACGGTGAGCGATTTCATTTGAAACAGCCACAGCCTGGGCTCGCGTCCGCGCGTATCACACACAACCGTTTTGAAAGGGATACTGTCGAAGGTGTTCGGCAACTTCACCATTCGAGTGGTCCTGCGCCCCTTCACAGCGAACGTGAGATCGTAACTCCGCAGCTTCCTTGAAACGGGCAAACGCAAAAGGGAAGCGCCGGAAGCATTTGAAACCGCAATCGCATCAGGACCGCTCAGCGACGCGTCGTCTCCCAGCCAGACGACACCGACAAGCTGCACGGGAGGCGGCGGGGACACTGGTATCCTGACTTCATTCCTGTGCACTTCGTACTTGCCCGCCGAAAGTTTGACGACGCCTTTGCTGTCGAGCATCACCCGCGTGCGATTCAGACGATACGATTTGCCCTGCGAAGGGGGCAGGTAGACGCGCAGCCGGCGAAACATTCTCGGGCCCCTGGCTTCTCTGATTCTGAGTTTTCTCTGCTCGGGGTCTTCGAGCGGTTTGAACAGGTTGCCCATGATGTTGATGTTGTCGTATGCCATTGCGGCAGCGAATGGCTGGCTGCGTCTGCCATCGAAGCCGCGCAGGGTGACCGGGTGGCAGAGCACTTCGATGGTCTCCTCTTCTTTGATCTGCACCCGCGGGTCGGCGGAGGCAAGCTTGCCTTTCTCAATCGTAAATCGCAGGTCGCCCGGCTGGATGAGGTGTTCGCCGTCGGCCAGGGCGATGGTGGCGACCGAATCCCTTTTCAGGCCGGGCACGATTTTAGGTCCGTCCGCGAACTCAGGGATGTCTTCGAGCTCTTCGGCAGCCTTCTCCTGTTCGATATCCAGAATGTCGAAACTCTCGAGCGCGGCCTCGAGGAGCGAGTCTTCATACTCGAAGATTCGAGTACCGCTCACGTTCATTCCGAACGGGAAAAACGTGGCCACCCAACCGCCGTAAGGCGAACGGCGCAGCTCGTGAATTTCAGAGAGGGGGATGCGCTCGCCATCCTTTTCAGTGACCAGCGAGATGTTGACTTCGAGAGCGTGAACGTTTGTCGCGCACAAGGCAAAGGCTGAGACAACGGCGACCGCAGTACGAATGAGGTGCATAGACTTTTTGCTGAGGAATGGGTAGGCCCGCGCAGTATAGGATCCCGATCCTGTAAGACAATGCTGCGGCGACGAAGGCTCAACCGCCAGACAGCAGACTGCTGCTTTACATTTCAACGGAGCTGTGCATAGTCTTCGAACCGTCTGCGGAGTTAGAGTAACCAGTTTCGTCCCGTAACAGCCCTTTTGAGGAGTCACAGATGCACCCCGCGCTGGCCAGAAATATCTATCTTGTGAAGGAACACGTCGGCATGTTCAAGGCGGCGAATAACTTTGATGTTATGGATCCCG
>JASLXP010000693.1 GCA_030740295.1 Planctomycetota bacterium
CTATGCAGAATATGGTGACGTTTCTCTACCACTCGATCTGCACATCCCGGAAGATGCGGAGAATCCTCCAGTAATTCTGTGGATCCCTGTCGGCGGCTGGCGAAATTCAAATCGCGATGGCGCTCCCGTCTGGCTGACCGAACACGGATTTGCTGTCGCGTGCAATCATTGCCGCGTAAGCAGCGAAGCGCTGGCGCCGGCGACTGTTCATGACTGCAAAGCGGCCGTCCGATGGCTGAGAGCGAACGGAGAAGAGTACGGCCTTAACACCAACCGCATCGGCGTCTCCGGCGGATCGGCCGGCGGTCACCTTTCCGCATTGCTCGGTGTCTCTGCAAGTGTTGCTGCGCTCGAAGGGGGCGGAGGGAATCCGGATGCATCCAGCACTGTGCAGGCATTCTGTGATATCTGCGGCCCGACGGATCTGACCCGAATGGCCGACGCGAGTATCTGTGAGCATTACCCGGTTCTGCAGGAGGTCACTGAAAACTTCGTTGGCGGGCCGGTCGCAGAGCATCTCGATCTGGCAAGGCTCGTCAGCCCGTTGAACTATGTTTCTTCAGATTCCGCGCCCTGCCTGATCATCCACGGCGATGAAGATCCGACCGTACCCGTGATTGAGAGCCATCTCTTTCATGACGCGCTCAAGGAAGCCGGAGTCGATGTGAGTCTGAAAGTTCTGGAGGGTGTCGGCCATGGCTGCCCGTTGGAGGATTACCGTCAGGAACTTGTGGACTTCTTCTCGAAGCATCTGGTGGAGAAAGACCGGCATTGATCGAATCAATGCAGCACAGATCGCAAGTACTTCATGAAAGAACAACTCATGCTTCCAAGACATCTCATCTCCCTTTCATTGGCCTTCACCTGCTACGCGGAAGTTCCGGACAAGCCGGAGGATGTGATCGCCTGGGTTGGCCAACACTGGGATCAGAAAGGATGGCAACTGAAGGGCAGCCAGAACTACATGAGGAACGTGGACGACACCGGTTGGCAAAATCGAATCCTTGCCATGCAGAAGCTCGTGCAGTTAGGACAACCTTCGGTAGAGCCCTTGCTTGAGGCCCTGAAGAGCGGTCCGACAGGGATGAGGATCTTTGCTGCGCAGACTCTGGGCTATCTGCCGGGGGTGCCGGCCGACCCACTGATCGAGGCGGCATCCAAAGACAAACATCCCGCTGTCCGGCTTTACGCAGTCGATTCGCTCGGTATGGCCGGCGTGAAGAATCTCAAACAGGTACTTGAGCCTCTGCTGCCCAAAGAAAAGAAAGGCGATGTCAAATCACACATCGCATACGCCATCGAACGCGAGGGTACCCCCGTCTCGTCTGCTGTCGTCAATCAGCTCAAGACCTGGAATCCTCAGATGATGAATTCCGCGGTCATCGGAAAACCCGCGCCCGACATTGCCATGCCGACTTTCGGCGGCGAGACGATTCGGCTCAGCGATTTCAGAGGAAAGAAGGCGGTTGTCCTCGTTTTCATTTACGGCGACACGTGACCCGTCTGTCATCGGCAACTGGGACAGTTGCGACAAAAGCTGGCATCGCGGTCGAATGATTTGAAGGCGCAGCTTATCGGGGTCGACCCACACGAAAAGTGGTCGGGGAAACATCTCCTGAAACGGGTCGGTTACGCTGAAGACGCAGTGAAGTTTCCGCTCATCCTCGATGCCGCCCAGACTCTGAGCGCAACCTATGGTGTTGCTCATCAGATGCGCATACACACCGAAGAGAGCAACAGGCCCGCTACTTTTATCATCGACAAGGAAGGTATCCTCCGGCAGGAATGGCGCGCAAAAACCTACAGTGACCGCCCGGCCGTTGGACAGATCGTCGAGGCTCTTAAGAAACTTTAGTAGGCCGAGACGAGGGCAATTTTACGGATTTGAATGACAATTTTCAGGGGCAAAGCCCCGGGCTGTTTACCTAGCCCAGCCCAACGGGCTGGGTTTTCGAGCAGATCATCCTTAGGGGCAACGCCCCGGTCATTTGCCCCAATGAATGGCCTCCTTATAAATGGCCGGGGCGTTGCCCCTTTTAAATCTCTGTACCATTCACCCAGCCCGTTGGGCTGGGCTAGGCAAACAGCCCGGGTCTTTGCCCCTGAAATCCGTCAAAACGATTCCGTCTTGGAGGACTAGCGAACACTCGAAGTATGTCTGCTTCAAATCGGTAGTGTGGACCGCCGTCGCAGTACCGCCGCGGCAGGCAGCTAAGGCACTTCTGCCTGAACGCTGAAACCTGAACACTCTTTACTCAGATGCACCAGCAGGCGAAATTTCTGCCAGATCTGCCAGCTCTGCTTCCGTCTGTCTCACCAGACTCACAAGATCATTCAGATGTCCGTCCAGGCCCTTCGGGTCTCCCTCTTCGCTCAGGTGCTCCAGCGAGGCCGCGGCTTTCGATAGCGCGGATGCTCCCATGTTAGCGGCGCTTCCTTTGAGTCCGTGGC
>JASLXP010000694.1 GCA_030740295.1 Planctomycetota bacterium
TTGCCCCAATGAACGGCCTCCTTATAAATGGCCGGGGCGTTGCCCCTTTTCAAATCTTTGTACCATTCACCCAGCCCGTTGGGCTGGGCTAGGCAAACAGCCCGGGGCTTCGCCCCTGAAATCCGTCAAAACGACTCCGTCTTGGAGGGCTAGCGGCCCAGGCGTCATCAAAGCAAGGGCTTAGTGTCTTCTGCGGCAAATTCGGCTGGTTGGCCTACTCCCACAAGGGCCTCTGGCGCACGATCTGGCATGAGGATGGCAGCACGGACACGGACATGGTCAAAGCCTTGACGGGGGCCGTCTAACCCGTCAGTATGCGGCTGTGCAGACTCCGCATAGAGCGGTGACACCAAAGAAGAAATCAGCGGATTTCACAACAATGAGTAGACCACGAAGAGGAATTGGATTCATCACCGTGTTCGCTATCTCGCTGTCAGCGACAGGCATCAATTCGCAGAACGTGAAGGCCAGAATCAACCCGGCTTCGCCTTCGGGTTTGGATTATTACGCTCAGGGCGGGGTAGTTGTTGATGGCATCGCGTACTTCACGGCGAGCGACGGTTCTCGAAGAAAAGGCGTTAAGAGAAATAAGGACTTTCGTTGCGTGGTCGCTTTCGATCTGAAGACGTTCAAAAAAATCAGGTCCTACAACTTCACTCACACCTACGATAGTTCGCCGCTTCTTTTTCAGAAGAAAGACGGTACCTGGCTGGTCATTGCCCATGAGCACAAGATGGCTCGGACGGTCGCGCTGAATCGAGATACGGGAGCAGTCGAATGGATCAGTGCTGCGAATCAGCCGGGTACGCTCTTCTTCGGCTTTTCCTACTTTGTCAGGGATGATGGCTCCAAACTGATCCTGGTGTCTTGCACTAACGGCCTGCACGCCGTGTCCAGTGAGACCGGCAAGGATGTCTGGTGGGTCAAGACCCGGAGTTGGGGCGAGCGGCGCGCACAGAATGGATTCGCCGAGTGGTATTGAACCCAGCCAAGGTGGGGTTACCCCATGCGTGGACCAGAAGAATGGGCTGGTGTTCTACCAGTGCAGCGGCAAGGTGATGAAGATACGGGCGATCGACGGCCATGTTATCAAGGAGGTCAACGTACCAAGTCCTAATCGTTGCATCTCCTGGAACACTGTGCTGGTGGACGATGCGCACGGTTATTTCATAGCAACCCGATGGTACGGAAAGCCAGAATGGGATTCCGCCATTCGCGTCTACGACAAGGACCTGAATCTGCGATGGGAGCATACCGGGCTGCCGAACGGCAAAAAAGACACGTTGACCTATGTCGACGGAAAACTGATATGTGGGAGTGGCAACGGATGGAGCAAGAAATACACAGGCGCCAAGTGGAAGTACATCGCAGCCTACGCCATTACTGACGGCAAAGTCGTGTGGAAGTGCGACCTGTCGAAACATGATTACACAGCCATTGCCAACCTTCCTTATTTTAATGGCTACCTGTATGGGGAAAATGGGGGCAGCCCACCGCAGACGACGAAATGTTTCCGGATCAACGCAACGAATGGAAAGCTTGAGGAGGTCTATGATTACGGAAGGATGATCACATCCTGCGCCACTCAGATCATTGCTCAGGGGAAAATCCTGAGTGGAGACCTCTGGGAGGACGGGACAGTCGTCACAGAGATCAGCGATGGCTCAAAGGCCGATTGGCCCGGGCCGTTTGGTGACCCACAGACGAACCAGATGGCTGTCCCACACGAGCCGAACGTGAAACTGGTGCCGGTCAAAGAGGCGGGCAGACCCAATGTTGCTGAACACCTGGCCCTGAATATTGGACTTGGTCCACCATTGGGTACCGACGGGAAGGTCAGGAGGTCGGAGAAAAACCTCGCTCTCAAGGCCAGGCTCAGACCGTCTCGAAGCCTTAAAGCAGGCTCTTACAGCGTCGATAACGTGACAGATGGCGAGCTCACCAGGAACAGCAACATGCAGAAATGCGAATCGTGCTGGGCCGGAGATTCCGCGAACCTTCTCGACAGTCCCCTGGATTTCATCGTTGACTTTGGCAAGCCCCAGACGATTGACAGCATCGCCGTGACCACGTGCCGACTCAAGAATCAGCAGAGGTTGACGGGCTTTGACGTCTACGGGTGGGCCGGAACAGACTGGGATGGAGGCAGGCCACTCGCTGCCGTACGTAACAGCACACTACTTCGAATGGAGTGCCGGTTTGACCCTGTTACAACGTCCAAGGTCTGCATCCGTCTCTTTGATAACGCTCGAACCACTCACAACTTTCCTCACATCTCAGAACTCGAAGTCTACGCGACGGATGCGACTGCCACGCGTCATCTCAGACCTGTCGGCTTGGCGAAGCCGCTGTCGCAACTGAAGAGCGCGGCTGAGTTGGAAACCGAGATCATGCGACTTCGCTCTCTCGACCAAACGCGGGAGGGCCCGAATCACAGCCGGCGACTCGAGCTCGCTGAGAAGAAACTGACGGGTCTTAAAGAGGAGACCAAGTGGAAAAAGCAGCTTTCTAAGATTGACCTGGAAACAAAGCAATTCCTCGAATCTGGTATCCCTGAATGGGCCGCAGCCCAAAGGGAGGCCCTGGCCAAATACGTGCTCTGGATACATTGGTGGATCGGTCACCAACAGCCCGATGGCCAGTTCGGTGGCACCTGGAACGACGATGTCGAGCTCGTATGCGGCTGGCCTGTCGCTTGCCTCGCTGCAAGCGACGAGAAAACCTTCAATTCGCTCAGGCTTCTTGCAGATGGGGTCTGGAATTGGGGGCCCGTCGGGAATCACGGCTATTCAAAGTACACCGACGTGGAACATTCGGCCGAAGAGATCTCTTACAGCCAGCCCCGGATGGCCCTCCTTGATTACGGCAATGCCAAGTGGGTCGACAGGTGCCGCACCACCGTTGAGACCTGCCTGCGCGAATTCATGGCAGCGAATCCTAAAGGCATGCTTCAGTTCAAATCCGATTGGTTTGGCTTCAGAAACGGCAAGGCGGCAGTCGACTCCAAGCGGAGCTTCGACATACCCCAATGTGCAAAGGCCCTCAAGCCGGGCCTCTACGCGGCGTGGCACGGTGATGAGAAGATGAAGAGCGCCATGATTGAGTACGGCGATACCTGGCTGGACGCGGCCTTGCAGGAGTACGAAGGCAAGCCCAGGGGTCTCATCCCGGCCAGGATCGATTTCGGAACGGGCAAGCCTTCCGGGATATGCACCTGGATGCCCGTTATGCGAGCCACTCACTACCATCTCATCGGCTGTTATCTGCTGACCGACGACCCCAAGTATCTCGTGCCCGCCCGGGAAACGATCCGGTACAACCTGGTTGAAAATAACGTGGGAGACCTTCCACTGTTCGGGAAGACCCGAGGTAAAGAGCATATCGGTATCGCTGATCAGCTTGCGGTCGTTGCATCGATGTGGCGCATTTTGACGGGCGACAGGAGATTCGATGCCTGGTTCGAGCGTTGGAGCCGAAAACTGGCAAAGGTCATGGGGGAGCGATATGAGAGCTTCGCGTACGCGGACAGGAAGAAGGCGGACCTGTGGATAAGGGAGCCCCTCGAGGTCGGTGCATTTCGCCTCGCACGCCGGGTCTGCGGCTCCCAGTTCTACATCGGCTGGCTCGCCACTGGGGACAAGAGCCTTCTGGTAAACGGATGCTACAACCTCAGCAACAATCTGACTGACATGTGGGGGCCGCTTACTTCCTGGTTCTATGACCGGAGCGAAATGCGCGTCACCAGCAACGACCACCTGGCGCACTCAATTCAAACCGCGGCAACGATGCTGATGTTGATGTACACCGGTGGGTATGGCCCCATCGAAGCCAAATATCCCTACATGCCGGTCTCGTGGGAAGGGACGACCCCCGATTTTGCAGCTTTGGTTCTTGAAACTGATCGCAAGCACGTAAAGCTCCTTGCCTGCAATCTCGAGACTGAAGACAAGGAAGTCACCATGCGGCTCTATGAACTCACTCCTGGAACATACCGGATCACCCGCGGGCCAGATTCAGATGGTGATCACAAACCGGATCGGATCGACGCATCCCAAGTGGTGGAGATAAAGCGCAACACAGGCGTGAGCCTCACACTCCCTGCTCGGAAAATGCAGGTGGTTCTTGTGGAAAAATCGAAGGGCGGAGAGGCACAGGAATAGTCTGTCCCCGTGCGGGAACCATTTGGAGTCCCCACGTCGAATTGCTCATCAGTTGAATTATGGAATCTGCAAAAGAATCAGAAGAAGTGCCCTACAGGTATATCGGCATTGTCGCGGTCACCATTGCGGCCATTCTAGCTGCTGCTGCGACCGGAGAGGACGACAGAAGTTTCGGTCTTCTCGCGCTCGAATACCGATCACGACAGCCTGTCATCCCGGTTCCACCGACGACCAAGCCGCCGGTGATCGACGGGAAGATTGGGTACAAGGAATGGACCGATGCCTCCATCCATCGGGCTTTCATCGATCAGCGTGCTGGGGTGCAGCATGATCTGACGACTGAGCTGTATTTCAAATACGACAAAGAAGCACTTTACGTCGGCGTGCTCATCGAGCGGCCGCGGTTCGCGCGGGATCCAAAGGCCAGCTTCGAAAAGGGCAAACACAAGGCCATCTGGTGGAAAGACGACAATTTCGAGTTGTTCCTGATTCCAGGCGAACGGCAGAAGCACTCGAAGTACTGCTACGTGTTCGTCGGGAACTCGAAGGGCGCTTACTCTGAAATGATCCAGCCGGTTGGACCGAGCCCGGCGGCCGAATGGGACGGCCAATGGGAATACGTCGCGCGGGTCAGCAGCCGGGGGAACCTCGACTTCAGTTGGCCATGCTGGGAGGCGGAACTCAAGATTCCTTACTCCCAGTTCAGGACACTCCAAAAACCAGAGCCGGGCGTGGAATGGGAGCTGGCATTCATGAGCCAGCAGGTAACGCCCGTCAAAAAGATGATCACCTTGTCACAGGCATGGTCCTATCAATCCAAAGGCTACGAATCACTCACCATGGGCCGGCTGCGTTTTGTAAGCGAGGGATTCTGCATCCGGCAGCAGCGAATCGGTCGCATCCTTTCGGAAGACAAAAAGAGATTCGTGGCCAACGAGTTGTTTCTCAAGAACAACAGTGACACCCCGGCGAAATTCAACATTCACACCTCGCTCTATCGTGCGGAGCAAAAACGTCCCGAAAGCAAGGAGACGTTCCTCAATCTGTGGGACATGGTGGGGTACATGGATCGAACGGGCGACAAGATGCTCCAGGACCCGAAGATGGCGGTCCAGGCATTTCGGTCTCGGGCCGACATTGTTAAAGAGTTGAACGACCGCTACCGGTTTATCCGAAAGCAGGACAACAAGTACGCAGTTAAGGCGGACAGTGTTTCCTACTACCGATTCGAAGAGCCACTGAAGCACGGTGAGTATCTCTTGATGACCGAGATGCGCGAGGCCGAAACCGGCGCGCTCTTCTACAGCAGCATCCTGCCGGTTGCTTATTTCCCCGGGTTCAACATCAACGCCTACCCGTATTTTCTCAGGCACAACAAGGTTCGCGCCGAGTTGGACTTGAGCAGCTTCGACCCAGGCGTCAGCCGGGACACGATTGAAGTAGTCCTCACCAGCGAAGGGGGTGATGTCCTGGAAAAGACACAGGTGAAGGACTTCACGGTTTATGAAAAAGTGAACGCATATGTGGACACTTCCAAAGTGGCCCAGAACACCTCAGCGATCCTCAGGGCAAGACTTGTTGGCCAGAAAGGCGAAACCAAATACGAGGAGCAGACCAAAATATTTCGCCCGGAGAATCCCGATTGGTTCGGCAACGACATCGGAAAATCCAAAGTCATCTGCGAGCCATTCCAGGCGCTTAAGAAGACGAGCAAGAACACGGTGGAGCTTTACAAGCGGACCTACAAGCTGGGTGCATCGGGTTTGCCGGAATCAGTCGTCGCACGCGGTGATGAACTCCTTGCTCAGCCAATGCACTTCGAACTGAGGGTCGACCGCGAGGTCAATTCTGATGACTTCAAACTGGATTTAAGAAGTTTCTCCGACCGAGAAGGCAAATGGTCGTCAACCTGCACGAACGACAAACTCCGGATCGAAATCCTTACGACCCTGGCCTACGACGGAATGCTGCGCTACGACGTTTCCTTTGAGCCGCGCAAAGGGCCGGTCACGATCAAGGAGTTCAGCCTGAACATTCCGGTGAAGAAGGAGTGGTCTCGCTACTTTGGCCATCATGCCATCGGGACACGGCCGGCCACTTATTCCCCAATCTGCAAAGCCGGACTTCTCGGGCGCTGGTTCAAGGAATATGGGGACGGCATGCCATTCACTTTTGCGTTCATGCTGGCTGCCGAGGATCGCGGCATTCAATGGTTCTGCCCGAGCGACCGGAACTGGTCGAATCAGGACGAGTTCAAGAAGATCGCCGTGAGGTCTGATGATCGAAGCAATACGCTCGTTGTTTCCCTTATCGACAAGGACAAAACTCTTAAAGAGAAGGCGGCCTACAACTTTGGCATCACGGTCACACCCGTTCGCCCCTCCGACCCTGATCATCCTGTTGAAATAAGCAACGGCCCCGGCCCGCAGTTCCTGATCGAGGGTGTGGACGAAAAGAAGAAGACGTGGGGCCACCAGATGTTGAAGGCGTCCCGGGAAACGGGCGGAATCATCGGTATTCACGGGTACCTGGATCCGCAACAGATCGGTGTGCCCCGCCTCTACGATGAAGAGCAGGAGAAGAAATACATCGAGGGCGTCAAGGTCATGCACCAGTACGGCATGAAATACATTCCGTACTCCACCTGGGGTGTGAACACTCGCCTGCCGTTCTTCAAGAGCTTCGGATATGAGATGCTGCGCGAGCCATTCAAGGACATCTCCTTCGGCGCTTTTCAGCACACCATGTCATCGACCTTTCCCGATTGGTTTCTGTCCAATCTGGTCCACCTGCGCGACAAAATGAAAGTCGACGGTCACTACATGGACAGCACGCAGTATCCGCGACTTTGCTTTAACGAACTGGAAGGCATGGCATGGATCGACGAGAAGGGCCGCAAGCACGGTACTTATGAAATCTGGGCTCAGCGCGAGTTTGCCGAGCGCGTTTACGTCTTCTGGCATCACGAATCGAAGCCGAAGGGCATCATCAGTTCACATGTCAGCCAGGTTCCGCTGTACTTCCTCGCCCCCTTCACCGATTGCATGGTCGCGGGAGAGTTTCACATCGAAGGCAAAACACTCGACGAGCAGTGTCCGCTGGACACATTCCAGATGTTCTACGCCACCTGGCCGCATGGTGTCAGCACGCACCGGCTCTGGTGGAACTGGTACTACAAGCCGCTCCAGCGAAGCCAGGTCTGGACCATGTGCCTGCTGCACGATGTGTTGATGCGCAACTGTGGCGGCAATGTCCTGGCATACGCAAATTCAGTCGGCTACGGCAAAGCATCAAGGCCCTACAAGCGCGTTCGCCGTGTCCGTCGCGAATTCAACGGCTCGGAGTTCTCGCCTTACTGGAGCCAGCAGACTGTAGAATTCAGGCCGCCAGGCCCGAAAGCGAGTGTCTGGGTGAACAAGACCCGAAAGGCGGCGTTCATCTTCGCGGGCAACATTCCAAATCAGGAATACAGCGGCACGATGACTATCGATAAACAGGCATTGCCCGCCGGCATAAGCCCAAATGCCTTTGATGCAATGTTGGATCAGGAACTGGGCACTATCGATGAGCCTATCCGCATCAGCATTAAACCCATGCGTTATCGAATGGTCACAGTAGGTCTGCGTATTCCTTTGCCGCAAGGCATCCGGTTTATGAATGACGATTGAGGCGTCCCGGACCGAGTTCAGTTCGGAATGGCGCTCAATGCAGCACGGACTTGATGCCGAGCGTCTCGATCGTTCTCTCTCTCCATTCGAGGGCTTCCGGCGCACGAACAACGTCCACTGGGTTGTATTCATCCGTGAGGACAATGCCCGTGCCTGGCTCTGCCGGGAGCCTTCGCTGCTGCAGCGCGTAGGTAAGGTCGGCCACCCCTTCGTCCGGTGGGATATCAAATACCCAGCGCCGGGAGATCTCCGGCTCGCGTTCGGACGCAAAATAGAATAGCGGTTGCACTCCGTCGTTATCACCTGAGCGATAGCCCCAGACGCTTGGGAAGGCCTCCTTCAACGTTCGATGAACCGAATTGGCCACCCAGCCCCCGGGCGCCGTGATGAGGTTGATGGCCAGGATCCCGTCGGGTGAGAGCCTGCGGCGTACGGCCTGGAACATCTCGCGGGTCACCAGATGGAAGGGAAGCACATCAGACGCGTAAGCATCAATCACGCAAAAATCGAACTCCTGGCGACAGTCCTCGACGAATCGGCGGCCGTCCTGCACGACAAGTTCACCGGAGTAATTGAAGAAGCGGCGGGAGATCTCGGCCATCTTTGGATCAATCTCGACCGCCAGGGTCTCGATATCGTGCAGGCGAAGCAGACCGGGCAGCAGGCCTCCCGCGAGCCCGATGGCCAGGGCACGCTTCCCCTCACCGCTTTCGACCAGGTAAGGAAGCAGCTCAAGGTAGTATCCCTGCTCCGCGAGCAGGCGGCCGCGCTCCAGGCTGTAATGGCCCGCCGGCATGCCCGTCTGCAGGATCCCGTCCGCCAGCAGCAGCCGCTCGTCAACAGTTTCAAGCACGGCCAGCCTGCCATACGCGCTTTCGTCGCGGTAGATGATCTCGAAGGGATTGCCCTGGCTGTCGTGTAGAGCGATCCTCTCATCACGTTGCAGCCCGCCGCCTTTCAGGGCTGCCGCAGCAGGAAGCAGCACGACGAGACCTGCCGGTCCTATTTCGAGTGCGAGGCCAATCGCGCAGACGGCGATTACGCATCCGCCAACCAGCCGCACTGCGGTCGATGTACCCGCGGCCGGAATGAGGTAGAACGTGACTGCAAGAGTTCCGGCGACGCTCCCCAGTGTAGAGAGTGCGTAAACGGTACCCGCGGTACGGCCACTGCTCTCGACGGCCCGCGACAGCAGCCGGATCACGAAAGGTCCCGTCATACCCAGCAACAGGAGGGGAACGAAGAAGATCGCAGTGGCGCTGGCCAACGCGCCCCAGCGCAGGCCGAATGCGCGATAGCAGGGGAGCATCACACCTCGCAGCCACGGCACGATGAGGGTAGCGATCCCTCCGCACATCAGGAGGACATAGAGCAGCCATGCCTTCGGAGACCGGTCGGCCAGCATACCTCCGACAAAGTAGCCCGAGGCCAGCGCGACAAGTGTGACAGAGATCAGCGCTCCCCAGACGTAGAGGCTGGAGCCATACAGGACGCCGATGACTCGGGTCCCCAGGACCTCCAGAGCCATCACCAACGCACCCATGGTGACGGCGACCACGACCAGGTAGAGCCTTCTGGCTTGTTCCTTCATGAGACTATTCCTTCCTGCAGGATCGGACAGGTTTTACACATGCTCCTGGTAACTGAAGACGGAAGAAACTCCACCGATTCGATACAGCTAACGTAGGATGGGCGTCCTCGCCCGTCTGGAGCGAACCCACAAGAGACGGCCATCCTACGATGAACTAATTTGCAGCGAGGTCGATCCGCAGGATGCCTTCGTAGACCCTGAGCCAGAGGATCCCGCCGTCCTGGCAGAGCACGCCGGGCTTGAAGGTTCCTCTGAGGAATGCGTACGCTTTCTTCTCTCCGGCAGCCCGATTCTTCCGGTGGAGGTAGTTGGATTTCTTTTGGCAAGACCACTGGTACTTCGCAGTTTTTCGAGGCCTCGGGAACTTCTCGGTCCCATCCGCCTGTCGCCAGGCTTTACCGTCATATACTGCCGTCCCTTTTGACTCGATCACCGGCACTGACTTCAGACGCACCGGTACCACGTTCTTGGTTGGGCTGCTCTTCACCCAGAGCCTGCCCTGTGTATCGATGGCCAGCCGGTCGACCTTACGGCCGGCCAGGCGTCCGATGGTGGTGCATTCCATGGTCTTCTTGTTGAGCCGGCTGATGGTTCCGGCATCCCCGCCGATCCACAGCGTGTCGCCGTCGGGCACTGCCGTACTGGCCGACCAGTAGAACCTCGAGTGTGTCTCGATGACCGTCTCCCATTTGCCCGGCTCGCCCGTTTCGCAGGCCAGTGCATTCTCACTCAGCGCCCAGATGCGTCCGGCATAGAGTCCCACATGAAGTGCGCGCGGTTCCGCTTCGGCGAAGATGACCCGTTTTCCGTGTGACTCCGAAACCAGGATAACTCCTTCCTGCTCTCCCATGAGACCCACGCCAGATGAGTGATCCTCAAACTTCGCTTTCCACGGTTCAGTCGGAGACGGCCGCCGGGCGAACACACCGATGGCATGGCGGTGCCCTCCGTAGTATGTCGCGGGGAACATCTTGAAGATGCAGTGCATGGCTGTTTTGCTCATCGCAAGCCCGATGACAGCCTTCGGAACAAGCTGGTCAACCAGCATCTTCCCGGTCTGTCCAAGAACGTAGAGGCTCTCGCCCTGGGGCATGGGAAGTGAGACGGTCTCCCAGTTATCCGTCTTGGGGTGTCTCACGTGCATCGCGAGTCCGGTCACTTGAGGAACGAGGCGTTTGACGTGCATCATTCCCGGGTGCGCAGAGCGCGTCACCAGATTCTTGATCACCAGAGAGGTCGCGCATACCTGGCCGTCGAAGCTGCCCAGCCACGTGATCTTGGTGGCGGGCTGACCGTTGATCTCGGTGAAGCTCTTCCAGGTCCTGGCCTTCTTGTCGAACATAGAGATGCCGCCTCCCCTGTAACGAGACTTCTCCGCATCCTGCGCGGGCTCCGTGGCGACCCACATGTGTCCCGGCGAGTTGACCAGGAATTGATGACGCCCCTCGGCCAGGCCATGGCCTGCCGTATAATGCTCGGCACTCCCGTCGCCACGGTGGCAATCAACCCCCTTGCTCGTCAGAGCCCACAAATCGTCGCCGTCAGCCTCTAACTCCCATGCATCCCCTGCAGCCCTTTTCCAGGCGGCCCCGGAACGGAGATCCGTGCAGTCAAGACTCGACAGACTACCCATCGACAGCACCCACAGTTTGCCGCCGACCACTACCGCGTCCTGGATCATTGAGCTGGTGGCAGACCTCCAGCGTGTCTGCCAGATTCCCTGGTCAAGCCGGCGGGCGATGGCCTTTGCGGATGGCAGTGTGCGTAACTTCTGCCATTCGGCTTTCCCCCGTTCCAGGGCGAAGGTGCCGGTCTCCGCGACAACGTAGACCGCGTTGGGAGCGGCAACCAGCTTCGCTTTTCTGAACGTGGGCATGGGCGCCTCAGTGAAACGTCCGGTGGAAGTGTCAAGCATTCCAAGCCCGGTCCGGCAGATGATCCAGAGGTTCTTGCCGTCTATGACCAACTCGTCAACGGGGCTGTCAGGGAGCCCGTCAGCCAGCGTGAAGCTGGCAACACGCTTTCTCGTGGCCAGGTCAATCCCGTCGATACGCGAGTCGGTCGCCAGCCACATTGTTTTCCCGTCGCACGCGTAGGAGGAGAATGTGTTCCGTCGGCTGATCAGCCGGCCATCCATAACCTTGGCCCCGGCGATGTCCTTTGGCAATCTGGAGGCTTTCTGCGCGGGCACGACGATCGAACTGAGCACGCAGTTGCCCCTGCGCCACAGTTCATCCATCCCCGCACGGGTCTTCGCGGAAGGCGGTTCGGCCATCGCCGAGCAGGCCAACAGAACCAGAAAGACTCGTGAAAATGCAAAGGCGATTCTTCGTCTGCGGGTCATCAGATACGTACTCCTCCAAGATAATGACGCCGCCTGGGGAAATGTCCCCGAGTGTTGCCGCCGAAACGAACTGAAGAGCCAAGCGTGAATCGGTCCACGGCCGAGAGCATTACTTCCCTGTCCGGCAACCTCGCACGAGTATAACGATTCAGAAATAAATAGAAGCAATTGGACCCTTCCTGAAAGAGAACTTTCTGTTTAGGATGGTGCCTCTGATCCCTCCTCATTCCCCTCATCCCCGAATTCTAATGTCAGATTCACAGGACAGTATTCAGCCAGGTGGTCCTTCCGGTGCCTTAAGTAGCTTGCAGGCACGCGTGTTCTTTCTCACTTGGCTCAGCTACGCGTCGTATTACCTGACCCGCAAGAACTACAGCGTGGTAAAGACCACACTGCAGAATGACTTCGGCCTAACAAAAATGGACCTGGGCAACGTTGATTCTCTTTATCTGACTGCATACGCCCTCGGCCAGTTCATCTGTGGGGCATTGGGCGACAGGTACGGGGCAAAGAAAATGCTAGTGTTTGGGATGTTTGCGACTGCAACGGCGAGTCTGGTCTTTGGTCTCGGATCTGCATTCCTCATCTTTCTTTTCGCCTTTGGCATCAATGGACTGTTTCAATCATCTGGGTGGCCGAACAATGTTAAAGCGATGAGCCGATGGTTCAGTATTCGTGTTCGTGGTTTCGTCATGGGGTTCTGGACCACGAACTATCAGGTGGGTGGCCTGGTCGCGACCGCCCTTGCTACTTTTCTTCTCGCAAATCATGGTTGGCGAACCGCATTCTTCGTACCGGCGGTGTGGGTCGCCTTCGTCGGGGCCTTGCTTCTGTTTCTATTAGTCGAGAAACCTCAGGACAAGGGCCTGGAAATACCCGGCCCTGAGACGAAACCAGTTAATGCTGCGGATCAGGTGAAGGCATCAAAGCCTCCGTTTCTCGAGATGATCTCACAGCCAATTGTACTGGGGCTTGGCACGGCCTATCTGGGGCTGAAGTTGATCCGCTACAGCCTGCTGTTCTGGCTCCCGTACTACAATAACAAAGCCCTCGGCTACAATGTTGAAGAAGCCGGTTACCTTTCGATGATGTTTGAGGTCGGGGGCATCGCAGGGGCGATCACAACCGGGTGGGTTTCAGACAGATTCTTCCCGGGAAAACGTGCAAAGCTGGCAGCGCCGATGATGTTCATGCTGGCTGGCGCACTCTTTCTGTTCCAGAGAGTGGGTTCGACGGGAGAGATTCCCTATGCCATATCGATGGCGTTGGTAGGATTCTTCCTCTTCGGTCCGGACACCCTTGTTGCCGGCGCGGCCGCTCAAGACGCCGGCGGCGACAAAGCTTCGGGGTCCGCAGCCGGGATCATCAACGGAATCGGCTCCGTCGGGGGAGCCCTGTCTGGAGTGATCACGGCCTACGTGACCGAACGGTGGGACTGGGAGCGTTTGTTCTATGTATTCGTAGCAGTGGCCATCGTTGCAGGAACGGCTCTGTTGATGTTTTCGGTGTTCACTCGCAAGTCAGAAGAATAGAGGGGCAAGACGGTGGACACGAGAAATCTTCCAACGGGACGCGTCGCCTTTCAGCTTTCCGTGGGCACGCTAACATGCAGGTAGTGGCTTGAGACATTCCTGAAACATGTGCAGCCAATGACCTCCAAAGAACGGGTTTGCAGAGCATTACAGCATGTAGAGCCTGACCGGGTTCCGGTGGGTGAGGTCTATGTGGATTACCCCATCGTCGAAGAGGTTCTTGGCCGCAAGACCTATTATCGGTCCCATGCGCGGGAAACTTTCGCCCTCTGGGAGGGACGGCGTGATGAAGTGGTGGACAACCAGAAGCGAGACCTCGTCGAGTTTGTTCGCAAGACGGAGTTGGACACAGTGCCGGTCTGGCCGGTGCCTCCGAGAAACCGGGTCGTAGAGCCGCCTCAGGCCATCGGCGAGAATCTGTGGGAGGATCGAGCCGGCAATGTTCTCCGGTATGTTCCCCAGACAGAGGATCTGATTGTTGCCGAGCGCGGCACCAGGCAAGTCAAACCCGAACCCCAGGAACCACCCGATGGGTCCGAATGGGAGCTGTGGGACTATGTCGTGCAAGAATTAGGCGAGACTCATTTCATCCTCGCCTCTGGCGGAACGTCGCTGGGTCTACCCGGTTACACGGACATCGAGAATCGTTTCACGAACTTCGAAGCCTGGATGCTGCGGATCATGGACGACCCGGAAAGCATCGCGGAAGAGGAAGTCCGTAATCTTCAGGGCTATCGGGAACGGGTGAAAGCGCTGGCTGAGAGAGGGCTGGACGCCATTCGGCTTTCACCGGACTATGGTTACGGGCGTGCGACGTATTGCTCCCCTGAACTGTACCGCCGGGCATTTCTGCCTGGGCTCAAGGGCATCTGCGAAGAGATCCACGCCGGCGGTCTGAAGGTGCTCTTCCACTGCGACGCGAACATGTCCCAATTGCTGGACCAAATGGTGGAAGCGGACGTTGACATCTATCAGTCCATCGAACCGCACGAACCCATCGACCATTACAAGCGCGAAGTGGGAAATCGTCTGACCTTGTGGGGAGGGGTCTCATGCCATGATCTTTGCACATCGCCACCGGAGGAGATTCGGCGTCAGGCAAGATTCGCGGTTCAGAACTGCGCGCCCGGAGGAGGATTCATCCTCGGCAGCAGCCATAACATCATGACCGCCACGCGTTACGACAACTTCATGGCCATGCTTGACGTGGCGTTTTCAGAAGGGACGTATCCCCTCGGCTCCTAGCATAGCTTCATCTGGATACTCGATGCTCGATACTGGATACTCGATGCCGCCTCCTTGCCTTACCAGCATCCAGCATCAAGCATCCAGCATCCTCCCCCGAGTAGAACACCATGTCTGACCGCAAGAAAATCGCCGCCGTTATCACCACGTACTATCCCCGCTCTCACGCTGATGTGCTTCTTGGAAAGTTCCTCGAAGGCTTCCCGACCGACGACGGACATGTCGATCCGCGAGTCGATGTCGCCTCCGTTTACATGGATCAGCGGCATAAGGACGACATGTGTTATGGGTTGTCGGAAAAGCATGGCTTCCGGATGTGCGAGAGTATTCGCGAAGCCATGATTCTGGATGAGAAGGAACTGGCTGTCGATGGCGTGTTGATCGTCGGAGAACATGGCGATTACCCCTGGAACAGAAGGGAACAGCATCTTTACCCGCGAAAGTATTTCTTTGAGCAGGTCACGGGAGTCTTTGAGGAAAGCGGACGGAGTGTGCCGGTCTTCAGCGACAAACATCTCTCATGGAACTGGCACGATGCAAAGTGGATGGCCGACCAGGCGAGTGAGTTGGACTTTGCATTCATGGCAGGCTCTTCCATCCCCTATTCCTGGCGTTCGCCGTGGGTGGAATTTGATAAGGGAACTCTGTTCGAAGGCGCAACAGCCGTGGGTTACGGGGGCAATGAAAGCTACGGCTTTCACATGCTGGAGGGATTGCAGTGCATGGTCGAACGCCGAAAAGGAGCGGAAACCGGTGTCGAGGCAGTGCAGTGCCTCGAAGGCGAAGAGGCATGGAAAGCGGCCGGCGATGGTCTATGGAACGCTTACCTGGCAGAAGCTGCCTGCTCACATGTGCCTGATATGACAGACGAGCCCATGCGCGAAAAATCGGAAAATCCCTGCGTCTTCCTCGTCGATTATCAAGACGGCTTCAACGCTGCTGCGGTCATGCTCCACGGATACTCCCGCAGCTTTGGATTTGGAGCACAGGTCGGGGGAGAGACCGTGTCCTTCGACTACGTGCTCAAGAACGGCGAGCCGTGGTCTCACTTCAGCTATCTGGGTTTGAATATCGAAGAGATGTTCATCACCTGCAAACCATCTATGGCTTACGAGCGAACGCTGCTGGTCACCGGCATGTTGGAGGCCGCCATGATCTCTCGTCACGAGGGGCATCGCCGAGTGGAGACACCGCACCTGAACGTCGCCTACGAGTCTTACAACGAGTTGCCCTATCATCCGCGGAAGGAGAAGCCAGAGGGCGCATCGGTTGGCAAAGAAGAGGGAGACGAATCCTGAAGGTGGCCTCGCGCATCAGAGCATCCGTCTGACTTCCCATCGCTGGCGTCAGACGCCTCGGCATTCCCGATGATGGTGAATGGTTGATGGATATGCAGCAGCATCTGCCGGGGTTGGAGTAACGGCTTTAGCCGGGCCCTTCCACGTTAACCTCACAGCCTCGCGAGAACCCGCCAGAAGGCGTTACTCCAACCCCGGTACACAGACCCGGGCACTGGTGGCCTCACCCCGGTCACCAATCGTTAACTGAACCATCTGGCCTTCTCAGGTGGGGCGGTTCTCTGTCCGTGGGCGGGTGTGCTGCGGCCGCTTCCTCATCCAGATCTATCCCCAGACCGGGAGCATCGCCCGGGACGAGGTAGCCATCCACCACCTCTGGCGGATTCAGAATCACTTCGCTCAACCACTCGGGAGGCGGGTTGAATTCCTGAACCGCGCAGTTGGGGACGGACAGGTTGAGATGCATCATTGCCACCGCACTGACCCAACTGGCCGTGTAGTGCAGTGCAAGCTCCTGGTAATGCACCTCGCCCATGACCGCGATTTTCTTGCCTTCGGTGATTCCACCTGAATGACAGATGTCCACACGCAGGTAGTCGACCAGGTCCCCTTCGATGAGCTCACGAAAGGCCCATTTGTTTGAGAGTTGCTCGCCGGTCCCAATCGGCACGTTCGTGTGTTGGCGCAGAAGGGCAAACGAGGCCGGATTCTCGGAGCGAATCGGATCCTCGACAAAGTAGGGCCTGAAAGGCTCAATGGCATTGCAGAGCGTTATGGCCTGGACAGGCGTCATTCGGGTATGCACTTCGAAAATGACTTCCGGCTCATCACCCACGCCTTCTCGAAGCGCGCCAAAGAATCTGACCGAGTTGCGGGTGGCCTCACTGGCTTCAAATAATCCGCCGCCGATGTCCGTCGGCGAGATCCGCAGAACTTTGATTCCTTCATCGAGCAGTTGCTGAGACCGCTCGACCAGTTCCTGTGGGTCTTTGCCTCCGACGTGACGATAGATGAGAACCCGGTCACGACATTTGCCGCCGAGCAGACGATAGACCGGCACGCCCAGGGACTTCGCATTCAAATCCCACAGCGCTATATCGATGCCCGCCAGAGCGCTCTGCAGCACAGGGCCTCCCCGCCAGAAAGTGCCGCGAAAGATGTCCTGCCAGATGTGTTCGATGCGGGTGCCGTCCTGCCCCAGCAGCAATGGTCTCAGATGATCCTGGAGAGCAGAAACCACGGCACTGTTCCGCCCGCTCAGTGAAGCTTCGCCAAGACCGGAGATTCCCTCGTCGGTCATGAGCTTTACAAAAACCCAGTTGTGGACCGGGAAGACTTTCAGGTCGGTAATTTTCATCCGTCTCCTCCTTCGTTGAGTTGAACTTTCGGTCGCATTGGGCTTGGAAAGGCGGCGTCCTGGATGTCGACGCCACGGTCTGAGTTGGACCTCACCTCCCAATCCCCAGAACCACGACGCCTGCAAACACTAACACAGCCGACGCAGTTTGAAAGGACGTCCATTTCTCTTTGAGCACAACGAGAGCCAGCACACCAACCCAGAGCACGCTTGAGGAAACGACAGCGAAGACAACGTCCGGGGACAGGTCTTTCATGGCGTGGATGGAAAGCAGGTTTGAAACCCCAAAAATCAGAATCCCGGAGAGGGCTGTTTTCAGGTTCGTTGCCAGGCCGCCCCAATTGAGAGAGCGGAGACGCCAACTGCAGACGATCCACAATGACGCGCATGCCGTCCCGACCCCAAAGAATGTGATCATCAGAGGGCTTGCCCTTTCCAGCAGGACTTTCCAGCACACGGTGGCCGATGCCATCAGCAGTGCACCAACCAGGACGAGCGCGATACCGCCGGCACGCGTCTGATGCTGTTTTTCATCGGGCACCCGACGAATACAGAAGCACGACGTGCCCGCGACCACCCCCAGTACACCGACGAGGTTGAGCAATGAGAATGGTAGTTTCAGGAACAGGAGCCCCAAAACGAAAGCGATGGCCGGAAAACAATGAAAAACCGGGATGGCGACATTGACCCGAAGTCTCTTGAGAGCGGAGAAGTAGGTGACGTTGGTCAATAGAGGACAGAAGAGTCCAAGCCCTACAAGCGTGACGATGAGGTCAGTCGGCATCGATCGCAGCTCGGCCATCCCGTCACGAATAAGCATCAGAATCG
>JASLXP010000695.1 GCA_030740295.1 Planctomycetota bacterium
TCAGTGTCGACGACACCTCGACGACGACCATTTCGCCCGCCATGTTCGAGGCATGCAATCTCGACCTGACCGACGCGCGCGCCGACGCGGCACACGCCGCAGGGAAGCTCTACTTCCACCACTCCTGCGGGCACATTCGTGACCTGCTGTCGCTTTACCGGCGCACAAAAATGGACGGCGTGCACGCCTTCACCATCCCGTCGATCGGCAACGTCACGGTAGCCGACGGGCGCAAGGCCCTTGGCAACCGCATCACTGTTATGGCAGGCGTGCAACAACTGGCTGGGCCGTTGGATGATCGCGCCGCCGTGCGCGAGAGCATTCACCAGATGATCCGCGAAGCGGAACCGTGGGACCACTTCATCCTTGGTGTCGCCGGCTACCCCAACCGCACTATGGACCAAACGAAGTTCGTCGTCGACTGTTGCCGGGAACTGGGAGGGAACCCCGAAAGCAATGCGAAACAGCCGGCCACAACAATAGCAGAGGGCTGAAAATTACTATTGCCAGGGCCTCGGAAGGAAGGCGTCATCCAATGCATTTGGTTGATGATCTATGCTGCCGCAGAAAAGCTCAAAAAATCTGACACGAAGACCCAGTCGAAATGAAGCTCGAATTTCTGGATCAGCGGATTTGAGCCAACAGGATGAAATAAGCGTATGGTAGTGACCGCCGCTGATTCGTGACTTTACCCAAGCGATATAGCAAGGAGAAAAGACAGATGGAAGCAGAAGAACAGAAAGGTATCTCACGTCGGGATTTCATGCAGGTGGCCGGTGGTGCGGGGTTGGCCATGGGGCTGGCCGGAGTGACAGGCGAGGAGGCGGGCGAGGACGATCTCGACCTGGGCCTGGATGACATACCGAAGGATCTCGAGGGAAACGTCATCCCCGGCTTCGAAAAGACACGGAAAGCCGAGCCCAAACCCAAAACCAAAACCGCAAAGGGCTGGCAGCCCGTCTCCGACCGCAAGGTTCGCGTCGGCATCGCGGGTTACGGCCTGTGCAGGTTCGGCGCGCAATTCTCCTTCCAGACGCACCCAAACGTTGAGGTGGTGGCCGTCAGTGATCTCGATCCCAATCGCTGCGCCGGGTTGGCGAAAGTCTGCCGCTGCAAGAAGACCTACCCCTCCTGCGAGGAAATGGTCAAGGACGACAACATCGAGGCCGTCTTCATCGCCACGGATGCCCCCAGCCATGCGCGCCTGGCCGTTATGGCGCTGAAGCACGGCAAGCATGTGGCTAGCGCGGTTCCAGCGGTTTTCGGCTCCAATGGTCTCGAAGAGGCCGAGCTGCTGTTCAATGCGGTGAAGGCAAGCGGCAAGAAATACATGATGTTCGAGACCACGGCGTTCAGACCCAATTGCTACGCCTCGCGGCAGCAGTATCAGGCGGGCGCTTTGGGCAAGCTGGTCTACTCGGAGGGGGAGTACTACCATTACATGGGAGCTCCGCTTGGCAGCTACAACCCGAAGACGGGGAAGGTCGACGGCAACGGATGGCGCAAAGGGCTGGCGCCCATGTGGTATCCCACTCATTCCACAGGCTTCTACGTCGCGGTCAGCGGCGGCCGGTTGACGGAGGCCTCCTGCCTGGGCATGCCCAGCATCGTCGGACATCTCAAGGCCGACGGCAATGCCTACAAGAACCCCTTCGGCACCGAAGTCGCCCTGCTCAAGACAAGCGAAGGCGGCATGTCGCGCATGGCGGTAAGCTGGGATATGCCGGGCGCCCACGGCGAGACAGGTCGGGTCTTCGGCCAGAAGAACGGCAACACGCCCAAGGTAAACACCAGCAAACCACCACTGCCTCCCCGCGTCAGCGGCGGCGGTCACGGCGGCTCTCACGGGTATCTCTCGAACGACTTCATCGAGTCGATCCTGCTCAATCGCAAGCCGGTGGTAGACGCAGGCGATGCGCTCAACATGACCCTGGCCGGTGTCATCGCCCATCAATCGGCGCTCAAGGACGGAGAATGGATGAAGATACCACAGTACGAGCTTTAGTTTGGGGCCTGTGATATCTGAGAAGCGCGGGCAAGTTCTCCGCTGAACTCGAGAACAGTAAACATGAACACTCGAAAGACCTTTACCGAACCGGCACGAGACCTGCCCGTTTACGACACGTTCGATGTTGTCGTAGCTGGAGGCGGGATCGCTGGTGTGGCAGCGGCGGTTGCTGCGGCACGTCACGGGGTCTCTGTCTGCCTGTTGGAGAAAGCCTGCTCTCTGGGCGGCCTGGCCACGCTCGGAAATGTCATCATCTGGCTGCCTCTTTGCGACGGCAAAGGGCGTCAGGTCATCGGCGGCCTGGCGGAAGAGCTTCTCAAGCTCTCGGTAAGAGATCTGGGCTGCGACGATCCATCTGCTCGCTTCCGCGGCATTCCACCTTGCTGGCAACCAGGAGGCGACCCGGGGGAGCGCAGGAAGGCCCGCTATCGGGTGGAGTTCAATCCGGCGTCCTACCTGCTGGCTCTGGAGGAGCTGGTCGCCGAAGCCGGAGTCAAGATTCTGTATGATACTCGCGTGTGCGCGGTGGGCATCGAGGACGGCGGGATACGTCATCTACTGGTGGAGAACAAGAGCGGCAGGAGCGCAATCGCCTGCCGCATGGTGGTCGATGCCACGGGCGATGCCGATGTCTGTTTCCTGGCCGGGGAACAGACCGAATCGCTCGACTCGAACGTCTTGTGCGGTTGGTTCTACAGCCTGAGGGACAACGGCCTGAAGCTGCACGCAATGTCCAATCACTACAGCCCCCACGCAACGAAAGACGACGCGACGGGCCCTTTCTTCAGAGGGGATGACGCCGACCAGGTCACGGCCCACATTCTGGGTACCCGTGAGATGATGCGAAAGAAACTGGCTGACCTCCGTGCTCATGACCCGGATGCAGAAATCCAGATCGTCGCGCCGCCTTCCATCCCATGTTTTCGCATGACGCGGCGCCTCGTTGGTTCCGTTTCTCTTGGCGAGCAACACATGCACCAGTGGTTTGATGATGCCATCGGGCTGACGGGAGACTGGCGGAAGGCCGGCCCTGTCTACGCTGTTCCTCTGCGCTCCATCTGTGGAGCAAAAATGAAAAATCTCCTCACTGCAGGGCGATGCATCTCCGCTGACACAACGGCATGGGATGCCACGCGAGCCATCCCAACATGCGCCATGACCGGCGAAGCCGCGGGCACGGTCGCAGCGCTGTCGATCCATCAGACTGGGGGGAACTGCCACGAGATATCCGTCTCGCAATTGCAGCGTCTACTGGATGAGCATGGTGCTATCCTGGATCCGAAACTGATTGAACCGTGCGACTGATCCATTCTGGCGAGGCAACGCCTCTTCCATCTGAAAGGCAAACAATAGAGTGAATCCTGCAACCCTGACGATCCTGTTTCTGACCTCTGTCTCAGCCTCTGCCGAGGACCTCATCCTTTCAAAATGGGACGGGCTAACTGCGGACGCGGCTGTGCTCTACGAAGGCAAGCCTGCGCTCTTCTGGCCGGACATTGCGAAGAAGACTTCGATTCCCTGTCAGAACCCGCCTGGCAACTGGACCCCTTACGCGGCTTTCTCATTTCGGGTTCACTCGGAGAAAGCGACCGATTCGAGGCTTTCTCTCATCATCACTTCGGAAAACGAAAAGACGGAAGGGCCGGATTATTACTATCTCACTTTCAGCTCAGACTTTGAAGGTTGGAGGAAGTTTGTCTTCGCCCGGGAAACGCTTGGCGCCGCCCGCGAACCACTTGGCTGGGACAAGATCGGCCGCGTCTTCTTCAGCTCCAACTGGGCCCACCGGCTCGACCCCGAGACGCGAATCCGAATCGCTGATTTCCGCCTGAGCACGATACCGATTCCTGGAACAGGGAAGACGTCCGGCGAACTGTTAACCAACCGGAGCTTCGAGATCGACGGCAACCATGACGACACTCCTGACGGCTGGAGCAAGTCCTCTTTTAGAACCGAGGCCAAGATTCAACTGGATCGAAAAGTCGCTCATACTGGAAAGAGCTCGGTCCGGATCGAAGGGCGGCCCAAGTGCCGGGCCGGGCTGTCCGTGGGATTCCGGCAGTCCCATACTGACCCGGAGCACGTCTATCTGTTGTCCGCCTGGGTAAAGGTGGATGGTAAGAGCAACCACCCGCAACGGACCTCCGCTCGCCTCACATCAGTCAACGCAGATGGCCGGGTTTTGAAGAGTGATTACCGGTTCTGCGGGGCCGGGCCTTACGGCTGGCGTCGCCATCAGTGGCTCGCCGGCCTCCCCGCCGAATCGGTCCGATTCAATCTCGTCCTGTTCCACCACGGCGGAGGCACCGCATGGTGGGACGATGTTTCTCTGTTGCGTGCCCGGCCGGTGACCGCTCTCTCGCCGGAACAGAATTCTACGGTTGGAGACGGCAAGCCCACGTTCCGATGGCAGTCCGATGGTAAAGGTGAGCTGTCCGTTTCCACCGACTCAGCGTTCGATCCCGCAAAGACTCAAACTTTCGCTGTTACCGGCAAGACCTTTTCACCGCCTGAGCCGCTAGCCCTCGGCAAGACCTACTACTGGCGCGTCATCCTGAAAGGCGAAGCCGGCGAACTGCCCGGTATCACGGTTTCGAAGGGTGAAGACCGGGTCCGCAGGACAAGCCAGTTCTTTGCCGGCACCTGGAAGCAGCGCTCCGCACCTCTCCGTGAAAAGGTCGAAAAACTGGAAGCACGGCTGGCGCCTCTGAAAGACTTCGCTCAGCGCAACAAGATGTGGGATTCTTTTTCGCTGCTGGCCGGCGCGGTCAAGAGGGCAGACGCTTTTGCCTCGACAGAGCCTGATAATCCAGCGGAAGCCATTCAGAACCTGGACGAGGCATGGAAGGAGCTTGGATACACGCTGCCCTGGTGGGAGAAGATCTTTCTGGATGACCGTTCGCTGTTCGCCGGTCTGGATCTTGAGCGTCCCGGCCTGGAAAAAGTGAAGGGGAAAGCAAGTGCCGGTGATTACGCCGCAGCAAGATTGGCATTGCTCAAATACTACAAGGCGCGCAAGAAGCCGAGTTGGTACTCCCGTTTCGAGGAACCGCTCTCGCGCAGGCCAGGCAACCGAATTCATCGCACGGCCGACCAGTACCTGACCCACAGGATGCCCATCCATTCTTACAAGGAGCCGGTCTACGACCTTGGCGGAGATTTCGACTGGCACATCTTTCCCACGATCGACGTCGAATGGCCCACCAAGATTCACCGGCACTTCCATTGGCGCACCATTGCCGGGGCCTACTGGCAGACGGGCAACGAAAAATACGGCGAAGAGATCAAGCAGCAGCTTTTCGACTGGGCAAAGGACAACCCGATGGAACGGTGGGACCGTTTTCGTTACCGGTGGGCCTGGAGCACGCTGAACGCGACGGTCCGCATCTACTCCAGTTGGATCAATGCGTGGCTGCAGGTCCGCCATTCGGATGCCTGGAACGAGGATGCCCAGTTTGTCTTTCTCACCGAGTTGCGGGAGCACGGCCGATTTCTCATGACCCATGCCGCCAGAACCGGGAACTGGGTCGTTGCCGAAGCCCGCGGGCTTGTCGAGCTCGGAGTTCTGTTTCCGGAATTCAAAGAAGCCAAAGCCTGGCGAGAGGAAGGCTTTCGCAGACTGAAACGTGAACTTCAGAAACAGGTGCTCGAAGACGGTGTACACGTCGAGCGCACCCCGGGATACCACAGCATGACCATGAGCTGTTTCATGGATCCTGTCCGGCTCGGTCATCTGAACCAGGTGGAAGGCGCCGGCATCGATGAGTTCATCAGCAAGATTGAAAAGATGCACGAGCTCTATCTCTACGGATCGAAACCCAATCGTCGGATGGCGCAAATAGGCGACGCCGGCCCCATGTCGGCTGACCGCTTTCTAAGACGTGGTTACGATATGTTTCGCCGAGACGACATGCGCTACGTCGTCTCCGATGGCAAGGAGGGCCGGCCGCCCGTGCACCGCTCGTACGCTTTCGACGCCGCGGGATTTTACGTGAGCCGCAGTGCGTGGTGCGACCGCAACGCCCTCTGGAGCATCATCGACTGGGGAGGCTATCTGGGTCACTGCCACGATGACATGGGACACATCAGCCTCTATGCCTACGGCTCGGACCTTCTCATCGACAGTGGCCGCTACAGTTATGCCTGGCCCATGAGAGCGCCCTTCCATCAGACCATCGGGCACAACACGGTGATGGTGGACCGCAAGACCCAGAAGCGCCGCGACCCGCTGGAGGCGCAGTGGATCAGCACAGGCCAATTCGATTACTTTCGCGGCCTCACCGACAACTCCGAACCGCTCCGACATGAA
Organism: Planctomycetota bacterium; assembly: GCA_030740295.1. The sequence goes on from JASLXP010000695.1 coordinate 6,318, forward strand.
CGGACGCTCATCTTCAGGCAGCCCGGCCCGACGGGCCCCGGCTACTGGCTCTGCATGGATCGGCTGACAGGCAAGGGCCGTCACCGTCTCGATCAGCGCTGGCATCCCTTCGAGGATCTTAAAGGTGAGGTCGATGGCTCATCGGTGATCCTCGCTCACAAGGAGGGACAGAAAGACGTGCCTTCCCTGGTCATCGCGAATCTGTCGCAGAAGGGAATGGAGACCGAGATTGTTCCGGGTGCGATCAGCTATGCCTGGTACAAAAAAATCCCCGTAGACGTGGCACAGTTTACCTTTGAGAAAGAGATGCCTGCGACCTTCGTCACCGTTCTTTACCCCACTCCGCCAGATTCCGCGCCGGCGAAAGTGAGCATCACCCGCGGCAAGAAAGAGGGCGATATAACCAGTGTGATTGTGGCCATCGAAGATCGAGGACGAAAATTCAACGATCAATGGCTCATCAATCATGCGGGCAATAATGTGCTTTCTGGGGAAGCCACAGAGACTGACGCCCGGGTGGTCTGTCTGCGTAAGGAGAATGGTCGGCTGACCTCCTGGTTCCTCGTGCAGGGCCGGCGACTTCTGCACGAAGACAAGCTGCTCTTTCAGGCGGCTTCGA
>JASLXP010000696.1 GCA_030740295.1 Planctomycetota bacterium
TGTTGTACTGACCTCCAAAAGTGAAAAAGAAGACATCGTCGATGGGATGGAATCCGGCGCCGACGACTTTCTGACCAAACCGGTCGATCCGGATGAACTCCGAGTCAGGCTCAAAGCCGGCCAGCGCGTCATCGAGCTCGAACACCGGGTCGCCGAGCGAAACGCTGAGCTCGAAAAAATGAACGAGCGCATGCAGATCGATCTGAATGCCGCTGCCCGGATTCAGAAGGCACTCCTGCCCGGCGAGCCGCCGACAGTTCCCAACGCACGCTTTTCCTGGTCATTCAAGCCCTGCGATGAGCTCGCCGGCGATACCTTCAATGCCATTCGCCTCGATGAAAACCACATCGGCCTCTACCTTCTCGACGTCAGCGGACACGGTGTCGCCGCCGCCCTGCTCTCTGTGACACTCAGCCGGTTACTCTCACCGCTGTCCAGCGCGAACTCCCTGCTCAAACGCCCAACAGAACAACCACCGTTCTATCAGTTAGTCCCGCCGGCCGAAGTCGCCGCCGAACTGAACCAAAGATTCCCATGGGATCCGGGCACACGGCAATTCTTCACACTTGTCTATGGCATTCTGGATTTGCGTTCCACTGAATTCCGGTACGTATGCGCGGGCCATCCAAGCCCCATTCACCTGACGCATGGAGGCGCGTCCCTGACCGGAAAGTCCTCACCCGCCGTCGGCTTCATCCCGGCAGCAACCTTCACAGAACAGAGCCTCAAACTCCATCCTGGTGACCGAGTATATTTGTACTCAGATGGGATACCTGAGGCGATGAACGATGCGATGAAAGAGTATTCCGATGACCGCCTTATCGAAACGCTCAGCCGGCATCGCAATGTCACCCTTGCTGCATCACTCGCCGGGCTGGAGGAGGAGCTGATAGCCTGGCACGGCAGCGCCCAATTCGATGACGACGTTTCCATTCTTGCTGCCGGAATCGTCTGAGAACGGGTTCCAAACCGATCAGCTTGACAAGGCGAAACAGTCCTCTAAATTCCCGCACATCCTAACAGGGGGCCCCATCATCTAGTGGCCTAGGATGCGAGGTTCTCAGCCTCGTCACCGGGGTTCGAATCCCCGTGGGGTCACCAACTTGTCGTTTACGGCCTTTTCTGGCTGTAAGCACCTTAAAAAGAAATGGGTTACGGGGGTTTGAAATCTCTCTCCGTCCCATTTCATTCTTTCAGGGAATGTCAAGCCCTGGAAGTGTTGGCGGGAATCGATCCCGACGGTCAACGACTCCGCTACTACGCCCGCCCCATCGTCCTGAAGAGCGGCTAGGCGGAACACACCATCCCGGTCGCGCTCAACGACCAGGGACTGCATCGAGTGGTGGTGACCGAAACGATCAGCGGACAACAAAAGTCACTGCCGGTGGAACTGAAGTAAGATTACAGGTGAGTCTGTTCTTCAGTCGTCCCGCCCGCGAGATGGACGGCGACGAGACGTCGTCGGCTACAATAAGCCGCCGGCGGCGATCAGATCGTAGCGGAGGCGTCCCGCTTCCGTCTCTTGGTTTCTTCGGCGAGATGCCGCGGTACGATTGCAGATGTCAGCGTGCTCGGTCGAAGCGTCGACAATGCAAAGATCACTTTGATCCAAATTGAACGGAGCAGATAAATGTCATTCACTTTTCAGCCTGGAATGATGTATCGGATGCCGGTCGTGTTCGGGCCGGCGATGGGCCCGCGTCAGGGGCCGGACGGTCGAAAGTTCGATTGCATCGACAATCCCAAGACCACGACAGTTGCCGTCTCCTTCCGATCCAACCTGGAGCAGTTGGCGGAACTCTTACCGGAGTGCTTTGAGCTGGATGGTGAGCCGATAGTCACGGTCGCCGCAAGTTATATGACCGAGATCGAATGGCTTGCCGGCCGGGATTACAACATCCTCGGCGTCACGATTCCCGCAGTGTTTCGTGGTGATCGGGATACTGCCCGCGGCCCGTTCCTGACGGTGCTCTGGGAAAACCTCGCCGACCCGATCATCACCGGCCGCGAGGAATTGGGCTTTGCGAAGATTTACTGCGAGCTGCCCGATGCGGAAATCTCCAGCGATAGGGTCCGCTGCACGGCTGGCTGGCTGGGCTTTGAGTTCATGGAGATGAAACTGACCAACCTGACGGAAAAATCTGATTCAACCGAGAACGCCGCGTCGCCCGTCGACGGCAAGCTCCACTACAAATACTTTCCCCGCACCGGCGAATGGGGAACGTCCGATGTGTGCCACGCGGTCATGACTCCGGCAGAGACGCCAAACCGCAAAGTGGTCGAGCAGTTTTCAGCGGAAGGAGCGATTAAGTGGAACAGAGCCACTTGGGAAGACCTGCCGACTCTCTGCCCAATCGTCAATGGCCTCGCGGAGCTTGAAGTCATCGAGTTCACAAGCGCATCGCTGGTAAGAACGATCGGAGGCAAAGACCTAAGTGACCAGAGAATACTTCGATAGCTGAATTTGATATGAAAAGTTTGGCAAGCCGGAGACTTACCCACATTGTGAAGGAAGCTTCCAGCTTGCGATTCAAAGAGCCTGGCAAGCTGGAGACTTACCGCACAAATGAAACCCAACATCCTTCTCATCATGACCGACCAGCACAATCCTCATGTCGCGGGCTTTGCTGGGAATGAATGGTGCGGACGCGTCACCTTGATGAGTTGGCGGCTCGATCCTTTGGGCCGGCTCTGGTCGTTCTGGACTCAGTCATGCCCGATGCTCGGCGAAGCCTGGGATGGGCGAGGCGGCGTCTGGACGATGGTGACTGAGAATCCGGAGGATGCGAAACCGCAATGGAGTGAACCGAGGCGCATCGCCCACGGCATTGCATTGAACAGACCGTTGGTTGTGTCCAGTGGCGAATGGATTCTGCCCACCGCGCTCTGGAAATTCTTTGAACAACTCAAAGAGCTCGATCCCATTCGCAAACCCGGAGTCGTCGCTTCGACCGACCAGGGCGAGACGTGGCACTGGCGCGGTGGCGCCGTAGTCGATGAACGTGTCTTCGATGAACCGATGGTCGTCGAAAAGCAGGACGGCACACTCTGGATGCTGGTCCGCACACGATTCGGAATCGCAGAGAGTTTTTCGATGGACGGTGGCATCTCGTGGTCGCGTGGAAGGCCCAGCATGTTTGCGAGCCCGTCGACCCGTTTTCACTTTCGCCGTCTGGCGTCCGGGCGGCTGCTGTTCATCCATCATTTCGGCAATCGCAACCGCAAACGTTCCCATCTCACCGCCCTGCTGAGCGAGGACGATGGTCAGACCTGGCCGCATCGTCTCTTGCTCGATGATCGGATGCCGGTGAGTTATCCGGACGCTATCGAAGGCCCGGATGGTGTCCTGCGCATCGTCTATGATTCTGATCGCTACGGTCAGCGTGAGATATTGATGGCTCGCCTCCTCGAAGAAGACATCGTCAACGGAAAATGCAGCGATGGCTCTGCTCTACGTCTCCTCGTCAACAAGGCGGGAGTATGAAGACGCGCAGCACGACTCTTCTCCTGTTCATCTCAGAATAATCACAACATGTATGACCTGAAAGGAAAGACTGCGCTGGTCACCGGGGCAGGAGGCAAGCATGGCATCGGCCGGGCTATCGCACTGAGGCTTGCTGCTGAAGGCGCGGACGTTGTCGTCAACGATCTGAACTCTGAAGGTAACGGCGACTGGTCAGGACTCCCGGCCGTGGTCGACGAGATTGAAGCTCTCGGCCGACGTTCGCTCGGCTTAACCGGTAGCGTTACCGATGCTTCGGATGTGGATCGGATGGTGCAAACAATCGTCGAGACGTTTGGCGGTATCGACATTCTCGTGAACAACGCGGCCGCTCCCGCCGGGCCAGACCGCGTACCGGTCACAGAGCTCGACGAAAGCGACTTTGACCTCGTGCAATCCGTGAATGTAAAGGGCACGTTCCTTTGCTGTCGAGCCGTGACCAGGGCAATGATCGAGCGCGGCTGTGGCGGCCGGATCATCAACACTTCTTCGACTGCAGGGAAACGAGGCGTCGCCCGATACGCGGCTTACTGCGCATCCAAGTTTGCCGTCATCGGTCTGACGCAAGCCCTCGCCATGGAAGTCGCTCCGCACAACATCAACGTCAACGTGATCTGCCCAGGGCTGGTCGACACGGAACGCGTTCACGGCATCGCATCCGGTCTGAAACCCGATGACAAAACAACAGAAGAATTCCGAACAGAGATGCTGGAACAAGCCGAAGAAAACTGTCCGCTCGGTAGGCCCGGCGAGCCCACGGATGTGGCAAAGACAGTGGCCTGGCTTGCCTCCGATGAATCGGATTACCTGACCGGTCAGGCCATCATCGTTTCGGGCGGTTCATTGATGATGTGACACGCTTATCCAAAGCTCAGGCTTTGAGGCACAATGTGTGTAACCTCATCCCAGAGCATGTGCGTCTTGACGAGACTGACGGAATGAAAAATTTACTCGCCACAATTCTCGTAATCGCGACAGTTCAAACCTGCATCGCCGAAACCTTCATCGTCAAGGACGGCAAGCCCCTCGCGGAGATTGTCGTTTCTGACAAGGCGACCGGGATGCAATTGCTCGCAGCCAAAGAACTGCAAACCTATGTGAAAAAGATCACCGGCGCCGAATTAGCCATCCGGGTCGAAAGCGTAGCTGCGGCGTCCCGCCGCAATGATCGGCGGCGAGACGCCGTCGCTACGATCTATGTCGGACGTAGCTCGCATACTGACAAATTCAACATCAAGACAGACGACCTCAAGCACGGCGCTTACCGCGTTGCATCGGGAGCGGATTGGGTAGCTTTCGAAGGCCCGAGCACGGCGTTTAAGCCGGTGGAGCCGTGGGCTCGGTCGCGCCCTTCGGGTTCGGGTGGGCGGGCGGAGAAGGATCGGCTCCAAAAGGCATGGGACAAGATCACCGGAGAGACGTATGCCAATCCGTTCCACTACGTTTATCCATTCTGGAACGAGGAACTGCAGGTCTGGGAATTCGATGACGCGGGGTCGCTCAACGCGGTCTACGATTTTCTGCGCGGGCTTGGCGTGCGCTGGTTTTATCCGGGAGAGCTGGGCGAGGTTGTGCCGAAGCTTACTGACATCCCGCTGCCGAAAACGAACAAAGTGGTTCGTCCGGACTTTCCACTGCGCAAACTTGGCTGGTGGTCGAAGCGCATCAGCATGACGCCGGACGAGAATCTGTGGAATCTGCGCATGAGTACCAACCACGGCGTCGACCTGATCGGGCTGACCCAGTTGTGTCACGGCTCGAAGTTCGTTCACCTGCGTGAGGAATTCAAAAAGGCGAATCCCGAATGTCTTGCCATGTATGGCGGCAAACGGGCGACGGATCACAAGCGTACGCAAGGTGCTCCATGCCTCTCATCGAAAGAGTTCTTCAAACATCACCTCAAGTATTCCCGCGCGGTGTTCCACCACTACGATGAGCCGCTCATCAGCATCGACGTGGTGGATGGGTACGGCCGCGGTGTTTGCGAGTGCAAGCTCTGCGAAGGAAAGGGTACGCCCGCTCGCGGTTGGAACGGTCTCATGTCCGATTACGTTCTCGGCTACGTCGATCGTGTTGCCCGGGAACTGCAGGCGAGCCACCCCTCGAAGAAAGTCAGCGCGCTGTCCTACGGCGCGTACCAGTTGCCGCCACAAAACATCGAATCGTTTCCGTCCAACCTGTCGCTCTGGATTTGTCAGAGCCGAAAGAGTCACTACGACCCGAACGATCGAACCCGTGCGCTCGAACTGCGGAAGGCGTGGCTTGAAAAGCTGCCGTCCAAGCAGCTCTTCATTTACGAATACTACATGGCCAATCGCCCCGGCGGCGCGTGGGAAGGCATCCCCGTCTATTTTCCGCGTCAGATATCGGAAGACTTGAAATCCCTCAAAGGCTTGAGCAGCGGCGAATACATCGATCTCTACCAGCCGCACGACCGCACCAAACTGCCTTACGATTACCTCGCCATCAGCCACCTCAACCTTTACGTGACGACCCGGCTCTGGTGGGACGCCGAACGTGACGTCGACGCCATGCTCGAAGACTACTACGAGAAGTTCTACGGCCCCGCCCAAAACGAGATGAAAACGTTCATCGAATACTGCGAGCAGAACTGGCATCGCATGTGCAAAGACGCGTCGGTCATCGAGAAGGCATTGGCTCTCGTGACCGAGGCACGCAACGCCGCGGGCGACACCATCTACGGAAAACGCGTCGCCCTCGCCGTGCAATACGTCGAGCCGCTAAAGAGACTCCGCGATCAATTGCTGCAACCAAGGGAAGGCCCGATCGCCCGTGCTGTGCTCCGCTCGGCGAACGATTTAAAAGTCGACGGCAAGCTCGACGAACCGTTCTGGAAAACCGTCAGGGACTACAACCTGAAAGAGCTTCAGACCGGGAATCCACCAACCGCACATACCAACTTTCGCATTGTATGGCTTGGCGATTCGCTCTGCCTCGGCGTCACCTGCCGTGAGCCGGACATGCAGAACCTGAAAATCGGCACAACCAAGAAAGACGACCCCAACATCTGGTCAGGCGATGTCGTCGAAGTACTCCTCGAGACACAGTTCCACGCCTACTACCAGATCGCCATCAGCCCGAGTGGAGCAGTCATCGACCTCGATCGTGAGAAACGTCTCGACACTCTGTGGAGTTCCGGCGCCGAGATCGCCACCCACCATTCCAAAGACGCCTGGACGATCGAAATCCGCCTCCCCGCCGCCGGCGAAAACGCCAAGGACATCGATGCCCGCCAAGGCATCGCCGGCAAACGCCCCAGCGAAACCTACCCGTGGTACCTCAACGTCTGTCGCCAACGCATCAGAGGCAAAGAGACCGAGCTCACCGCCTGGTCACCCACCGGCACAAGACGCTTCAACGTCCCGAAAAAGTTCGGAAAAGTATATGCGAAGTGAGCAGCCAGTCTTGCTCAACTTATTCTTGCAGCACAGGGCTGGCGGCAGCTTGATTTGGTAGCGAGACTCTCCGGAGCGGCGTTCTTCCGAGCCTGCGGCTCGTATAAATGAGTCCTGCCTGGAGGCCAGAGCTACATTCGTCTGAAGCTAGTGGAGCATCCTTTTCACGTCAGGCAGCAGAATCGAAACCGACTTCTCTGCAGCCCCGGAGGGGCGAAAGCATGTAGCCCCGGACGCAAGTCCGGGGTGTCCAGAAAGTTGCATACGCAAGCCCCGGAGGGGCGAAAGCGGCCTTTCTTTGAAGTCTGCTTTCGCCCCTCCGGGGCTTTCCTGATAACACCTCACGTTCCTGGGGCTTGCGCCCCGGGCTACATGCTTTCGCCCCTCCCGGGGCTGCAGACGAACCCCAAGATTCAGCCACAATCGCCTGGCGTCGGAGAGATGGCTCTCTGTGTAGTTCAAGACTGCTTCGGCATCGAAGCTCCCGGCTTGGTTGTCGGCGATCTCTGGCTTGGTGAGCAGCATGTCCTGCTCCAGAGGATCGATTTGCTCTTTGTAGGTGGCCTTGTCAATAGTGCCTTCGAGCAGCAAGTCCAGCAGGCGCTGTTTCTTTTTCTTGAGCTCTTCGAGTTTCTTCTCCGAGACGTCTCGTCTCCGGTACAGATGTTTGGCCTTCTCACCCTACTCCAGTCGAATCTGCTCTCGGATGAGTTCAACGATGGCGGGGTCAGGCTCAAGCGAGTCCAGCAGTTCGAAAAATGCGTCTTCGATTTTGTCTGCCTTTGTTGTCATCACACTGACCGGCACCCCAGTATTCATGAAATCACGCCATTTCTTTCACTCTATGTAAGTTGCGGAGCAATGGTGCTGTTTGAAGAAAGCCTCGACCTTCTTGCCGATGTAGCGGTGATCCGTATCTGCCTGATCCAGATCGATCATATTTTCTGCTGAGAGCGATTCGTAGACCGACTTAATCTGAGCGTATTGAGCCATGGACTGTTCATAATCGAAACTCGTGTCCTGGGTCATGATCTCGTAGAGCACGGGTCTTGGGGCAATCGCCTTTTGGATGTCCACTTGGTCGAACCAGTCCAGGAGCCCCGGCACGACCGATGCCCCGCATCGCGGCCCCGGTGACGCCCGGAACGACGACAGGGAGCCGCTGATCACCGCGGCGCCGACTCGCCGATCGACGCAGGTGAGCATGTAGGCCTGTACCCCTCCATAGGAGAGCCCGATGCACCCGATCCGGTCTCCCTTCACATCAGGGCGTGTAAGCAGATAATCGATCGCCTGCATGTTGCCAGCCGTGGTCACACCCATTGGGACCAGACCGTAGGGGGCGAGGCCGGCAAAGTACTTGTCGCAGATATGTTCCTCAGACCATCTGTCCTCCGCCAATAAACGATCCCCAAAGTTGAAACCATCAGTGCAGACACACGCATAGCCAGCCTTCGCCATCAGCACTCCGTAGCCGTAATTCAGGGCCTCTGAACACTCAATGGCAATCGGATGGGTGTCGGTGACACCAGCCACCATGTCCTTGCCCGCCATGTAACCCCCATGACCATGAAGGCAGATGATGCCAGGCCGCGGCTTCGTTCCCTCTTCAGGTGTCAGAACGTAAATTGGCAGGGCGTCGATCATTCCGTTCTTGATAAGCACTTTTTCGCGCACGTAGCCGTCACACGGTTCGCTGGACAGAAGATCGACATCCGGCTTCTCTTGTCGGTCCGGTAAACCCAGAAGGTCCGCGAGCTTATCTCTTACCCTCTCGGCCCAGCCTTGAAAGTCCTCCCCGTCCTGATAGCGCAAACGTTTCGCGGCCCGATCATACAACCGCTTATAGAAATCCTCCGGTAACGCCATATTGCCTCTCTGAGATGCTGTTTTGAGAATTAAGGATTTGCCGAGCGCAATTCTGACTGATGAGACTCCAGCTTCAACGACCGTAGACGTGCAACGAAAGCCGTGCAAGCACCGGACAGCTCTCGTATCTATGAAATGGACCTTTGAGGAAAGTTGTGAGGCATCGACAGACGGCTCCCTAGCTGCACGTCACTGCGATAGCCGCCAAGGTGGCGGCGCGCCCGGGTCAGAAACGCCAAGGGAAGCCCGACGTTACACTTGAAGCAATCCTCTCCAGACCAGAGAAGGTCGGCTTGATACCAAATGTGAAAACAGTGTTACCCGATCTAGGCGCGGGTGCGCCAGATGGCGGATGAACCGTTTCCGCCGCCGCTCGGGGCCGAAGCCTACAAGCCCGGCCTGTGCGAGCGCTGGAACCTGCGCGAAGGAATGAAAGTCAGGGCCTCGGAATGGTCTGAAAATTGACCCATTCTCCAAGATTTTGCCAATGCCCGTCTTGTCTTTTGACAGTTCCATTTCAACCAAAGAAAAGGGTATGTTGAAAGTCTCGAAAATCTGCTGCTTGGGAATACTGGCAGCAATGAGCGGAGGAACAGTCACCATGCCGGGCACGAAACATGACTGAACATCTTTTCTTTGACTGCAATGCGGCCATTGGCCCGCTTCCGCGGAAACATCGCGAAGCGCGTTGGAGCAGGGATCATCTGCTCGATGATCTCGACCTTGCCGGAATCGCGGGGGCACTGGTTCATCAGCGATTGGCGTTGAACTATGACCCGATGGTCGGGAACAGGAAACTGCTCGAGGAGATCGAAGACGATCGAGAGCGCCTCTATCCCTGCTGGGTGGCCCTGCCCAATTTCAGCGGGGAGTTCCCGCCGGTGAGTGAGTTTATGAAGGAACTCGAAGACCATGACGTCCGAGCCGTGCGGATTGAGCCCCAGGTCTTTGGCGCTCCCGAGACTGAGCGTGTCTGGGGAGAACTGCGTGACGCACTTCTGGATCAGAATCTTCTATGCGTCCTGCCGACTCCCGGATACAGCGGGAAGATCGATGGCTTTGAACGGATGCTGGAGATTTTCCGAAACAACAAAGTCCTGATGGTGAATCACGTCTGGTCGCAGTGGCGGCAGGTGATCGCCTTCATGGAGGAGTTCCCCAACCTGCACATCGATTTCAATCTCTTCCAGGCCAACCGGGCAATGGAACATTTCGCGGAACGATTCGGCGCAGAGCGGTGTCTCTTCGGCACAGGACTGCCCGACCGGGCGCCGGGCGCGGCCCGCGGGTTCATCGATTTCTCATTGCTGGCGGAAGAACAGACCCGGTTGATCGCCGGCGAGAATCTGCGTCGTCTTCTGGGAGGAGCGGGGCCTGCTGAGATTCCCAAACCGGGTGAGTGGAGCGACGCCATCACGGAGGCGGAGCGGCAAGGGGAACCGATCCCCTGCCTGGCCATCGATGCCCATTGCCATATGGGTCATGATGGTGCAAACACGGTCGGCAAAACGGTGGTCGCCCTGAAAGGTGATGCTGAGGGGATGATTGAACTCACTCGTCGGGCGGGCATCGATCAGACCGCGGTGATGTCCTGGGTGGGGCCGCTCTCCATGGACTCTGAAATGGGAAATGAAGTGGTCGCGAATGCGGTCAGTCAGTTTCCGGAAGAGATCATTGGCCTGGCGACGGTCAATCCGGAATACGACGACGAAGAGAAGATTCAGGAGATTATTCAGAGGTATCATATTGAGTTGGGCTTCCCGGGACTGAAAACGTTCACGCCCGCCCAGGTCATTGATTACGACGACCCGCTCTTCCATACCTGGTATCAGTTTGGCAACGATCACGATCTCTACCTGGTTCTCGATCCTCGCGGAAGGGAGAACGCCGACACTGTTGTCCGCAGATTGGCTGAAAAGTATCCGCGGCTCGGTATCCATCTGGATCACTGCGGACGCGGGTGGGATTACACCAAGTGGGTCGTTTCGCTGATCAAGGAATACGACAACATTTGGGGACAGTTGAATTTCACGCTGGTCACCAATGGCGTAGTGGAGTACATGGTCGAGGAGGTCGGTGCCGACCGAGTTCTGTTCGGAACGGATGCCCCAATGCGCGACCCGCGTCCCCAGGTCAGTTGGTTGACCTTTACCCGGATCTCAGAAGCGGATAAGAGGAAGATCTTTGGTGAGAACTTCGCCGCGATTATCGAGAAGGCGAAACGCAATCTGAAGGCCACTCGCGAAGAGCAGGGCTAGGACAGGAAGATTGGCAGCATGAAACGCAAGCAAAGCTCGATCCTGTTCACTGAAACGAAGCGGCAGAACGCCAGAGCCAACATCCGCCGGTTCGATTGGGCGCGGGAGGAAGCCGAATCGATCCTCGCCCGGGCGGATATCTGGGCTGAGAAATCAGATGAGGAGCTCTGGGCCTTTGTGCCTGGCCACACACTTCACCGCTACATTCACGTCAACACTTTGAAGGGGTGTCCCGCATGCGGCACGAACGCGCTGGAGTACGGGGCCTACGAATGGGCAACGGTTCCGCACGAGATGCCGTGGAAAGTGAAGTGCCCAAGCTGCGCAGAGATCTTTCCAAAGAACGACTTTGGTGCGTTTTATCTTTCCGGCCTCGATGAGAGCGGAATCTTTCGCCGAGAACTGGCAGATGCTTCCCTGCTCTTCAATGCTGACCATCCGGATCCGTCTGACCCGAATCACAAGTTTGGTGTGGATGACGGGAGCGGATGGGAAGACTTCACTTTCATTCCTTACTACATGCACTGGGGAGTCTGGGCGAACCTGGCGTTCGTCGGCAACGCTCGCACTCAGAGCATTCTGTATGACCTGTCCAGGTCGTTCTGCTTCACCGGTGAACAGTGCTACGCACACAAGGCTGCCATTCTGCTCGACCGAATCGCAGACGTTTACGAGAAGATGGATTATTTCGACCAGGGGGATCACGGCCTGGAGGCTCCCGGAGGGGTCTTCGATTCGGTTTGGGAGGCGTTCTATTTTTCCACCCTTGCCGACGCTTACGATGCCATCTTCGATGGGATTATTGAGGACAGGGAACTGGTCGACTTTCTGCATGAGAAAGCGACAGCAATGCGCCTGGAGAACTCGAAGGAGAGCTTTGAACAGGTTCAGGCGAACATCGAAGACAACCTGCTGCGAGAAGGCAGGCACCGAATCTTCACCGGCGACATCTGGGCCAACGCCACCATCCATCACGATACTTGCGCCCGATTGACGCTCGTGCTCGACGATGAGAATCGAGACCGGGACTTGAATCAGGTCATCTTTGAGGCGCTCCCCATCCTGCCAAGGCGGGAACTCGATCGGAAGCAGTCCGTGGCCGGCATCATTGAGCGGTCGCTGAAGGAAGACGGATCAGGATACGAATCCATCAATTATCACACCTGCTTCGATTCCCTTCGGACGCTCGGAAATCTCCTCGCCGGAGATGAACGATTCGATGTGTATCGCCTCTTCCCTCAATTCGAGAAGTTTTTCGATCACTACATCGACACCATTTGCATCGAGCGTTACTACCCGCACCTGGGAGACTCCTGGAACACGGGCGGGTCGAGCTATCCTTCGAGGTCGCACTGGGCGCGCTTTCCGACCATCGAGGCGTATGTCGATGCCTTTCGTCACTACCGGAATCCTCGCCACGCTCAGTTCGTGAATTTTCTCTGCCAGGGAGACCTCGATGCGGTTCACGGCGACATCTTCGAGGAAGAGCCCGATGCCATTCGGGAGGAGATTCGCGAGGTAGCCGATGACGCGGGCCGGCTGAATTGGGAGAGCCAGCAGTTTACGGGCTTCGGTCTCGTCATTTTGCGGAGCGGCGAGGGAGATTCTCAACGCGCTGCCTGGCTTTCGCACGCCGCACCCGCATCCCACGGGCACCGAGACAAAATGAGTATCGGAATGTTCGCACACGGACTGAACCTGATGCCCGATTTTGGCTACCCGGAATACACCGGCGGCGGTGGGCCTAGCAAAGACAAACGCCGGCACTCATGGACGGCGAATACGGTCTCGCATAATTCGGTCGTTGTGGATCAGGTGGGACAGAATCGTGTTGCGGATGCGGAGGCCGCGCTGATTACCGACTCTTTCGTCAAGGCAGCCATCGCCAGCGGGCCGGGCAATTATTACGCCACGAATGTTTATCGGCGCGCGCTGCTCCTCATCGACATCGATGATCACGACAGCTACCTGCTGGATGTGTTCATGATCGAAGGCGGGAACGACCACCTGTACAGCTTTCACAGCGCCGAGGGCGGGGTCCAAACCAGCGGCCTGGAACTCAATGCACGTGAGGGAACGCTCGCCGGTAAAGAGATCCCATTCGCTGAACTTGAGCTGAAGGGCTCAAACGTCTGGCAATCCGCAGAGGAGGCCCGCAGTGGATATGACTACCTCTACAACATCGAGCAGGACGGTCAGCCGCCGGGAACCTGGAGCGTCGAGTGGGATATCAAGGACTCTTGGGGCGCGCTCGAACACGAGAGCGATGTCCGGCTCAAGCTCACAATGCTCTCAGATGTCGATGAAGTCTTTCTGGCGGACGGTGACCCGCCTCAGGCCGGCAAAGGAAATCCCCGACGATTGAAGTTCGTTCTGGCACACAGGAGCGGGACAGATCTCGAATCCTGTTTCGTTTCGGTGATTGAGCCATTCCGATCGGAGAGCAGGCTCGAGTCGATTTCAAAAGGCGAAGGTGAAGGGTCTGCGCAGCTGATCGAAGTTGAAATGAAAGACGGAAACAGAGACGTCATCGTCCTCTCAGAAGATAGAAAGCAGTTGACCGTTCAGAGGGGAGAGAAGATTACAGAAATTCCACTAATCACACAGAAATGAAAACAGAGCCACGACATTCGCATCCCGTGCTGACGGCTTCGCCGTTCAGATCGAGATAGAAAGTCAGACTGCGAGCGCGACAGGGCCGCGTGACTTCGTCGCGAAGCACAGGAAAAAGTAGCAGCGGGACGATAAGGTGTCGGTAAGCAATTCCAAAGATCGGTTTCTGACACCACTGTTCCCCAACATCTGAAGAAGGAGTGGCTATGTTGAAGTTGACTGCTTTTGTTGGGTTGTTGTTCGCTGGGCACGCAACAAGCGCGGGGGAGCGTTGGAATGCCCTTTATGAGCCCCAGGTGGTCGAGGGAATGCCGTGCCGGGTAATGAAGCCGTTGGGATTTGACTCGAAGAAGGGATACCCGGTGATTGTTTCGCTGCATGGCGCGGGCGGGAAGGGAACAAACAATGACAAGCAGTTGAAGGACTGGAATAAGCAGTTGGCGGAGGCGCGGCGGCGGAAGGATTTCCCCTGCTATGTGGTGGCGCCCCAGGCAGCCGGAATGTGGAACGCGGAGCATCTGGAAAAACTCAAGGCGCTCATCAAGAGGCTGCCGTCGGTCGACATGGATCGCATCTACATCATGGGGCATTCGATGGGCGGGCATGGAACCTATATTCTCATTCAGCTCGATCCAGACTATTTCGCGGCGGCCGCGCCGTCGGCCGGCAGCGGTCGGAGGAGATCAAGGGAGTTTATCGATCCGGCAAAGATCAAGGATCTGCCGATCTGGGCGTTCCATGGCGGTAAGGACGGGATATGCCCCATTGAGAAAGATCAGGCGGTTCTGGCCGAAATGAAGAAGCTGGGCGGAAATATGAAGCTCACCACCTGGGCGGGCGACAGGCATGCCGTATCCGGCAAAATGATTGTTGGCGCCGATAATGGAACCACGGAATTCAGCAGTGACCGCTGCGATAAGGAGCCGGATTTCATGACATGGCTTTTCAAACAGAAGCGCTGATGGATTCAAGACGATAGTGAAATCACGGAACACTCCTGCCGTCTTCTCCCGGGCTGAAGAGTACGCTTGCTGGAGCTCTCCATATTACATAATCAAGATCCCCAAAAACGAAATTAAGGAGTGGCGCATCCATGTATGCACCGAATTTAAGATTGCTGCTCGAGCCTGAAGGCAGCCCGTTGCACGATGTCCTTGTCTGGTTCAATTCCGACGAGCATGGCCTGTCCCGACGGTACCCCATAGAGTTTTCACCCGCCGCCTGCCGTGAATTTGCGGTCTTCTATGACGAGTGGGACGCGGAGTTGGAAAAGATCGACTTTGACGGGCTCAGCGTCCCAGGACGCGTGGACTATCACCTGCTCAGGCAACGGATCGCGAACGGGCGCCTGCATCGAGAACAGGAGCGGAAGCGGTACGAGGAGTCGAAAGTGTGGTTGCCCTTTGCCGAGGCGGTGATCGAGATCGAAGAGCGGCGGCTCGCGATCGAACCGATCGACCCGGAGGCCGCGGCGGGGAAACTGAACGATGCATGCAAGGCCACCATGGCCGTCGCTGAGAGGCTGGCGAAGCCGGGTGAGAACACCGATCTTGATCCTGCCGCAGGAGCAGTCGTGCTGGCCTGCGCCAGGAAGCTGAAGGCTCAGTTGGAGAACTGGTACAAAGAGCGTAACGGCTACGACCCGCTGATTAGCTGGTGGGCGGAGAAGCCGTACCGGGAGCTGACCGACACTCTGGACTCCTATATCAAGGCCCTGGAAACGGACATTGTGGGAGGTAAAGAGGGAGAGATTCCCCCCGTCGCGAACAAACCGCTGGGCCGCGACTTCATCGTGAATGCTTTGCGGAACGAGGCGATTGCCTACTCTCCCGAGGAACTGATCGAGATCGCGGAGAAGGAACTCGCCTGGTGCGAAGCGCAGATGGAGAGCGTTGCCGAGGAACAGGGGTATCCCGCCAACCGCGCCGCCGCGATCGAGCACATCAAGAAGATGCACGTCCAGCCCGGCGAACAACCCTACCAGGGGAAAGCACTGGCCGATGAAGCCATTGCCTTTCTGGATGCCAACGGGCTCGTCTCGATCCCTGAGCATGCCAGGCGCGTCTGGCGGCAGACGATGATTCCCCCCGAGACACAGATGTCGTATCCCTTCCTCTGGGGCGGCGAGACGATGGGAATGTCTTTCTCCCACAGCTCGATGACACATACGCAGAAGCTCTCGAGTATGCGGAGCAACAACATCCCCTTCCTGCGCGCAACCGTGCATCACGAGCTGATTCCGGGCCACCATCTACAGATGTACAAACAGGAGCGCTGCAATATTCATCGCCGAGGCTTCGGAACGCCCTTCTGTGGCGAGGGCTGGCCCCTGTATTGGGAACTGCTGCTCTTCGAGAAGGGATTCCCGAAGACGCCGGCGGACCGGCTGGGTTTCCTGTTCTGGCGATTGCACCGCTGCGCGCGCGTGATGGTCGTGCTGGGATTCCACATCGGCCGTTACACCATCCAGGATTGCCTCGACCTTGTGATCGACCGGGTCGGACACGAGTTGGAAGGAGGCACCTCCCAGGTGAGCTGGCTGACTGCCGGCGGCGCCTCGCCGCTCTACGGGGCCGCCTACATGCTGGGAGGGCTGCAACTCATGGGGTTGCGGCGCGAGCTTGTGGACGGGGGAAGGATGACGGAGCCCGAGTTCCACGACGCCGTGCTGGCGGCCAACAGTATGCCAATCGAACTGCTGCGCGCGCTGCTAACCGACACGCCTCTCGCTCGTGACTATGAGCCGGCGTGGCGAGGCCTTGCGAGCTACTCTGGGACCACGGATTGAATTGCGGTCAACGCGCCCAGGAAGTTGTAGAGTGCCGCGTCCCCCGTTGAATTCGGGGTGAAAACCTCGTGACCCCACTGCCTCCGCTTTCGCATTATTCACGAATGAACCGTAATGGAGACTCCTGATGCTTCGTAACCGACTCGCTGTCGTTTTGTCTCTCGTGTGCCTGGCTCTGACCATCCCGATAGCGCATGCAGAAACGCCTTCTGCCACACCGGCGGCGGACGCGGATGAGAAGCTGGTGCTCTGCTGGTACATGGTCTGTTTCGGCAATTCCGTGGAGCGCTACAAGCAGGAGATCGAGCTGGCACAGCGCCACGGGATCGATGGCTTTCTGCTCGACGTCGGGACGTGGAACAGAAACAAGAACTACGTGACTTCTTCTGAGCGTCTTTACGAGGCGGCGAAACAGCTCGGCACGGGGTTCAAGCTGGCCATGTGCCCCGA
The DNA here is from genome assembly GCA_030740295.1 of Planctomycetota bacterium. The sequence goes on from JASLXP010000696.1 coordinate 16,897, forward strand.
ATATAGCGTGCAGCCCTTCGCGGATGAAGTCTTCGACATGGTGATGAAGTTCAAGGATCATCCCAATCAGTTCCGCCACGAGGGGGAGGTCGTGCTTTCAGGCTATTGTCGTGCGTCCCTTTTCCCGCCGGCCGTGAAGAAAATCGAGGCCGCGGGCGTGCCGGTCTGCCTGGTACCGAACGTCTTCCTGCCGCGCTTCGCGTATCGGCCGTGCATCGAGACGTTTGCGAAAGAGTTCGCGACCACGCCCGAGCTGGACGGGCTGATGCTGTTCAATGCAGAGGAGCTGGGCGCCATCATCAGCGACAACGCGGCCGCGCGGCGCGCCACTCAGAGGCTCGGCAAGATCTGCGCCGCCGGAGTCATCCCGAATTACAACAGCGCCAACCTTCAGGATTACCGCGGGCTCAGCGGCTATCTCGCCATGTGGGAGGGCGCAATCAACGACGGGGCCGACTGGATCAGCCTCGTGATCTGGAACGACTACAACGAAGACTCGGCCCTGATGCCCATGCGCTGGCCGCCCGGCTCCGAGCGCTACCAGTACAGCCGCGACGAGAGCTTCCTGCACGCCACCGCGTACGCCAGTGCCTGGTTCAAGTCCAGACGCCGCCCTGCCATCACTCAAGACAGATTCTTCGTCACTTACCGCAACCGGAGCAAGTGGCTGCGGCGCGCCTGGGACGGCAAGAAATGGGTGGATGTCTCACTCATGAAACCGGGACGGTTCGACCAGATTCACGATGACGTTCAGGACATGGTCTATATCGACAGTTTTCTGGCCGCGCCTGCATCGCTGTCAGTGCGTTTGGGGAGAAAAACCCACAAGTTCAATCTGCCCGCCGGAGTTGGGCATGCCGAGGTGCCGATGGTGCCGGGCGTGCCGCGTCTGAAGCTGACGCGCGACGATAAAATCCTGGCGGAAGTGCTCGGCCGTCGCCAGATCATCTCTCCGGAACAGGTGAACGAACGCAACAGCCTCGTGGGTTACCACCACCTCAACCGCGCCTGGGCGAGCGGCACTGCCATCGGCCCGGTCGTGAAGCGACTGGAAGCCGAAGCTGGCACGCTCGGCCCTGAAGCGAAGGTCGTGCAGCAGGCCGCCACCAAGGCCGTGGAGAACGCAGAAGTCAAGGAAAGCGGATTCACCGTGCCCGTCGATGGTCTGGAAACCGCCACCTACAACGTGCGCATCATCTATCGCAATCCCAGCAAAGGCGACGCACGACTGACGCTGCTCGCCGATGGCGCGGGGCTGGCCGAGAAGGACTATCCCTACTTCATCCCGGCCTGGCTGCCGCCGACCAAAGGCCGTGGCTTTGAGACCGTCTCCTTTTTCTGGTCGCTCTACAAAGGCACGAGCATGCTCAAGCTCCAATGGCAGCCGGGGGTTATGTGGGGCAAGCCGCGCCCGGAGGACGACGATTATGGGACAGTCCAGGTGGACGCCATCGAACTGGTCAAGGTCGAACCCATCGCCACGCCGGAAGTGAAGTCCAGCGTCCTGCCTGAGCTGGTGTGGATACCTGGTGGCAGCTTCACCATGGGCTCGGACAAAGGCGGACCCGATGAGAAACCGCGGCACAGAGTGACGCTCTCCGGCTTCGCCATGGGCAAGTACGAAGTCACCAACCGGGAGTTCGAGCGTTTCGATCCCGCGCACCGCGCTTTCCGCAACGGTAACTCCTGGCGTGACCGCGAGCCGGTGTTGCACATCTCCTGGGTGGACGCTGTCAAGTACTGCAACTGGCTCTCGGAGCAGGCTGAGCTGACCCCGGTCTACGAGCACCGCGCGGCGAATCCAGACAAGCCCAAACAGAAGCAATGGATGGCAGACCTGAAGGCCGACGGTTTCCGACTGCCCACCGAGGCCGAATGGGAATACGTGGCCACCGGCCGAGGGGAAGGGCGCACCTATCCCTGGGGAAATGACGCACCGGTGCCGGGCGTCCACGGACGTTTCCAGTTGAAGTCAGCCCTCGGCGCGCGCCTGCCGCGCTCGGCCACCGAAGACCAGGGGGTCGTAGCGGTCGGCTCGTACCCGGTTGGCGCCAGCCGAGATGGTGTCATGGATTTGGCCGGCAATGCCGGCGAGTGGTGCACCGACTGGTATTCGTACCCTTACTCCGCAGAGAAGCAGACTAACCCCTGCAACCAGACACCGAGTAACTACCGCGTCGTCCGAGGCGGCACATGGAGTTGGTACGGCCACAGCCAACGCGCCACCGACCGCGAATTCAACAGCCAGAATTATCCCGGCCACTCCTACTACGGACTGCGCGTCGTGCTGCCGGAGGAAGGATTTCGTAAGCTTGAGAAAACCGAACCGAAGGATCAATAAGGTGATAAGTCGTTACCGATATTCTGAGCGTAGCCACAAAGTGTCGGCTTGTGTTCGTCCTGGGCGCGGCGCGGCGCCCCCCCCCCCAAAAAACCCCGGTTGTAAAACAGCGGGGGGGGCGCCGCCCCCCCGGGGCA
>JASLXP010000697.1 GCA_030740295.1 Planctomycetota bacterium
CGTTGAAGAAGAAAGAAAGACGATTCGGATCGAGACCCATCTGCTGGAGCACGGTCGCGTGCAGGTTTTTTACGTGCAGCCGGTTCTCGACTGCGTGCGCGCCGAGCTCATCCGTCTTGCCGTGGCTTACGCCGCCCTTGATTCCCCCGCCGGACATCCACATGGTAAAGCCGTAAGAGTTGTGATCTCGGCCGGTGCCCTTGGCATATTCCGCGGTTGGCTGGCGCCCGAATTCGCCGCCCCAGATGACGATGGTCTCTTCGAGCAGCCCGCGCTGTTTGAGATCTTTGAGCAGCGCGGCGACTGGTTTGTCCGTGCGGCCGGCGTGGCGCGTGTGATTGAACTTCATGTCCCGATGCGCGTCCCAGTTGTCGTCGTTATGGCCTCCGCCGGAGTAGATCTGCACGAAGCGGACGCCCCGTTCGACGAGCCGGCGGGCCAGCAGGCATTTGCGGCCGAAGTCCTGGGTGGTGTTGTTATTGAGGCCGTACATCTCACGGGTGGATTCCGCTTCGGCGTTGAGGTCGACGGCTTCCGGCGCGTGCTTCTGCATGTTATAGGCGAGCTCGTAGCTGGCGATGCGAGCCTGGAGGTCACTGTTTCCGGGCCGCTGTTCGGAGTGTTCGCGATTGAACTCGTTCAATTGGTCGAGCAGGCGGCGCTGCATTTTCCGCGTTACTCCCTGTTGCGGATTGAGGTCGAGGATGGGCGTGCCCTGCGAACGAATCGTGACGCCCTGGTACGCGGCCGGCATGTATCCACTTGACCAGTTCTTCGCGCCGCTGATCGGCCCGCCTTTCGGATCGAGCATGACGACGAAGCCGGGCAGATTCTGATTTTCACTTCCGAGCCCGTAGGTCACCCAGGATCCGATGCAGGGATGACCGCTCAGAATTCGTCCGGCATTCATCATAAGGAGCGCGGAGCCGTGAATCGGTGATTCCGCATACATCGAATGAATGAATGCTATGTCGTCCGCGCAGGTAGCAAGATTGGGGAACAGGTCTGAAACCATCTTGCCGCACTTGCCATAACGCTGGAACTGCCACTTGGGGCCTACGATGCGGCCCTGGCTTTTGCGACCGCCGCGGCCGAATGTCTTTACCTTTACAGTTTTGCCGTCGAGGGGATAGAGCTTCGGTTTGTGGTCAAATGTATCTACCTGGCTCGGCCCGCCGTACATGAACAGAAAGATGACCGACTTGGCCTTGGGATGGAAGTGCGGCTTCTTCACCGCGAGCGGGCTGACCAGTGGAGTCACACCATCCGCGGCCATGGCCTGGCTGCCAAAGAATTCGCTATCCAGCATGCCGGAGAGGGCGAGCCCTCCAAAGCCGCCTCCTGCCTGCCACAGAAACTCGCGGCGTGTGCGTCCGCAGAATTGGTTTTGGGTTTGATCCTTCTTGTTCATGAGGTCTTTAGCTTTGTGGTGTGATGCCTGACAAGGCATGGAAGGCAATGTTAGCGATGGCGCTAATTCTTGCACTGCCGTTTGGCCATGGGCTGGGCTTACTCGCGGGCATCCATAAAATCGAGGAGCAGCTTGGCCACTACTTCGTTGCCGTGCTTGTTCCAGTGCTGCTCGTTTGAAAAGTAAAGTTCCTCTCCCTGCCCCCTTTTTGCTCCAAGCGAAGGGAGAAGATCCAGCATCGACAGTCCCTCTTTTTCGGCCAGCTTCATCAATCGTTTTCCGGGCAGGGCGGGGTCGTAATCATTCCGGTCGAGTCCGAGGGTTCTCAGGTAGCTGTTCCACTGCTCTCGACGCACCTGGTAAATGGTGGGTGCGATGACGAACACAACCGGCAGGTTTCTCTCTTTGCCAAAGCGATCCATCTTCATGATCAGGGCTTCAGTTGTCTTGAACATGAGCTCAGTTGCCTCATCGAATTCCCGTTTGCAGAGATAGAGCTCGGGAGGCGTGCCCGGCGCCGGTCTGTGAACACCGCCGGATGGCTTTTTCATACCTTTCCGGATGTTGCTCCACTTGTTCTGCACAAAATGGAAGAGGTGCATTCGGCGATGTAATTCGAGCATTGGCATCGAATGTCTCTTGGGATCTTCCGCGTCCATCGGGATCAGAATCTGCACCTCGCCGTTTGGATCGATGAAAGCCTTGGGACGGGGGAACAGCCAGTACCCGCCGATGTTGTCCAGAAAATCGTTGCGGACGTAGAGCACCACGAAGACGAGCTTCGGGTGGAACTGCTTCGCAAAGCGTTCGAGGATCAGATACTCCTGAGTCTGGGCATAACCGCTCACTCCAAAATTCATCACCGAAGCGTTTTCCAGCTCTTGCTCCATGACCTCGGTAAACACCTCGTCATGCTTGACCGCGATGTTCGCCACGAAGGAATCCCCGAGCACCATGATGACGTCCTTGCCGGGCTCGGGCTCGTCATCTCTGAATCCGAGGGAGTTCGTCTTGATGTAGTGCCGGGCCTCTCCCTGATAAACAATCGAACCAGTCGTGCTCGGAATGAAACGCCATCCCAGGATCTTGTCGGTCTCAAACAAGCCAGTGCTCTCATTGATCTGAGGGCTGAAGATGCGAAGGAACAGCTCGATCAGAAGGCAGCAGAAAACGAGAGAAACGACGGACGCAGTTATCTGTTTTCGCCTTTTCTTGAATGCCAGAATAGCCACCAGCGCGGCCAGCAGAAAAAGAGGAATGAGGATTCTATCCAACGTGTTTCCCTCAACACCAGTTTATGCCCGGCTCTTCTTTTTGGCGCGAGACTTTTTCTTCGTGCGGAATTAACGACTTTGAACTCATGGGCTGAATCTTGAGATCACAAAATGTGATCTCAAGTTGTTTGCTAAGGGATTAAAACTAAACAAGTTGAGGATCTTGAGATCACAATCTGTGATCTCAAGATCAGGCTCTGACCAGCAGGCGCTGTTTGAGATCACAATCTGTGACCTCAAAGATGGAGTCAAGTGTATACTACTGAACGCCTTAGGGTTTTTGAGGTCACAATCTGTGACCAGTTTCCTGCGGGTGGGTCATTCCATCTTGAGGTCACAATCTGTGACCTCAAGACTCCGATTAAACCTTTTGTAATAAGCTAGTTAACGATCTTGAGGTCACAGATTGTGACCTCAAGATCTGACATTTCTACAGTCAATCCAGGTACGCAAACTCATTCAGATTCAGAGCCATCAGGCAGAACTGCGCGAGGGCCTGATCCGGGCTTAGGCCGTCTTCACTTCTGAAAGCATTGATGAGTTCGACACTGCGAGTGATTTCGCTCGAATTAGGCTCGCGAGAGAAGGCGAGGCGGAATGCGTGTCTCACCTGGCCATCGGGACTGGGTCCCACCTCTTTCTTGAGCCGCTCGGCGAAGACCTTGGCCTGGCTATTCATGAACACGCTGTTGAGCATGATCAGCGACTGGGTCGGCACGGTGGTGACAAATCGAACGGCACAGGGCTGGTCGGTATCTGCGGAATCGTGAGATGCGAGAAAAGGATCGCTGACCGAGCGTTTGACGAAGTTGTAGACCGTGCGGCGGGCCTGTTCCTGTGGCGAAGATCTGCCCCAGGCCGCGCCGGGGCGTGAAGCGCCGTGCAGAACTTCCTTTGGGATGGCGGAATAGAAACTCTCGCCGCCCATCTTGAAGTTGATCGAACCGTTGACCGTGTGGACGGAGTCGCGCATTTCCTCTGCAGTGAGGCGGCGCATGTCGTAGCGCCAGAAGAGATTGTTGCGCGGGTCTTTGTCATAGCTCGCGGCCACCATCTTTGAAGACATGCGGTACGCACTCGAGAGCATGATGAATTTGTGCATCGTCTTGAGCTTCCAGTTGCGTTCCATGAATTCCGCTGCGAGCCAGTTGAGCAGTTGCTCGTGGGTGGGCTGCTCACCGAGCCGGCCGAAGTCGCTCGTAGTGCGCACGATGCCGCGGCCGAAGTGGTGCTGCCAGACGCGGTTCATCATCACCCGTGCAGTGAGCGGGTTCTCCTTACTCGTGATCCATTCTGCGACGACCGTGCGTTTGCCGGACGAGCCATTGATCTTCTCTTTCGGCAATTCCGGATCGGGGAAGCCGAGCACGGAGGGATACCCCGGCTTCACCTCCTCGCCTTCCAGGTGTGGATTGCCTCGCCGAAGGACATGCACTCTCGAAGTGCCGCCGGTTTCCTGCACGGCCATGACCTTGATGCCCGGCGCGTCGAAGTTCGTCTTGAGGCTTTTATCGAGGTCGGTCTGCCATTTGAAGTACTGTTTCGTTTTGGCCGCTCCCATCACATCAGTGCCGTGCTTTCTGATGAGCGAGGCGATATTTACCGCGCCGCTTGTGGAGACCAGGCCGGCATCGATGTACTGCCCGCCGCCGGTCTGGCGGCAGTGGATGGCGAGGACGTTTTTGCCGAGCTTAAGCGCGGCCGCCGCACGGCTGTCGAGTTTGGCCCGAGTGTAGTTCGATCGATATGCCTTGAAGGTCGCGACCTGAACACCATTAATGTAGACCTCCGCGTCTTCATCGTGATGGATGTCCAGCGCAAGTGCGCCGGGCAATTTGGTGAGCGTGAAATGGCGGCGCAGCCAGATGTTCTTGCTGCGCCAATTGGTGCGCACGATAGAGCCCGGTGTGCCCTTCGCTCCAAAGCCTCCGTGCGACTGTTTCCATCCGGCCGGATTGAACTTCGGCTGCATCCAGTCGACCGCGGGCTTCTTTTCGGTCGACCACCAGAGGTCGCTCTTCCTGGGCCGCCGCCTCGCATCGGCGACGATCACCTCAGGCTTCGACGGGCCCGCGTCATCGGTGAGCGACTTGCGCTGAAAGTCCTGCCCCGACCAGGCGACCTTCAGCACCGGCCTTTTGTAGGTATTAAAGAACTCCAGCCTGATGGGCAACAGCCCCTTTCTAAGCGTCGCCTTCGCGTCTCGTTTGTGTGTACCTTTGGCCGCCTTTTCATCGATCTGTTTGCCATCGATGATAAGTCGTGAGCCTTCGGTCGTTTCGAGGTGGAACGTGTACTCGCCATCCGCGGGCACACGGAGCTTGCCTTCGAATACGAGCCCGATGGCTTCCTTGCGGGTAGCCGGCTCGAGGGAGAAATAGTTGGTCGCAATCCGGCCTTCGTTTTCGTGGCGCAAGTCTCTGAAATTCTTCGGCAGCGTCTCGAAGGTGTCCCGATAAAACCTGTAGCTCAGGTTAAGCATGTCGGATTCGGGAAGGTGCGTTACCTCGATGCCGGCCATTTCGATGTCATCGATTATGGCCGCTTTGAACTCTTCCTGAAACCTGTAAATCTGGCCGTAGAGCCTTTCTTCGTGTGCGGCCTTGGCGGCCAGTTTCTTCTCACGCTCTTTCGACTTACCGGTGTCCTTTACGGTAATCAGATTCTGCTTGTTCATGTCCCTCACATCGTGGAAGAACGCGATGAAGCGATAGTAGTCCTTTTGCGGGATGGGGTCTTTCTTGTGGCCATGGCATCGGCCGCAGCCGAGGGTCATGCCGAGCATGGTCTGTGCGGTGGTCGAGACGACGCCGTCCAGCACGTCGTATTTCTGCAGCTTGCGGTCGACCGGCTCGTCGTCCCAGATGCCGAGCCGGTAATAGCCGGTTGCGATGATGGCATTGGCTGAAGGGTTCTCGAGCTCGTCGCCCGCGAGCTGTTCGATGATGAACTGGTCGTAGCCCTTGCCCTCGTTGAACGACTTGATCACGTAATCACGGTAGCGCCAGGCGAACGGTTTTTTTGAATCGCGCTCGTAACCGTGCGTCTCCGCGTAACGGACATTGTCGAGCCAGTGGCGGCCCCATTTCTCGCCGTATTGCGGACGCTCGAGCAGGTCGTCGACCGCCCTTTCAAAAGCGTCAGGCGAATTGTCTTTGAGGAAAGCAACGACTTCTGATGGCGAAGGCGGCAGGCCGATGAGGTCATAATAGGCGCGGCGGACGAGAGCTATTTTATCGGCCGGCCCGTTGGGCTGGAGGCCGTTCGCCTCGAGTCTGGCAAGGATAAAATTATCGATCGCGTTGGTGACCCACCTGGCCTTCTTCACTTTCGGCACTTCCGGGCGCACGAGTTTTTTGTAGCACCAGTAATTCCTGGTGTGCTCGTTGACCTGCGTGGTGGAGACCACCTCGCTTTTTGGCATCGACCGTTCGAGCTCCTTCTTGAACGACGCACCCATGTGCAGCCAGCGAGTCAGCTTGATGATGAGCTCGTCGGGGAGTTTTCCCGTCGGAGGCATCTGGTGCATCTTGTCCACGTAGTTGATCATTTTGAGGATGTAGCTGTTGGCGGGCGTCTGCAGGTCGACGACCGGCCCGACGTCGCCGCCTTTGAGAATTCCTTCACGGCTACCGAGCCAGAGATGCGCCTTGAGGTTGTGCGGATCGTTGCGGTGACACTTGAAGCAGTTCTTTTCGAGAATCGGATAAATCTCTTTTTCGAAATAAGCGGTCTTCTGCTCCTCGCTCAAGTTCACGACTGTATCTGTTGCGCCGGCCAGCGTCGTCTTCAAGACCTCCGCCTGGAGCTGGCCGAGGGTGGCCACGATTGCAGGATCGGCCGGGCTCTTGATCACTCGCCATTCAAGGATGCCGCCGGAGACTTTGTCCTGGAGCTGCACCTCCAGCCGGAGCGACGCAGTCTTGATCGGCTTGAACGTGACACGATTGAAGGTGTCTCTGGAATTGCTGTATGTGGCAGCCGTTTCGACGGGCACCCAGGTTTCGCCCTTTTTGTAGACGACGCGCCAAGTCTTCGGTATGCGGCAGTAGCCGATGCCAGTGTCATCGAACCAATAGACGTCGACGCCCGCGACCGCGGCTGCCGGGAAATCATACTGCACCCACTCCTTGGTACCCGTATTCGGCCACCAGGTGTGGCGCCGGATGGAATGGTCGTTGGAGTGTTTGATTGCCGCGCCGTCAGCCAACGCGGTGACAATGTTGTCCTTCCATGTGTGCGATGCGGAGGGCTTGACACCAGAGAGGAAGATGTCATTACCTTTGAGGTATTCGAGGGCTTTGGAGTGCGGAATCTTGCCACCGCTCTTCTCAAAGTCGAGCTTCAGGTTGAAACCAACAGGCTTCGCCTCAGTAGACACGGATATGCTCGCGAACGGGTCTTTGGGTGACGCGTCGAGTACCATCGAATTCGACATCGAATTTCCAAAATTCTTGAAGTCCTTAAACGTCCACACCACCTTCTTTTCGCGAGTAACTTCAATAATCTGCGGGTTGTTCGGCCCCGCGTGGCAGTTGCCGATGATGATGTTGCCGTTAGGCATTTTCTGGAGAGTGGTGACCCACGCGAGCTGGATACCCGGCAGGTCGTCCTGATGAATCTGCCAGACGATCTTTTTGTCCTTCGTCACTTCGAGGACGCTGTGTCCATTGCCGCTCCCGATGAGGGTGTTTCCGTTCTTCAATCTGAGAATGCCAAAAACGGCATTGCCAAATGCAGCGACACCATGCCCGCCCTTTTTCTTTTTGCCGAAGAGGGGCACTTCGTATTCCCAGACCAGCTTGCCATCCTTGCCGTACTCACGGACGAAACCGTCGCCTTCGTGCGCGACGAGGTAGTGTCCGTTGTCGATCTTCCGGGCCAGCCGCGTATCGCGATGCGGGTGAGGACGGTTCAGCTTCATCTTGAACTCTTTGACGATCTTACCGTCCTTGTTCACCTCGATAATTCGCCCGCGGCCGGATTCCGCGATCATCGTATCGCCGTTAGGCAGACGTTGATGCGCATGAATCTCAACGCGCTCGCCCTTCTGCGGCCTGGCGTGATACTCCCATACAATCTTGCCGGACTTTGGATCGAGCTCTTGCACCCGCTGCATACCGGACTGGAGCATGATGTTGCCATTAGGCAGCAGATCGAGATCGTGGATGCCGCCCTGAAGTTTGTACTTCCATTCAAAGGTGCCGTCGGGCGCAACAATGCCAATCAGCCGTTTGGAGTAATCAGCCGCCAGGACGCGATGGCCTTCCGCGTGGAGATAAAGTGGCAAGAACAGCGGAGCAAACAGGGCAATCAGAGTGTTCTTCATTTTCTACCTTTACGGGTCAGTAATGCGCTGTGAATCGAGCGCGGAAAGGATAATTGAAGTTTCCGGATTCGACACCGGCAGCAAAATGAAAGGAGCCTCGTTTCGTTGTAGTATTCGCGGAATACTTCCGGAGTGACCGATGCTTTTTGAAAACGAAATTCAGAGATATCCCACGGCCAACTGCGGAACTAAGATGGCATGGTTTGACGCTCAAGAACGATGGATAGGGAGCGTGGCTCAACCTTCCCTCCGCCAGGGCTCGGCGGAATTGGGGATCGGCTGTTCATCGAGTCTCAGTCCGGAGCATTCCGACTTTTCGTAGCGGCTGAAATGCTTTTCAAGTCGCTCCTCGAGGGCTTTCACGACATCCTGTGCAGCTTCCTCACCGATGATGTTCCCGGTTTCACGGGGGTCGTTTATCAGGTCGTACAGTTCGTCGGGGTAGTCGATCCCGTTGGGCCCGATATAACGCTTGATGAGTTTGTGAGTCTTTGTGCGGATGACTCGCGCGTTACCGTATTCACCGAAGAATGCATCCCGCCAGTCCTCTTCATCGCCGCTGATGAGCGGCAGGTATGAGCTGCCCGGGGAATCTATCTCCTCGATTGTCTCGGCAGGAGGCGTCGCGCAGGCGGCATCAAGTACGGTCTGGAACAGGTCGATGTGGTCGACCAGTTCATTGCATTCCTGGCCCGGGGCAATCTTCCCTGGCCAGGACAACAGACACGGCACGAGGATCGATTCCTCGAGGAAATTCTGAGGTGTGGTGCCGTTTCCTTTGAGGCGTGTGCCGTGGTGGCCCATCATGAGGCCGTGATCCGCTGTGTAAACGACAAGCGTGTTTTCGAGGTAGCCGGTCGCTTCGAGCTCATCCAGCACGCGCCCCATCTGTTCGTCGATGGCGGTCACCGCCGCGTAATACTGGGCGAGCGATTCACGGAAATCGGGCGCGTCATAATCATCGACCTCAAATCTCGAATCCCCGTGGCAATCTGGAAACGACTCTCGCGGAATCTCATCAAAAGTGCACTGGCGATAGTGATCTGCGAGCCTCTCCGGCATGTCTTTGTGCGGCGTATGCGTATTGACGTACCCGACAAACGTAAAGAAGGGCCGCTCTCGATCACGATTTCGCAGGAACTGGATCGTCTGGTCCGTAATGAGCTGGCTTTGGTGACCTTCCTGTTCGACCAACTCGCCCTCATCAGAAAAACGCTGCATGCCCCTGTGAGGATATTGCGCGTCGTAATAGCTGAACCAGCGATCGAATCCCGGATGAGGCTTCCAGCTCTGGCTGCAGTGCCACTTGCCAGTAAGAGCCGTCTGATATCCCGCCTGCTGCAACAGTTGACCAATGTTGGTCTGATCGTAAATGCCGGGATGCTGCAGGCCTTCTCCACGTTCGTGAATGTAATCATGGATCCCATGCTGTGATGGCAGCCGGCCGGTAAAGAAACTCGCACGGGCCGGGGAACAGACCGGCGTAGGTGTGAACGCTCGGTTCATCTTCGCTCCGTTGCGCGCCAGGTAGTCCATGGTGGGCGAAATAATCTCGGTTGTTCCGTAACAGTTGGCGGCCCACTGTCCGTGGTCATCGGTCATGAAGACGAGGATGTTGGGTTGAGGCATGTTTAGCTCCGGGGCAGTGCCGATGAGGTGCAAGGGATTTCAGAATGCACTTTTGCAGGGCGGTTTCATTCATCCTGGACAGACAATCTGAGTCAGTAATTCTTAGAAATCAACCATCGCCTGAAGAAAGGATTTACGACCGTGAGCACCTTCAGTTGCTGCGCAGAGACCAAGTCGACGATAGCTTCGTACCCCTTGGCTTCGTTCCTGGATACAAGCAGCATAGCTTCACGGAAGTGAGCTGAATGGCACGTCTGAGCACGTCTTCACCTGTTTCTGTTGCACCTTTCACTGTTACACAATTCAGTGTTACAGTAAACAGTGTAACACTGAATATTGCAGTACAAGAGGATGCTGGATTCAGGATGCTGAACTCTTATTTTGTAGGCCTCCAATCTTAATTCTGTGCATCAGAATCCGGGAAGATTACTTTGGAGTGCTGCGACTTGTTGCAGCTTTCACTTTTCCAGGATGGTCAGTAGAGACAGTGACCGCGAGTTCTTTCTTCCTCAGAGGCATCAGAAAGTGAAAGCGGTGACAAGTCACCGCACTCCAAAGTGGTGCTCGCGACTCGAACGTCTAATGCACAAAATTAAAATTGAAGAAGCGATTTAGAGCCCGTAGGCAAGGTCATCCCCGCGGCCTACCAGCATCGAGCATCCAGTATCCGGCATCGAGTATCCAGAATCCTGATTCCTTATTCCCATTTCAACTGGAAGCTGTACATGAATCCTTTTAGGCTTCCAATCCCTTCCCAATCCTGACTCGCCTCAACAGACCGTCCCGGCATCCTTGAGCCAACTGCCGTGTTTTGAATCTTGTCGTGGAGCGCCAAGACCACTGCCGTTGGGACATCATGCCTGGTTCTTCTTTCGAGAGTTCAGGAGCAGTTTATGAAAGGGATTAGATTTGGTCTGGCGGCCATGTCGATCAGTTTTCTTCTCATTGGATGCCGCAGCCCTAAGCCGACGCGGACGGGCATGCGCAGGCCGGCGAAGCCAAATTACTCCAAGCCCCTGCCACCGGGAGTGCTCGCCCTCGAGAAGATCACCGACCCTGCGGAACTGCCTTACTTTGGGAAGGGCCTTTACAACAAGCAGCGTCTCTTGGAATCGATCGAGTTCAGTCAGGGCTATTTCCGAAAGCCGTCATCGCTGCGCTATTTCCCTTACCTCGACATCACGCATGAGAGGGCCCAGCAGTCTCTGGAAGAATTCAAAATCCTGCTCATGAACAGCGACAACGAAGAGCGGTTCCACGGGCAGATCGTTTCGCATTTCGATGTTTATCGCTCGATTGGGTACAACAACAAGGGCACGGTCTTCTTCACCGGCTATTGTGAGCCGATCTACGATGGCAGCCTGACTCCGACGGCACAATTCTGCTATCCGCTCTACAAACTCCCCGCTGACCTGGTCAAGGATCCGGAAGGCAAACCGCTGGGACGCCGCACTGCAGCCGGTGACATTGTGCCCTATCACAGCCGCCGGAAGATTGAGAGCGAAGGACTACTCCGCGGCCAGGAGCTCGTCTACCTGAAAGACAAGCTCGAAGCGTTCATCGTTCATGTTCAGGGATCGGCACGCATCAAGCTGCCGGACGGAAGCGAATACCGCGTCGGTTACGCAGGTAAGACAGATCGTCCCTACACGAGTATCGGCA
>JASLXP010000698.1 GCA_030740295.1 Planctomycetota bacterium
CTTTTCGAAAGGTTGATCGAAAACAGTATCCGATTCCGCGGCGATGCCGCGCCGCAGATCACAATCACTTGTGAAGAGCTCAGAGGTCTGGATGAGATTACTCCCAAACTGACTTCATACAGCGATCAACGTTCATCGGGATGGTTTTTCAGCGTGACTGACAACGGTCGAGGGATTCCAGCCGAGGGTTCGGATTCTGTTTTTAATCTCTTCGAACGCCTGCACTACGATGAACCTTCCGGCTCGGGAATAGGACTCTCCATTGCCAAAAAGGTTGTTGAACGCCATGGCGGTGAAATCTGGATAGACAGACGACAGATCGAAGGCTGCACCGTTTGTATTGCCTTGTCGGATTAGTCTTTTCTCCGTCTCAGCCTTCGGTTTCATCCGACGGCATAAACACCAGACCGCCTGTTTTCCCGTCATCCGAATCCTGATGCAGGAAGCACATCCGCAGTGTTATTCCCGGCTTGATATTCTCCGGCCGCATTGCATCGACACCCTCTATCCGTGCGACCATACGGGGACCTTCCTGGAGCGCGATCACTCCAGTGCAGTAGGGTCGATCCCGGCCGTACCCTTCTTTCTCCATGTGAGGCGGCGCCATGGTGATGCTGGAGAAGGCGACGAGCTTGCCTGTCCCCTGCATCTGCTGCCATTCAAGTTCCGATGAAGAACAGTGCATGCACACCTGACGAGGCGGAACAAACAGAGCTCCGCAATCGGTGCACTTACTGCCCATGAGTTTTTCCTCTTTGAGAAACTCATGAAACCAGTAATCGCTGAGAGGGCGTTCTTCCAACGAGCTATCTCCGTTCGAGGATGGTGAAAGTACACGTCCCGCCGGTGCCGCCGAGATTGTGGGCCGCGCCAATGGAGAGATTCTCGATGGGCACCTGGCGTTCACCTGCCTGCTGTCTGAGCTGTTCCCAGATTTCGTAAAGTTGTGCGAGTCCGGTTGCACCCACCGGGTGGCCTTTGCATTTAAGACCTCCTGATGTGTTGATCGGTTTGGAACCATTGAGACCTGTCGCACCTTCGCGGGTGGCATCACAGCCCTGGCCTGGCTTGAAGAATCCAAGATCTTCGAGGTGAAGAATCTCGGCGATGGAAAAGCAATCGTGGACTTCGGCAATCTGAATCTCATCGGGACCGAGCCCCGCCATTTCATACGCTTCGTGCGCGGCATACCGGTTGGCTTCGAACGAAGTCAGGTCCTCAGCCGCATGAAGGCCCCTGCCGCTTGCCTGCCCAATACCGATGACGTGGAGGGCAGCATCGGTGAAACGATTGGCCAGCTCTTCCGCCACCAACAGGACGCAGGCCGCGCCATCGCTGATCGGGCAACAGTCGAAGACGTGCATCGGCCAGGCCACGACTGGATTCGCCCGCGGATCGTGAAGAAATTCCTTTTCGTCTGACCAATCCGGTATCGGCTCACCTTTGCTTCTGGCACGCTCCTGCTTCCTCTGCATGAAGTCACGGATGGTCGATCTAAACTGTGCCCGCGGATTGAGGGGGGCGTTGCTGTGACTCTTGATGGTGACTTCCATCAGGTCGTCGCGGCCTTTGCCATACCTGTCAAAGTACGCCGTAGCAATGGCGCCGAAAACTCCAGGGAAAGTGAAACCGGCCTGCTGTTCATAAGGAGTCGCAGCGAGGGAGAGCCCCTCCGCCACCTCACTCGTCGTACGCTTGGACATATCTTCAACGCCGCCGACAAGTACGATGTCGTAGAAACCGGATGCAATGGCGAACACACCTTCCCGAAACGCCAGCGCGCTGGATGCACAAGCGCCCTCGACGCGGGTAGCCGGCTTCGGCACCAGTCCAAGCGCATCCGACAGAATCGCGCCCCAGTGCGACTGATGGACGAACATGTCATTCGTGAAGTTGCCAATGTAGAGCGCGTCGATGTCATTGGGATCGATCCCCTTGTCTACCGACCCAAGCATCTGGCGAAATGCGTCGGCAAAGAGGTCTTTGGAATCCCGTTCAGGAAACATCCCAAACGGCGACATCCCCGCGCCGACCATGGCGACGCCTCTATTGAGTTTGCGTTTTCTTTTCATGACGTTGGGAGATGATTTCCAGACACGGCCTGGCGGGCACAACGTCGCGCCAGTCCGTTGTTTCCTCAGCCCGTGAAACCAGGGAAATCCGTCCCATTGCGAATCTCGGTCATTACCCGGATGACCTCTCGGACGGATTCAGGCGTCACGATCATTTCTTCTTCTCTTCGCATGACACCTGTGACGTTATCGTAAAAGTCTCCAATGTCGGGGCCCTGTGCCTCTACCGTTTCTTCGTGCCAGTCGAGTGGTTTGGATTCTGAGCCGTATTTCCGACCTACCGCGGCAATGTCGCGGGCTTCGATCGGGCCGGCTTCATCTGGATCGAACCACCGGATAGTTGATTGCTTGCCGTCGCTGGTCAGCGTGCCGCTCGAGCCGCACAGAATCCAACTCGGCAAGGTGGCGGCCACGTTCTGTGCGGAAGATGTCTCCATATCGACCGTGCAACCATTTTCGGACCTGAGGAACGCTTTCACATGATCTTCGACGTCCCCGGCCGACGCGATCTGCTGCAGGTCACCCATTACATTCTTGATCGAGCCGCCAGCTAACTGAATCAGCATGTCGAGGAAATGGGGGCACGTGTTGTTGAGCACGCCGCCGCCGTTCTTTGCCAGGGTCTGCCAATCGTCCCGTCTGGCGAAACCGCTGCTGTAATTTCGAACGTGGTATAGACGGCCAATCTTGCCCGATTCAGCGACGTCCTTGAGGTGTGTGAATACTCGATTGAATCGCCAGTTCTGATGCACAAACAGTTTCAGTCCTGTTTCTTTCGAGGCTGCGATCATCTGATCTGCTTCGGCAACAGTCATCGCCATCGGCTTCTCGACCACCACATTCTTTCCAGCGGCGAACGTTTTCAATGTGTCGGGGCCATGAAGGACGGATGGCGTCGCGATGACTGCTACTTCGATGTCATCCTGCTTCAACATCTCGTCAATCGATTCGTAGGTCTCGCAACCGAATTCATCGGCCGCTTCTTGCCGGCGTTCCTCAAGGGGATCGGAGACCGCGACTATCTTTGCATCGTCCCTTGGCCGGAGATTTTTCACGTGGATGTTCCACCCAGACCGGCCCAGACCGACGACTCCATAACGAACTGGCTCAATACTCATCACTGATTTCCTCTGGTAATTGTTGCGCAGGCTTTCAACTGAAGATCTGTGGCACAGGTCTTCAACCCGCGATGGGGAACGAAGTTCGCTGAAGGTCAGGCTGGAACCTGCCCTGCAACGGAAACATTATGTGCCCCGGATGACATTCGATTCAAATGGATGGCAGGAGCCAATCCTGTTGGGATGCCTGCCCAATCTCTCATGGATCTTTGTCACACTCGAAGGATCATCATCCCAAGCCTTCAATGCTGAAGCAGCTTCTTCCAAAGGCACAGCCTGAGGGGTGTTCAGATCATTGATGAATAGAAGGCACACAGAGGACCATCCTCAAGCTCACTCATCTGGGCACGGCACTTTCGTCTGCGATTCGTCCACATCGATGCCGAGGGTCTTGAACCAGTCGAAGAGATTGCGGCCGGCAGCAACGCTCAGGACGGCTACCGAATCATCAGCGGTGTAGCGTTTCTGTTTCTTTGGGTCGATCAGCTTTCGCTTCGCCTGGAAATACTTGCTGACGATCTGCGGTTCTTCTTTGCGGAGTTGTTCAAATATCCACATGGGTTTGGCCATGTGGACCACGTGTGGAACGTCCTTACCTTTAGCCAGGTCGTGGAGGTCCATTTTTGGGTCATGGCGTTTGGCGCCTTTAATCCAGTTTGTGAGGGTGGCATCGGCCTCTTTGTTTAAACCTGATTCGCGGCCCAGCAGAATGCCGACGTAGGTGGCGATGCCCTCGTTCCACATGGGCTCGGGGAAAGGAAGCACCCAGGAATGCGTTGCTTCGTGACCGACCAATTCCACCATGCCGTATTTTTTGTCGGGGAAGTTGCCCCACCAGACACCGAGCCCGATGGCGACGCCGCTGGAGAATCCGCCACCGCCGGTGGGCAGGAGAATCAGTTTCTTGAGCATGCCTCCGGCAGGCGGTACGCCCATGATCTTTTCAATCAGAGGGTGGCTCTTTTCGTAAATCGCAAAGATCTCATCGGCCATCGGCTGGAGGTAATCAGAGCACTGGATCTCCAAGCCGGATTTGTCGGTGCTGTTTTCCGGCATGGTCGAATGGGGCGGATTCGATGGATCGACTTTCTTTCCGCTCGCCAGGTCTGCAAGCAAGGAATGCCACATGTCGGCATTGATGGGATCCTCGGCGTTGGGCTGCCTGCCGGACAACGCACGTGAGACGAGCATCAGTTTGCCCTTGCCAATTGAGCGGCGCGCCATCACGGCGCGTCCTTTGGCATCACGGATCAGGATGTCCCATGAAGTGTCGTCCTCGAGTGAGATTGTCTTGCCGCCGTAGGTCTTGACTTTCTCAACTTTGAGTTTCTCTGCGGGTTTGAGCGGTTTTGCTGCAGACTGGTCTTCGAATCTTGCACCGAAAGCTCTGGCCAGTTCGTTGAGTCGATATGTTTCTTCTTTACGGAACCGAGAGTGATCGCCCAGCACGACTACACCGCCGCCGCTCTCGATGAATTTGCGCACGGCCTGAATGTCCTGCGGAAAGAAAGGGCACGGGGAAGCCTCAGACTGCAGGACCAGCAAATTCACGTTGCTGAGATCACACTTGTGGAGCGTGCCCCAGTTGCGCGCATCTTTGCCACCGATGGGCTGGGTGTAATTCTTCGCGAAGCGGCCGTCGAAATAGAAAGAGAAGGTGTGTGAAATGTCTGTGACGCTGTGAATTCTCATTGGCCGATCGGCAAAGCTCTGGTGGGTCGAGAGTATGAGGAGAAGGAGGGGTGTTGCAGGCATGGTTCTGTCCCAAGGAATCGGAAAGACGAGGAAGGCAGAGGAACTCTCCAAAAGAAGCAGGGCGAAATCAGGGGCAGTCCTGAACCAGTGTTTCACACGCCTCGATTGTCAGCAGCATCTGATGGAGGTAACACGAATCCACCATACCAAACACCACTGATGATCGATAGAAAAACCGGGCTTCCCATGCCTCGGCGATCACGATCCATAGCTGCAGGTATTCTCTTGTGCTTTCACCGACCGTTGCGGGTGATTCGATTCGGCCGACGAGGAGTCCATTTATTTCCATTTCCTCGAGCATTGGGTCATCCCAGGCAACCT
The DNA here is from genome assembly GCA_030740295.1 of Planctomycetota bacterium. The sequence goes on from JASLXP010000698.1 coordinate 5,267, forward strand.
GACGCTGTTCTGCCCAGGCATCTGTAAGCTGTTGGAGGGTCTGGCCGCTCATCGGATATAGCTGCAATTCCAGCACGCCGTCCTTTTCGTGGCTCATGAACAGGTGGCGGCCGCGCTCTTCCCGGCATTCCCACCAGGGCGGATATCGCATCTTCAGACGATGCTCCGGGTCTTCGAAAACCAGCCCTTCCTTCAGGTCTGTTCTCTGAAGCTGCCGGAGGAGTTGCAGGGAGCGGATGGCCAGAAGAAGGAGAGCTGAGATGGCGACCCAGATGACTATCTGCATCTGAATTCATTCCTTCAATCCGGCCGGGCTGGCCACACTCGAAGCATCATCCGGGGCATCGACAATGATCATCCCGTCGTCGTCTATGATGATGGCGTTGTCGTTGATGATGATGTTCACCTCGCTGCCGGTATCTATGTCATTGAATACATCACTGACTGCCGGGTTAGCCCGGTCGGAGGTTGGGATTCTTCTGAAATCGTCCGGACTGTTCGTGTATGAAACGAAGAAGGAGCAGCCGGTGATTGCCATGGCCGCCATGGCAATGGCGCAGGCAGGAAGAGCTGATTTCCATCGCCTTCCGCATGTCTCGGCCCCGTCCATTCCTGTTGCGATCTCACTCATGATCAAGATGCGAGCTGTCTGGAGGCAAGCGAATCAAAAGCAAGCGAATTGAGCGGAAAACGAATTCGCCTTTTACTCTTCCTCTTCCCAGTCTAGGGTGTCCTTTGAGACCGCATAAAGCCGCCCGAGCGACCTTGAAACTGTGAACGACATGTAATAGGTGAACATCCAGAGCGGGACATCCAGCGGGAAGCCGAAGAGCGGGTATTCCTGTCCAAGATAAATGGTAATGCCCAGGCTGAGGATGCACATGGCAAAGAAGAACATGGCAAACATGTAATACCGCAGAGTCTGTAAGAGCCCCACGATGACTCGAATGGGATTGATCGCCGCTACGCCTTGTGCACTGCAGACGAGCAGACCCGCCATGGGCATATAGATGAAGGCGAGTGTGGCTACGATCACCCCCCTTACCACTTCAGCCGGGATGTCCATGACCTTCTCGGGAAACAGAAACCCAAGGATTCGTGCCAGGATTACCACGCTCAGCACAAAGTGAAGAAGGAGACACAGCATGGGTCTCAAGATGTCCGGCCACCATTGGTCGAGACTGGGCCAGTGAGGCAGTTTCACCTGGCCGCGGCTGGATGATGCGATGAGTCTGAAGTGGTATGCGAGTATATAACCGAGGAGAAGAAGCATCACGATCACAGTGACGATGCCAAGGATCGCAAACTGCTGAGAATTCAGATTCTCTTGTTCTCGAGTCTTGGCCAGCAAGGCAACAACTTTGTCACCCTTAAGCAATATGGTGGTAGCATTGCTCAGGCCGGACGTAAGCAGCGCGCAAACAAGTAGTGTGAATCTGGCACCGCTTTGCACACCATATGAAAGGAGGTCTTTGGGGCTGAAACCAGACGCCAGCGGCTCAGATACCGCAAGGCTGGGTGGCCCGAGGGACGGCTCGGTCCGTGCGGCCATCATCGGGGCAGGTGCATGTGGCTCTGTGGGCGCGGAAATGCCTGTCGGCGGGAGGCCCGGAGCGGGCGCTTGAGCTGGGGCTTCAGAGGGCGGGCCTGGCGGAGGTGGTATCGGGCCCGGCGCTGCGGGCTCCAGCGCGGGGGCGCCTGCGGACGCGCCGGCTTGCATGCCCGCGGCCTGGGCAGCTTCATATCTGGCCTTATCTTCTTCTTCCTGCTTTTTCCGCTCATAGACTGCGGTCACCTGCTCCATGGCCGATTCCAATGTCAGGCCGTCATCGTCTTCAGGTGGTGGTTGCTCCCCCTGCTTGAAACCCATCGCGCCGGTTGGATCGAAGATAGCCAATCCCTCGCTCTCCTCTTTCTCAGGCTCATCCGACTCTGGTTCTTCACTCTCGCTTTCTTCAGACTGGCCTTCGAAACTCAGGTTGCCGAATGGCTCATCTGCGGTTTTCTCTTCTTCTTCTTCTGGTGGCGGTGGTTCTTTTGCCGCCTCCTCCCTCGCTCTATCCTCCTCTTCCCTCTTGTCAAGGCCTTTCTGAATCCGGCGTGTGTACTCGAGGGGAGTGAGCAACTCTTCGACTTTGTTTTCGAGATAGTCGTAGCTGTGGTCCAGTTCCATCGCCTGGTCGTATGCCTCTACCGCCTCCTGCTTGCGGCCAAGGCTGAGGCAGACATCTCCGAGCTGCGACCACAAATGGGGCGCTTTGGTGTCCTTAGCGAGGAACTGCTTCAGGCGCTTGTATTCCGTCTCTGGCGTGCCAAACGCCTGTTCAACGATGATTTCAGACGCGGTCTTTTCCAGCTCCCCGGCGTCCTGACCACCTACTTCGCCCTGCGGTTTTTCATCGCTGCCGAGGTCGTGAGGGAGTGCAGGAACGTCTTCCTCGTCGACGCCGCCCTCCGCCTGTCCAAGCAACTTTTCAAAATCCTCAAAATCCATGCCCTGCCCGGTGCCGCCAACAGCACCCACCTCGACCGTCATACCTGGCGTTGGTGCCTCTCCGCCAAACCCCTGGATGTCGGTAGGCCCGATTACTTTGTCTTCAACTGGCTGAGGAACGATGAATTCCCACCGGTATTCCGGACATCTGGCTTTGCGGCCAATGTAGCGTTCGTGCAGGGCCAATACCGCTTCACATTTGCATTTTAGTCTTACAGGCATCCGCGCCGGGCAGGTGTTGGAGGAGAAGGCCGAGGGCACCAATTCTGGTGCTTATGTCGTGATCGAGATGGCAAGATTATAGTCGGGGCATGTTTGAGGGCAAAAGCATGGCAAAATAACGCGCGGGTTCTAGGATTCCCCGCCCTCAGGACCAGACAATATCTTTTGAGGCCAGAAGATGTCATACTTTTCAGAAACACGTCTGCGGGTCGCCCCCAGCCCTACCGGGGACCCGCACGTAGGCACTGCCTATATAGCCCTCTTCAATCTCGTCTACGCCCGTTCGACCGATGGAGTGTTCATCCTGCGGCTGGAGGACACCGACAGAGCCCGGCGCATCGAGAGCTCGGAGGCCGCCATAAGCCGCAGCCTCAATTGGCTCGGCCTGGGTTGCGACGAGGGCCCGGATGCCGGCGGCGCTTTCGGCCCGTATCGCCAATCCGAGCGGCTCGACCTGTATGCGAAACACGTGCAGGATCTGATCGAAAAGGGCAATGCTTACAGGTGCTTCTGCACCAGAGAACGTCTGGATGAAGTTCGCGCGCATCAGCGCGCCAACAAGCTGCGTCTGGGCTACGACGGGCATTGCCGCAATCTTGATTCCCATGAATCCGCGCAACGGGCCGAAGCGGGCGAAGACCATGTCGTACGGCTGTCCGTGCCGAAAGACGGCAAGACACAGTTTCGCGACGAGATACGGAGGGAAGAGATTGAATTTGAGAACGCCGAAATCGATGACCAGGTGTTGCTCAAGGCTGATGGCTGGCCCACGTATCACCTGGCGAGTGTGGTGGACGATCATCTCATGAAGATCAGCCACGTGGTGCGCGCGGAAGAATGGATCACTTCCACGCCCAAACATGTGCTGCTCTACAAGGCATTCGAATGGCCCATGCCGCAGTTCTATCACATGTCGTTGCTGCGAAATCCTGACAAGTCGAAGATCAGCAAACGGAAGCTCGCAAAGCTCCTGCAACAGACAGGCGAAGACGACAGCGTGAATCCGACCTCGCTCGATTACTACGAGACCCGCGGCTACCTGCCGGAGGCCCTTCTGAATTTTCTGGCGCTCATGGGCTGGTCGATGGGAGACGATCAGGAAAAGTTCACCCTCGATGAGATGATCGAACATTTTTCCTGGGAGAGAGTGAAGCCGACCGAGCCAGTCTTCGATTTCAAGAAACTCGACTGGCTCAACGGCCAATACATCCGTGAACTTTCTGAAGGCGATCTTTGCCTTCGACTTATCAATGGTGGATTTACCACCCAGGAACGATTGGAGGCGGTGAAGCCGGTTCTGCCTCATATCCAGGAGCGCCTCAAAATTCTCAGCGGCTTCGATCAATTGACGGAATTTCTCGTCGCCGACGGCCTCGAATATGACGTCTCCGAACTCCTGCCGAAAAAGAAGAATGCTGATGAGACCGGTGAAGTGCTTTCAAAGATAAGAGATGCGCTGGCCGACATGGACTGGCAGTCAGATGCCATGGAATCCGCCATGGTCGAACTGGCCAAAGAGCTCGAATGGAAAAATCGCGATTTCTTTGTGCCCATCCGCGTGGCCATCACGGGCTCGAAGGTTTCTCCGCCCCTGTTCCCCTGCGTGGAGTTGATCGGCAGGGAAAAGAGTCTTGCCAGGCTGGATGCGGCTGTTGCGAAACTGAGGCAATTGCAGGCATCGTAACTTCAGGCTTCTGCCAGCTTAGGCTCAAGCTGTCGCCCCATTGGGAATCTCTTCAGGGGGGTCGCCCACGTCAGTGACGATCCGGCGACTTACTTCTCAAAACCGCGGACCATGTATGCCTGCAGAATCCCACTTTCGTCGGAGTTGAAGAAACCGGTCTTACCGTCAGGCGAAAGGAAGGGGTGGATATGTGCCTGCTTACCACAGGAAGAGCGCGGGCTGAGCAGATACTGCCAATTCTTCAGGGCGTCCTGGCCCGGTTCACCGAACTCGGCGACAAACAATCGCGCACCCTCGTCGAAAGGACCGGCATCCGTGATGAAACCTCTGCCTTCGATGTCCGTGGCAAAGTGGCTGAACTGAGGTGATTCAAAATCGCGGCTGAGATCATTGCGTATCGCGCCGGCGGTCTGAATGCCCGTATGACCATCGTGATTCGTCACGGCACCTTCGATGAGCTGCCTCTCTTGCGGTTGTCTTGTGCCAGTGCTCGTGATCGCCCAAGTGCTGCGCCCCCGCCAGCACTGATGGCCCTGGCAGCGCTCGTTGCCGTCGCGCCCCCACGGCATGTTGCGAAAGCCTGTGCCGTCATCGCGAATCACGTGAATGTCCGCTCCAACGCCGCCGACAAGCTTCTCAACGCTGCCGCTCGCATCCGCGATGTTTCCGTGATTCTCCTGGATCAGAATATCGCGGCTCGCATCTGATTCGGTAGAGCGGCAGTATTGCGGGTGGACATTGCACCAGCTCGGGCCCTCAAGAATCACGCGCACCGTCACCTCAACAACATCAAAAACCATCAAGCCAAAAGTGCCTCCTCCTTCGCTGCCATCACTGAGGAAACAGGAAAGAGCTAACCTGTTGCCATCCGACGAAATCGTCGAAAGAGGGTAAATCCGATTCGGCCGATAGTTCGTGTCCGGCAGATTCGAATCGATGACGAGCAGCGTTTCCCGTTCAGTGCCATCCAATCGGACGCGCTTCAAAGTCAGCGTTCCGCTGTTGGGCTCGGTCTCATTCACAAAGTAGTAGAGAAGCTGCCCATCCGGAGAGACAGAAGGCGCGGTCGCACCGACCTCTTCAGTGATGGGAAACAGCTCACAATCATTTTCGATATCGCAGACGAGGTAGCGATGTTCGGGATCGTTTTTGTCGCTGCCGTGCGCGTGCGCAGAGCGATGCACCACCAACCGTTTCGAATCGGGCGTAAAGATCTGCGCTTCCATATAAATGTGGGAGGAAGGCACGTCTTCGGTCGTGAGTTGGATCACTTCCAGTCTTTCGGGCGAATTCTCATCAAGCAGATCAGAGCGAAGTTTCATGACACTCCTGGATTCGTTGTGCGGGTCGGGTTAAAACTAGACAAATGTGAAATCAGTCTTCTTCAAGCGGAGGATACATCATGGCATTTATCGGCGGCATATTCATTCTCATGTTCGTTGTTACGGCTGGAGTAATTGTGGCCCTGGCAATTTCAGGCTTCCAGTCTGCAAACAGGCAGAACCAGAAACGACTGGGCGATGGAGCCAAGAGAATTGGCCTGGAAGTCGATTCCGGCAAACTGGATGCAAAGAACATGAGCGGCAAAATCAAGGGCTTCGAGGTTAAGGTGGAAAAGACCCTGAATACGGAAACCGTGAAGGTGCGTTATCCCAGGGCCCTGGGGATCGGGCTCTGCCTGACGCACCAGAGCTACTACGACCGTGCGGCCCGATGGCTCGGAAATCAGGATATTGAAGTTGGGGATGAAGAATTCGACAGGCGGGTCGTTGTTCAGGGCGACCAGAGGAGGGTCGCACCATTTCTTACAGAAGAGAGGCGGACAAAGATATTAGAGCTTTTCGATCTTGATGATGCCTTCATGATCATGGATCGGGGCATCAGCCTGAAAAACGTGGGACGCCCCCTGCCGTCCTCGGAGCTCTCCGATTACCTGAAGAAGATGGTAGAGGTAGCCACTGTTCTGACACAGAAAGAAAAAGCACAGCGCCGGCGCAAAAGGAAGAAGAAGCCCACTCCTCCTCCTCCGCTCCCCGTAAAGAAGGAAGCACCCGATGTGAGGCCCTCAGAGAAGGATGAGTTTTACGAAGAGTACGGGGTAGTGTTAAAAGACGCGCTTTCCCTGGTCAGGCAGCAAGCGGCAACCGGCAAAATCTCCGGAAGAAATGCCGAGCTGATTGTGTCGGCCGCCATGGTAGCCAACAGGGATTTTGAGGGCGCCGCAAGGATCCTGGCCAAGCTCAAAGAAGCCGGCCCATCGCCTGTAGTGTCCACATCGGCAGAAGCCGAATCGACGCTGACGAACCCTCTCCCTCAGTCTACTGAAGCCACATTAGTCGAGGAAGCCGAATCACCCCCCACTGCAGAAGGGCCTCCCAGCGACAAAGTGGAGACTGCGATAGAAGAGCGGACCGGCGACGATTCAGAAACCACGATTGAAGAGCGCAGACCGGAACCTGAGCCGGAAGTACACGCGCAGCAGGCCGATCAGATCGACGACGAAAAAGGGACGGACGAGTCTTCGGAAGAGGTCACGGAAGAACTGGAAGAAGAGCGCGACGCGGAAGAAACCGAAGCTGAGAGTGATGCTGTTTCCGATGAAGCAGAGGCTGCCTCTGCTTCTGAGCTCGAAGGCGAGGCTTCATCTCCGGTCCCAGAAGAGCAAGAACCTGTGCAAGAGGGACCGGGAGCGACCACTCTGTGCAAAGAGCTATTCTCATCAATGAGTTCGAGCGCGGCCGTGAAGAAATTCGAAAGCGATTACACAGAGGCTGAAGTGTGCTGGTCGGGCACCCTGCAGCGCATCGAGACCTTCATTACCGATCGGATTTTCGATCAGGACACCGAACTTGTGGCGGTCTTCTCACTCGTCGACCCGGACGACAGATACGCCACGCGCCTGGCCGACGCGCTCGTAAGTTTTCCCAAGGAAGCCGAGGCCGATCTCAGGCCACACGTCGGCCGGATGATGGAGTTCACGGGCACGCTCTTTCAGGTCCAGCCCTTCATGAGGAATCTGTACCTCAAGAACGGCTGCGTCGCAGTAGAGGCGACTTGAGCAGTGCTGCATGCGCCTCTTGACAGGTAAGGCGCCAGCGCGACAGAATCCCTGCTCTTCTTTTGCAGAATCTCAGAGAAAGGAATTCATAATGGCAACGTATCGCGTGGGAGTGATTGGAACGGGGAACCCTCTGCAAAGAGGCCCGATGGGCTTCGGTATGGCCAACGAACATGCTGTGGCATACCGAAGATTGCGGAGCTGTCAGATAGTCGCATGCGCGGACATTCAAGAAGAAAACGCCCAGGCATTTCAAAAGAAATTCAAAGTGCCCAATATCTACCTCGACTATCAGGAGATGCTGGCAAAGGAGAACCTTGACATCGTCAGTATCTGCACCTGGCCGAGCCTGCACGCGCAAATGGTCATCGATTCGGCGATTGCAGGTGTCAAGGCCATCCATTGTGAAAAGCCGATGGCCGATACCTGGGGAGACGCACGCCTCATGGCTCAGGAATGCGATCGGCGCGGGGTGCAGTTGACCTTTAACCACCAGCGCCGTTTCGGCGCGCCTTTTCAGAATGCCAGGAAGCTCATTCAGGAAGGGGCAATCGGTGAAGTCCGGAGCGTGCAGGCAGCCTGCAGCAATCTCTTCGATTACGGAACGCACAGTATCGACCTGTGCAACATGCTGGCCGGCGACATTCCAATTAAGTGGGTCATCTCCCAAATCGATTACAGGAAAGAGAAACTGATGTTCGGCGCACACGTCGAGAACCAGGCGCTCACTCAATGGGAGTACACCAGCGGCGCGATTGGCCTCGTCGCAACCGGCCCCGGACGGAAACTCATCGCCTGTCACAATCGGGCGCTCGGCTCAGACGGCGAAATCCAGATCGGGCCCGAGGGAGAAGGCATGCCCGCGCTCCGCATCCGCCGCGATTCAGGGAGGAAAGCCGGTCGATGGGAAACGATCGACTGCGGAGATGAAGGCATGCACGGCCCCGGCTACATCCAACGCGCCATCAAGGACCTGATCGATTCATTGAAAAAGGGCACGGAACCGGAGCTCTCCGCCCACAGGGCCCTCAACGTAACGGAAGTGATCTTCGCCGCTTACGAATCTTCGAGAATTCGTGCGCGCATCGACCTGCCGTTGACCATCCAGGACAACCCGCTGATCTCGATGCTCGAGACCGGGAAACTGAACCCGGAACCGGATATTGACGATGTACCCTTCTGAGCCTGGCGAGGGGTGGCTAAGTCACGGCGGATGGACGAGTGCGCGGAATGGCGATCGTCTGGGAGCCGGCCCAGCCTCTCGCAATAAAAAAAATTCTGCATTTCTCCTGTAACCATTGCGCCCTTCTCGCGCACTATCTCAGTGAATGACCTGAACAGCCGCCGCTGCCAAGGCAACCGAATGTTTTCATCCACTCAACAGAAGGAGAATTGCCATGAATACCAGGATCAGACTCGCTGCCGCCACGACCGTACTGCTTGGCAGCTTTGCCATAACACCTCTCGCATCAGCCGCCGAGGCGACCGGGCCAGTGCGCTCGGCAGTCAAACAGTTTATGTCCGGAGCCATCGGACGACTCCTTGTGCTGCGTTCCGACCTGAACGTGACAGATGACCAGAAATCGCAGATTCGTGAAATCGTCTCGCAGCACAAAGCCAGTATCGGTGAGGTCGCCAGGAAGGTGATGACCAAACGCCGTGCGCTCCGGGATCTGGTCCGTAGCGAACAGCCCACCGAGAATGCCCTCCGACAGGCTTCAACCGAGCTTGGGAACGCAATCGCTGATGCAGCCATCCTCGCTGCCGAAGTGAGAGGCGAAGTCAGCAAAGTGCTCACTCCAGAGCAGCGCAACCGAATCGACGAGTTCGTCAAGGGGATGGACACTTCCAAGGATTCCCTGCTGCAGGACATTCTCAAATGAATGCTGCTTTAGTCTCAGCAAGCGGCCCTGTCTCAAAGTGGACAGGGCCGTCGGCAGTTCTTCGCTGTCTGGAGATGACCTTGGCGCCGGTTCTTGAATTGCGAGGGCTGAAGCCCGTTAATGGTTGTGCTGCGGCCGCTGGCCGCTCTGATTTCCCGCTTGCGGATTCGAGAGCGCAGGAAGAATTGATGGTTTCTGATGAGGACCTCAAAGACGTCTCAGCCACGCTCAACGGCGATGGCGAGGCGTACGCCCGAATAGTCCGGCGTTATCAGAATCAGATTGGGCAACAGCTTTGGCGATTCACACGACGATCGGAAATCTGGGAAGAACTCGTCCAGGACACATTCGTTCAAGCTTTCCTGAGCCTGAAGAGCTTTAAGCGGAAAAGCCCATTCCTTCACTGGCTGCGTAAGATTGCGACTCGTGTCGGTTTTCGATTCTGGAAGACGGAAGAGAAAAGCCGGAAACAGAAACAGCAGTCACTCCAGGATTGGGATAAGGAAATTGAAATGACCGATCCGGGCGCGGCGGAAGCGGGGGAGTTGGTTCATGCCGTGCTCGCACAGTTGCCGCCGCGAGACCGGCTCGTGCTCACGCTGCTCTATCTCGACGAATGCAGCGTTGCCGAGGCCGCCCAACTTTCAGGATGGAGCAAGGCCATGGTGAAAGTTCAGGCACACCGCGCACGTAAGAAACTCAAAAGTCTCATCGAAGAAAGGAACGACACATGAAAAGCCTCAACGATTTTGAACGACTGGCCGACGCGGCTTCTGAAGAGCAAGCGCCGGCAGTCGACGTCTCAGAACAGGTGCTCAGCCGGATCCGCCATTCGCTGCCTTTACCCCAGATCGAGCCAAACCAGATGTTTGCATTTGCAGGCTTCTCCGCCGCAGCCGCATGCCTGATCGGCTATCTCTCACTGCAAGCGTGGGATTGCGCGTCTGACCCAATGATCAGCCTTCTCACCTCCGTAACCACGGTGATGCGATGAATGAAACAGATAAAGAAACACCTCCGGAACAGAACCCGTTGCCGGCCGCTCCAGCGTCCCGCCGTTGGGTGACCCTCCTGCTCTGTCTGTTGATTTTCGGCAGCGGCTGTATCGTCGGAATCGGCGGCGCAGTCCTTTTCATTCGTAACCAGCTCATGCGGGCCGTTCACAATCCGCAGGAAGCGCCGGCCCGTGTCGCGGTCATTCTCAAAAGGCGTCTCGATCTTGACGAGGATCAACGTGCAAAGATCGAAACCATCCTGCGCGAACGGCAGCAATCGCTCATGGCAATCCGGGCCGATTCCCAGCCGCGAGTTGAGGAGCAGCTTGATCTTGTCCAGGCACAGATAGCAGAACTGCTGGATGAGCCCAGGCGTATTAAGTTCTTGAAACGAATGAAACACTTCAGGGAGTCATGGACGCCCAGGCTGCCGAAGTGACGGGAACCATGCGCTATCCGATAGCGTCAGAACGGTGATTCTGCGACAGTGAAATCATCGTTTCAGCTTCTTCGACGCAATGCAGCACACTTCATCTGATAAAGCTGGTGTCTCCGGTCTTTCACTCGCTGAACTGGTCGTCGTGATAGGCATCATCACAATGCTGGCCGTCATTCTGATTCCGCTGCTGCCTGGTTTTCAAGGCAAAGCGCATCAGCTCAAATGCGGTAACAATTTGAAAGAACTTGGGACGGCGCTCTTTCTCTACAGCGAACAGAACGGCGGACACCTGCCCGATTTCCGCTACAGCCGCTGGAGCGGAGCGATGCATCAGAATACGCCAGGAGTTTATACATGGCGCGCCCTGGCCGATGGCACAATCGTGTGGTTTATCGATGAACGCGATTCGAAGGAATTTCATTGTCCGTCTCAGCCGCTTGTCAGACTGAACACGCAAGGTGTCCGCAGCCACTATGCCGGGCTGTCCATCCATTCCTTTATGGGGTTTCAGGATTTTGAAAATCCGGAAGACGCAGTTCTGCTTTTTGAGAATGAGCCAGACCCGGCCCAGGTGCTCGAATCCCGTGGGACCCAAGAAACTATTCTCTATGCCTACGATTCATTCGAGCCGGGCATTGTTCCACTGCGTGTTGCCGCCAATCACGGGGCCGGAGGACAGATTCTCTTCGCCACTCAAAGGGTGGAATTAGTAAGAGACGAAGATATGGACATCGCCACATGGCATGACGAGTATGCAATGGAAAAGTAGGTCAAGACGGGGGCGTCTTTACGGATTTCAGGGGCAACGCCCCGCCGGTTTGCCTAGCCCAGCCCGGCGGGCTGGGAAGTAATGAAGCACAATCAAAGGGGCAACGCCCCGATCATTTGCACGACTGACCTGCTGCAAATGGCCGGGGCGTTGCCCCTGAATGGCAATTCTTCTGTAAACCCAGCCCGTTTGGCTGGGCTAGGCAAACGACCGGGGCTTCGCCCCTGAACAAGGGGACTCCCATAATCTTAGATCCGTAAAGCTCTCCCGTCTTGACCTACTAGCCCTTCCAAAGTTTCTTGTGCTTGGATACTGACTAACTTCTCCAGCAATGACTCACTCATCCACCTCGCGTGACCAATCCGCGATGGCGTGATTCACATCCGCAATGGCCGGGTAGATTTTGCTGTAAATCTCGAACGCTCGATCGTAAGCGGCCTTCTTCCCTGGCCGGGGAGAAAATGTTTTGCGAACACTTACCAATTGATCCGTCGCTTCTTTGAGAGAGGGAAAGATCCCAACGGCCGTGCCTGCAAGCACTGCCGCTCCCAGGCACCCGGCCTCGGCGACCGTGAGCGCGTGTAAATCTGTACCCAGGATGTCGGCTTTGGACTGGAGCCATTCATCAGATTTGGCACCGCCGCCGATAGCGTGAAGCCGCTGAATTTCCAGACCGGCTTCACGAATGGAATCGAGATTGACACGCATTTCATAGGCGATGCCGTCAAGGATGGCTCGCACCATATGGCCCGGATTCGAAACAGTGCGAAGGCCGAGAATGGCGCCCCGGGAATCTCCGTCCAGGTATGGCGTGCCGCTGCCCGTGAAGTGTGGCAGCAGAAAAACTTCCGCCGGCCCGGCCGCCGCATTTTCCACCATGATGTCGTACACGTCTCTTCCGCTGGCCCCTGCCTCAGCAAGCTCTGCAACGGCAAAATTGTCTCGGTACCATTTGAGCACGTTTCCAGCGCTGTAAACAAAGGCAAGCGTCACCCATCGGTCTGGGACCACGTGCGGATAAACCGAGAGATTCTGTTTGAGTAGCCCCTCTGAAAGGATCGGCTCTTCCATGGCGATCGTCATGCACTCCACCGTGCCCGTCGTATCCGTGCCGACTCCCGGATCGAGGACGCCCGCGCCGAGCGCACAGACTGGCTGGTCGTGGCCGCCAGTGACTACTTTCACTCCGGACGGCAGACCGAGATCGGACGCAATGGCAGCCGGCACTTCCCCGATGACCTCACCGGCCTGCGCTGCGCGCGGCAACAATTCCGCATCGACACCCGCTGCGTCCAATATCTCCTCATTCCAATTCTTAGCGCGGACGTCCAACATCATGCTCCGTCCGGCGACGGATAGATCGATGACCGGCTCGACGCCCAGCTTTGCTGCCACGTAGTCTCCGTAGTGCAGAAACTTCCACGTCTCTTTATAAAGGTCGGGTTCGTTGTCCCGCATCCACATGATTTTTGAAAGCGCGTACGAGCAGTGCAGCGACATGCCCGTCTTGGCGAACACTTCAATTTCGCTGAGCTTTTCGCCGAGCTGACCCACCTGTTTCTGCGAACGGTTATCCACAGAGGTAAAGGACCTGCGGAGCGGGTTGCCCTGTTTATCGACCGGATGAAAGCCCTCGCCAAGCACGGACGTGCTGATTGCTCTTACTGGTGAGTTTGAGCTTGCCGTGGTCTCTTTGATGACTTCAGTGATGCACGCCCAGATTTTATCCGGATCGATTTCCGCCCAGCCCGGCTTTGGAAAGAGCTGCTCATATTCGCGATACGCGGTGGAGAGAATCTCTCCCTGATCGGAAAAAACGATTGCCTTGCAGCCGGTCGTACCGACATCGAGTCCCAGTAAACTCATGGTAACTTTCCTGATCCCTGCACAGTGATATTGATGGCCCCGTCATTCAGTAAGACCAGGATCGTAAAGGCCAGACCTGGAGCGTCAACAGACCGCCTGTCCATGGAATGGCAGACGTACGTCTTGGGAATTGAAATCACTTTTGCATATGTTATTCCTGGTCTGTTCCAGACGATTCGCTGTTCTACTGATGTAGGAGGAACCGTTATGGCAAGACAGGCAATGTGTTTCACCCACCATGAAAGGCCTGCAAAGACCCGCTGCAGGACGTGCCAGAAACCTGTCTGTTCTGAATGCATCTTTAGTAATTCGGCGGGCCAATTCTGCAGTTCCGAGTGTGCGGAGAAGACGAAGAACTTCCAGCCGTGCGACGACACTCAAATCATTGGAGGAAAAATGGGAGGTGGCGTAAAAGCCCTGGTAAAGGGCGTTGTAGGGATCGTCGGCCTGGCAGCCGTCGCCGTATTTGTAGGTGCGAAATTCCTGAACATTGGGATCTTTAAGAAAATATTGAAGATGGCCGGGCTATAGATAAGGCATCCATGAAAGAAACAGTTAGGGCATCCATGAAAGAAACAGTGCACCAACACCCGGACGAAAAACTTGAGGTCTATGATGACAAAGGCAAGAAGACTGGATTGCGGAAGAGGTCGGAAGTCCATGGAAATCCTGCTCTCATTCATCGGGTGGCCCATGTATTGGTTTTCAATTCGAAGGGCGAGCTTTATCTACAGAAACGCGCCGAAAACAAAGATGTGCAGCCGGGAAAGTGGGACACTTCCGTCGGCGGACATCTAAATCCGAAGGAGAGTTTTCTGCAGGCCGCGAAGAGAGAAATGCAGGAAGAGCTTGGCCTTCCCCAGGACCTGAATCTGGTGCACTTATATGACTACCCGTGGCGGACGGATTTCGAATCCGAGGATGTGCGCACTTATGCCGCGACTTGGGATGGCGAGATCCATCCTGATACGGATGAAATCAGTGAAGGCAGGTTCTTGGACTTGATGGATCTCAAGGCAAAGATCCGTTCGGAAGAGTTTACGCCCAACCTGCGAAGAGAACTGGAGCTCTACCAGAACTGGGGATCCCTGAGCAGGATCTAGGGGATTCGAGCCGTCACTTTTCTATCCGCTTCGTCTTCGTGATCCGTTTCAGCCGATCCTGATATTCCTGCAGATATTTCAAAGCTTCGTCGTTTGACTTTACGTTCCTT
>JASLXP010000699.1 GCA_030740295.1 Planctomycetota bacterium
TCCAGGCATCACTGCTCGGCGGCTACGCATACGCGCATCTCTCGTCGCGGCTGAGCCCGCGCCGGCAATCCATCCTGCACGTCGTGCTCCTGGCGCAGGCATTCTGGTTCCTTCCGTTCAGCATTAGCGAGAATGCCCTTCATTTTCTTGGAATGGAGGCGCACCTGTCCGCTCCTTCACTCTGGCTTCTTGCAGCTCTCACTGTAACGGTGGGAATCCCGATTCTCGTACTGGCCGGCAGCGGCCCCATGATACAGAGGTGGTTCGGGGCCACGGAACATAAGGAGGCAGGCGATCCGTATTTCCTCTATGCGGCCAGCAATATGGGAAGCATGCTCGCCCTGGTGGCTTACCCCGTTCTCATTGAGCCTGGGCTGACGCTTAGTGCGCAGGCTCAGTCGTGGGCTATCGGTTACGCCGCACTCATTGTCTCCGTACTGGGATGTGCGCTGTTTCTGTTCCGGCGAAACCTGCGAGGTGACCATGAGAGGACAGGAATGGCATTTTTTTGAGATAGACCCGGCCATCGAGACTCTCGCCAGACGGGCCGAGTGCTTCTCGTTCCTGAAGGGCAGCAAAGCATAGAAAATGGTTGTCATCATCGGCGACGCGCGTTTGCGGCTTCAGGATGCTGAGATGAGCTCCTACCAGGTAATCTTGTTGGAGGCGTTCAGCTCGGATGCCATTCCCCTGCACCTTCTGACCAGGGAGTCCCTGCGTCTTTACCTGGACAAACTGAAAGACTCGGGGATTCTGTTGTTTCACATATCGAACAGGTATCTCAACCTCGCGCCCATTCTCAAAAGGCTGGGGGATGACGCCGGCCTCATTTGCAGAGTGAGGGAAGGACCGATGACTATTCGAATATCCTCAGCGTTTTCCAATGGTGACGCCCCGCACGCGAAAGCAATGGTCACTACTTGATCTCACACGCCCCGTCGCGGCATCTTCTGCTGAAGAGTTTCCCAAGTGTGATCCGATTCCTGGCGAAGATGCTGTAGGCGGCATCTGACACCTTCCTCAGTCCCGGCCAGCCGGTCGGTGCCAGTATCCATCCCAGCCCGAGCGCTCGGTAGGCGCAACGGAAGACTTCTACACCGCCAATGACTGAGCCATCCGGCTTGATGCCATGAATGCGCGCCTGGACCTGCTCATGGGTCAAGCCGTAGTCTGAGGGATTGAATTCCGTTGCAGCAATGTCTTCGAAATTCAGGTTCTTATGCCTGTCCAGTCTCTGCAGCCAGGTAACTTTACGTTTGCAGAATGGGCATTCACCATCGAAGAGGATGCGCAGGGCAGCGGGCATTGTTGCGGTTCCTTATTGCGTAAAGTGACCAACAAACGAACCGCGACTTTCCGTAAGCGTTAACAACCGCTCATTCATTTTCCGCGAGCTGCACGCGCTCAATGCCCAGCGCCTTTCCAGTGCTTTCTTCGACCGTCACGATGATCCCGCTCATTCGGATGTCACCATCGGCCACATCGAATCGGGCGGGGAGCTGCTCGATCATCTTTTGCAGGACCGGCGCCACCTCGCGACCTAACACAGAACGGTGCGCTCCTGTCATGCCAAGGTCCGTAATGTACGCAGTGCCTTTGGGAAGGACCCGCTCGTCCGCAGTCTGGACATGCGTGTGTGTTCCCCAGATACAGGATACCTTGCCATCAAGATACCAGCCGAGAGCTATCTTTTCTGAGGTGGCTTCCGCGTGAAAATCTATCAGCACCACCGGCGTCTCACGGCGTGCTTCGGCGACGGCCTTTTCCAGCGCATTGTAAGGGCAGTCAATCGGATTCATGAAAAGGCGGCCAAGCGCATTCAGGACGGCGACTTTGACTCCCTTCTTTGATTCGATGATCGTGATACCTCTTCCAGGACAATTGTCCGGATAGTTCACGGGCCGAATCAGCCGGCCGTTGGGTATGAGTGCATTTGCGATTTCCATCCTCCGCCAGATGTGGTCGCCGGAAGTGAGTACGTCAATTTCGCAGACGAGCAGCTTCTCCATGATCTTGACGGTGACGCCCGATCCGGAGACGACGTTTTCGCAGTTAGCCACGACGAAATCGATGTCATTGGCCACTCTGAATTCGGCGAGTTGCTCGCGCAGTATCTTCCTGCCAGGTGTGCCAACAATGTCTCCGATAGCCAGTATGCGAATCGCCATAGGGTGACCTTTAACGTGCGAACTCCACCACCCGCGTCTCGCGCATTAGCGTTACCTTAATCTCTCCGGGGTAACGCAATTCCTCTTCAATCTTGTTTGCGATGTCTCTACCGAGAACGGGCATCCGGCTGTCATCGACTGCGTCCGAGTTGACCATGATTCGGACCTCCCTTCCAGCCTGGATCGCATAGACTTGCTCCACGCCCTCAAATGATTTGGCGACCTCTTCGAGCTCTTCCAGTCGCTTGATGTAACGCTCCAGGCTCTCACGGCGGGCGCCGGGGCGAGCGGCTGAAATGGCATCTGCGGCCTGCACCAGGACTGGGAAGAGCGAGAGCTTTTCGCAGCCGTCATGGTGGGCGGCGATGGCGTTTACGACGAGATCTTGTTCTCCGTAACGCTTGGCAAACTCGGCGCCGATTTCCGGATGTCCGCCCTCAACCTCATGGTCGATCGCCTTCCCCATATCATGCATGAGGCCAGATTTTTTTGCGATCGTTTCATCCAATCCCACCTGGCATGCGAGCAGTTGCATTAGCCGGGCGACCTCGATCGAATGGTCGAGCATGTTCTGCCCGTAGCTGGTGCGGAATTGGAGCCGGCCGAGCAGTTTCTGGATTTCAGGATGGACTTCGTGCAGGCCGAGCACGCTGCAGCCCTCTTTACCGGCTTCGGCGATGACTTTGTCCATTTCCGACTGGTTGGCTTCGACAATCTCCTCAATACGTGCCGGATGGATGCGCCCGTCTGTCACGAGCTCGGCCATCGAACGCCGGGCAATCTCACGTCGCACGGGATCAAAGCCTGAGACAATGACAACGCCCGGTGTCTCATCGACGACTACATCCACGCCGGTCGCCTTTTCGAAGGCGCGGATGTTGCGTCCTTCGCGACCGATGATCCGTCCCTTCATATCTTCGCTGGGCAGTTGAATGGAGGACGAGACATTCTCAGAGGTATGCTTGGCAGCCAGCCGCTGGATAGTGGTGACAACGATTTCTCTGGATTTTTCTTCGGATTCTTCCCTGGCGGCCCGCATCCTTTTCTCGATAAGCTCGCTCATTTCGCCATCGAGGGTCTTCTCCAGTTTCTCCAGGAGCATTCGGCCAGCTTCCTGCTTGTTGAGCCCCGAAATCTTCTCCAGTTCGTCGACTTCCTGCTTGTATACCTTCTCAAGATTCTCTTCCTGGACCTGCATACGCTTTCGCCGTGCCGAGATCTCATTTTCCGAGCGCAGGATGCTTTCCTGTTTGTCGTCGAGGAGGCCCTGTTTACGTTCAATCTGGTCTTCCCTTTTGTCGAGTCGGCGCCCCTTCTCATTGAGGTCCTCGCGGTCTGTCTCGATCTGTTTTTCAGCTTGGGCTTTCAGCTCTTCGGCGCGGTCGCGAGCCTGGGCCTCGGCGTCACCTCTCACCTTTTCGGCATCGATTCTGGCTTCAGAAAGAATCTCCTGAGCTGATGCCTTTGCCTTGCCTTTGCTCAGCAGCGTGATAACAAAATGAATGAGAAACCCCAGTACTGCGCCCACCGCCATACCGGCAATCGCGATCGTATCCGAGACAGCAAGGATCATATCTCTACCCCCGTTTCTGGTTCTGTTATGAAATCAAGGAGGCCCACCGAAGTGGCCCGGCCCTGTTCATGATCGGGGATGTGCGGAAGGCACAATGCCCCTTCCGGGCGGGTAGAGCAATGGTAAGTTGAGCCGTGGAGAATCCGCCCTGCAAATGTAGGGCAGACCTGACATACGGGGAAGGCGATGCCTGCAACCAGCGGCCAAGACACATGCGAGGCTGAACTCGATGGGCCTGCCCTCCGCAGCCGCTGGAGGGGTGCTCCTTGACGTTCTCTTCGCCTCGGCAGAGGCCACCTTACGGCGGCAGCCCGTTACCAGGACAAAGGCAAACATCATTGATAAGTATGAACTTTGAAAGCGCATGGGAGCGATTGGATGGTCGTTCTCAACTCATTGCTCACCCAATCCGAAAGCCCGAAGGCAATCACGTATCAGGTGATGATTCTGGTTTACTGAAGAAAGATTGAAGTTGATGGAAGGTGTCGAAAGAAACATTCCGACATCTGAAGATAAGTATTTAAACTCTAGAACTTTAATTTAAACGTCGCGCTTTAAGCGAGCGGATTATAGCAGTGCGGAATTCGCGGTCAATAGCCCATGTTGGGCGTCCTGGCTGTCAAGCAGGTCGTGGGCACTCGAAATTGAATAAGCGAACCTCAGAGCTATACTCTCGCCCCTTCGAAACCAGGGGCGATTAGCTCAGTTGGCTAGAGCGCATGGATCACACCCATGAGGTCACAGGTTCGAGTCCTGTATCGCCCATCACTCACCAATTGTCCGATGGCGGACAGCATTCTGCAAAGCCCGGACAGTGATCGGAGAAGTCGCCGTACCAGGCTTACTTCACAAACACCATCTTGCCAAAGGCGGACGGCACGTGGAAATCGGGTTTCTTGACCTTTGGGTCTGACCACATCTTCAGGACGTATTTCTTCTTGCCGTCCTTCATGAACTGGTCTTCCCGATTGATGCCCAGGTGCCAGACATCGCCTGCCTTGGGCGGGATGTTTCCAGGCTTGAAATCGGGGTATTCGGCCTTTACATCTGGATTGTTCCTCTGGCCTCGCGGCTTGAATCCGATCGGCTTTTCGAAATTTCCTTTGAAAGGGACCCGGGCTTCGATCCAATAACCCTTGTCCGGTTTCTGATCGTTGAGAGTGCCATCGAGAACGACCGCGTATTTAAGGCCTTTCGAATCCCAGTCGAACGCAAACTTACGGCCCCAACTGGCGCCGTAATCGAGCTTGTGTTTCATGGTCGTGAATTCCCAGCAGCGATAGAGGGCATCCTTAGGATTCGGATCGAGATAAAACTCGAAACGCTCATCATGCCAGACCTTGTGCTCATCCGTCGTAGTGACGCTCCCGAGCAGCTCGGTGTCCTCGACCCAGGCCGCCATATAAAGATAAGTATCGTCCCAGACCAGCCATGCCTTTGCGCCCTGTTTCGGTCCGGCGGCATACGAGGGAAAGGCCCAGGTGTCGTTGACTTCGGCTGCCTTCCATGCGGCCTCATGGAGCTTGCCATCGATCTTAATCTCTGAAGTAGCCCGACGGCAGTTGTAGGTTTTCGTCTCCGCCGAGGATTCGGGGTTGATGAAAAGGAGAGCCGCCCATGTGCAGATGAGGGTATGTTCCAGCATTTCAGTTCAGGTTCTAAGGATGTGAATACTCATACACTGTGTTTGTAGTGACCCGCCTTAACGGGTTCAAACAGGCTTCGGCCGATCTTGCTTCGACGATGGTTGGCGAATGAACCCCACCGTACGGTCACATCGAGGCCGAATCCTGAATCTTGTCTAACGATACTGCTCTCCAATCGTTTCAAACTTCGCTGGCGAACTCTTATCCTCTGACTCAAGCTTGAGGCCGCAACCGCAGCTGGGGTCGCGGACCCCAGAACTCTGGACTCGGAAAGTCCAGCTACGATTATCTTCGCAAAACCGGCCTCCGTGGGGCGGCATCCTGAATCCTGTATCTTAGTTCCTGAATCCTGAATTATGTCCGAAGAGACCTCTGCCAAGCCTGCGCCGAAACAGCCGCCGCCGCACCAGGTGGTACGCGAATGGGGGGAAAGCCTTGGCATTGCTCTTGTCCTGGCTCTTATTCTGAGGCACTTCGTTGTTGAGGCGTTCAAGATTCCGACGAAGTCCATGGAGCCGACGCTCATCGGTGATCAGGCATCAGGCGACAAGATCCTCGTCAGCAAATTCATTTACGATTTCTCCGATCCAAAACGGGGTGACGTGGTTGTCTTCAAGTATCCCGAAGATCCCTACAAAAACTACATCAAGCGACTGATCGGGCTGCCGGGCGAGGAGATCAAAATCTGGCTCGGAGATGTCTATGTGAACGGAAAAATCTGGCGCAAAGACCGATCTGTTCAGCGGGCATTATGGATGCCGGTGATGAGCGACCACCTGCTCTGGGATGAAGTCTCCGGCCTGGCAATCCGGCAACTGGGGCCCACGGAACGCCTGCCGGACGAAGTGGTCACTCCGCTGCAGGAAGACATCCAGAACTGGCAGAGACAGAACTACAGCTCCAGGTCCGAGCTCGTTTCAAAACGAAGATTAAGCGTCTGGCAGCCCAACGACGATCAGGAATGGACAACCACCCCCAAGGGCCTCACAGTGAAACCGGCGCAAGGCGAGCCGTCCATGGTCCATTACTACGAGAGGCGCGTGTTTGACCGAGTGCTTCGTGCCACGGGCGATCTGATGCCCTTCATGAGGGATGGTGGGGATGCTTATGAATATCCGGTCACGATCATGCGCAGTCCGAGGGATTTGAATCCAGTAGATGATCTTTCTCTGCGGTTTCATGTCACGCCATCCTCGGGCAGTGGCGAGGTGAAGATCGTTCTGGGCGACTCCCGCCGCCGGATCGTTGCCACGATTGCCGTGGGACAGCCGGCGCCGGTCAAGGTCTTGATAGAGCGGACCGGTGAATCAGAATCCAAAGAAGTGCCAGGAGATCCTTTCGGCCTGCCCAAAGGAAAATCGACGAAAATCGCATTCCAGAATGTGGATGACTCCATCATTCTCGAAATCAACAGGAAGCGTTTCATCTACCACGAATACCCGCAGGCTGTGCAGGGTCGCATCCCCCGCAACCGCATCGAAGCCGGATTTGGCATTAAAGGGACCGGGGCGGAGTTCACCCAAATCCGTCTGGAGCGCGACATCTATTACCTGGCGGACCTATACGGCCCGGACGGCATCCCTCAGAAGTGGCAGCTCAGTGACCGGCAGTATTTCGTCCTTGGCGACAACAGCCCCAACAGCAAAGACAGCCGTCTCTGGGAGACCGGCCCGGCGGTCCCGGCGGAGAACCTGATCGGCGAAGCGTTCATGGTTTTCTGGCCGCCGAAAAGGATGAGGGTGATCCGGTAGAGCGGGAAACGGCCCTACCGATAGATCCACGAATAAAGCCATCGATAGATTCTCTTGAAGAGCTCCAGTCGTTTTTTGGTGTACGGATACCACCAGAGCTCTTCTTTTAAGGGGCGGATGCGTTCGTAGTGGATGTGCCGCAGTTCGCAGAGCTGCTTCAGGCCCTCCGCGGAATGGACGATGCCGAGGCCGCTGTCTTTGATGCCATGCCAGGGCGTCTCCGGCAGGGCGAATGTGCACAGGACATCATTCACCATCACGGTACCCGCCTCTATCTGCTCTGCGATGCGCCGGCCCTTTGATCTGTTGCGCGTGAAAACATAGGCGAGCAACCCGAGCGTGGAATCGTTGGCCATTCGGATGGCATCGGATTCTTCAGTGAATGTAGCGATCGGCATGACCGGCCCAAAGATCTCCTTCTTCATGATGTCTGAATCCGGCTTAACGTGATCGAGAACGGTTGGTGGAAAAAACTCCCCATCACCGTCCGCTCTCTCACCGCCGCAAATGACCGATGCACCGTCCTGAATGGCAGAAGCGATCAGGCGTTCCACGTTCTCCAGTTGGGCTGAGTGGATCATCGATCCGACATCCACCTCGCTGTTTGGATCGCCCTGACGAAGGGCCTCCGTGCGTGCCTTGATTTCTGCCACCAACTCGTCGTGGATGCTCTCATGCGCATACACCCTCTCGACCGAAGCACATGCCTGGCCCGCGTTGGAGAACGCGCCCCAGAGAAGCGCTCCCGCGGTGCGTCTGATATCTGCATCTTCGAGCACGATCGCCGGGGCCTTTCCGCCGAGCTCGAGGGTGCATGGAATGAGTCTCTCCGCGCATGTGGCGGCAACTTTGCGGCCCGTGGCCACGCTGCCTGTAAAGACGATCTGATTCACATCACTCGAAGTCAGTGCCTCGCCTGTCGAACCGTCACCGGTCACAATCTGAAAAAGATCGGGAGGCAGCCCGGATTCTTCAAAAAGCCGTTTCGATTCCAACGCAATCAGCGGTGTGAATTCAGACGGTTTCAAGACTACCGCGTTGCCGGCCAGCAATGCCATCACCGTCTGCCCGATCGGAATAGCAAACGGAAAGTTCCACGGACTGATGATGCCGACGACACCTCTCGGCACGTACTGCAAGTAGCTACGTCGCGTCGGGTAGAAGTGAATCGAAAGGAATTTCCGTTTGAGAAGTTTATGTGCACGCCGGGCAAACCAGGTGATGAGGTCGGTGGTGCCGAGCACTTCCATCAGCAGGGATTCATGAAGTGTCTTTCCGTTCTCACGCGTGATGGCCTCCATCAGTTCTTCGGCGTTATCGCGAACAGCATTGCGAAAGCGGATGATCTGTTTGCCGCGCTCCTCTGTGGGGATCTCTGACCATTCAGACTGGGCTGCTCTTGCCCGTTCTACGGCGACCTCGACTTCGTCGCGGCCGTGGATGGGGGCCGTTCCGATGCACTCACCGGTAGCGGGATTCAATACTCTGAGTTCGCTTTCAACTGGTGTCTGTTGCATGCCTGAACGAAAAGAACGCTTGATGCTGGCGGGTACGCCTTCTGACAACGAATCACCCGGCTTGGGTCGGAGTGAACGCCTTTCATCATACTGTTGAAAGGGTCAAAACCTCGCCTCCATCCATTTCCCCACGATACAGGCGAACGTCGCTCATCAGACCGCAGAAATGTTCGAATGCGCCGAATCCGATTGTCAGGGGGGTAGCAGTATCCAAGCTGTAATCGGCCGGATGGAAACCATCGGATTGCGATACACAGCGGCCATCGACATAGAGCTTGAGTTGACGACGGCCCTTCACAGCGACCACATGATGCCATCCTTCTGGAAAAGTCTCGTCCCACGTGGTGCACCGACCGGCCTGAATCTTATAGACGTGGCCGGATGGCAGTGTGCCGGCGTAGAGTGAACCGCCATATACGGCCATCGACCAGACCCTTCGCAACACGGCCGGGCTTGCATCAAGATTGGCCACCATTGTGATTGACGAGCCATCAAGGCGATAGACGCTGCCGGTCGGCAGTCCGCCGGCATAGACCTTTCCGTTGTAATTGGCCATGGCCATCACTTCGCGTTCGTAACCGGCACGACCGACAAGTGGCCATTCCCCATCACGGTCATATCGATGGATGGTACCATCCGGCCAAGTGCCCACGTAAAGCTGCCCCGCATGGATGGCCGCACCGTAGGTCTGCCTGGATTCACCGGGCGTGCCGCAATCCTGCCATTCGTCATCACCGAGATAGCGATATACCGGCCCGCCGTTCGCCAACGCATACAGCTCACCCCGATAAATGGTCAAAGTAATGACGCGAGAGTCCAGTCCAATCTTTTTCCATTCCTCCCCACCCTCGTATTTGAATACACCTTTCATGTGATTCGAAACGCAATAAAGGTCACCGCGATAAGGGGTGAGGGACATCGAATCATCTGCCTTACCAGCATTGTACGGGCCGGCGGGTTCGTCATCATCGATAGACTCATCCAGGCCCGGGTGCCCGCAGAAAGTCCATTCGCCGTTTTCTTCCAGGCGATAGATTTGGCCACCGCGGGTGTTATTCAGAATCGTATTACCCAGGCATGAGCCGGCGGTGGCATACCTTGCAGCAGCGCAATAGATCGCACCTTCGAATTCAGTGATGGAGTGCACAGCATTGGTGCCGACCGGATTACCCAGGTCCACCCATCGCTTCCCGCCGTCATATCGAAACAGACGTCCCGTTTCATCGGCGCCTGTCTCGAGCGTGCCGGCATAAAGCAGGCCATTGGTGGCCAGAAGACTCGTGATAAGGACGGCGTTGCCGGGCCGGCCGCAGTCCTGCCATTCGGGTTCCAACCGGCCGTCGTCAATCCCAAACTGGAGTTTCCTTCGATTGGGCTGAGCGGTCGACGTCACACCAGTGTTGGTGAGCAGG
>JASLXP010000700.1 GCA_030740295.1 Planctomycetota bacterium
CGTCTGCGACGGTGAAACCGCGCTATTGTCGTGCCGATGAAATCTCCCTCTTTTCGGGCCTTCACGAACTGGATTTCCCTGTGCCGCGACGCCAACTTTCTCTCTCCGTCGAACAGCAGATCGAATGATGCATGATGCCCGTTGAAGCCTTCGGAACCGGCCGCACATCAGCCATCAGCCATCGACTATAAACTCGTCTTCCCGGCACAGGTCTTGCGCCTCTTTCGCCCGGTTAAAATCGATGAAATAACTGCACGCGGAGGCCATTCACCGGAAGAACACGGGAACGAATCCAACTTACGCACCGGGGTCCATTGCCGTGCCTTCTGAACTCTGTAACAGACGAAAGGAGCATCATGATCAACAGGATTCTCGTGCCCCTCGATGGCACTTCATTGTCCGAAGGCGTTGTTCCCCATGTCCGCAGACTTCTGAAGATCGAGGATGCGGAGGTGACCTTTCTCAGAGTTCTGAAGCACGAAGTTGATGAAGATCCTGTTGGCTGGCAGAGCCGGCAGGAGCGTGCTTCGGCCTACCTGAGAGCAATCGATAAAGAATTCAATAGAGAAGGAGCGAGAGCTGCACACCGCGTCGTAGCAGGTGATCCCGCGGAGGAGATTCTCCTGATCGCGGATAGCAGCAATGCCTCGCTCATCGCAATGACAACCCACGGGCGCAGCGGCCCGGAACGCTGGCTGCGCGGCAGTGTGGCCGAGCGAATCCTCCGGCACTCAAGAGTGCCCGTCCTGATGGTGAATCCGGAAACGAAGCAAGACGAAACCGCACCGCTGTTCAGGCGAATTCTCCTGCCTCTGGACGGCTCCGAGCTGTCCGAACAGATTCTGCCCCTCGCAGTGCCAATGGCTGAAAGCTATGGGTCTGAGCTCATCCTCTTCCACTGTGAAGTCGTTCAGGAGTATCCGGACGTCGTGGTCGGTAGAGACCACCTGAAGAGCCAGGCCATCCTGCGTCCTTACCTCGAAGACCTGCAGAATCAGGGCCTCAAAGTGAGAGCCGCAACGAGCTTTGGCCTCCCCGCGGACGAGATTCTCAAAGCCGCCAAAGAAGAAGGCACCGATCTGATTGCACTGACGACACACGGTCGCACTGGGCTTTCCCGGTGGCTGTTCGGCTCAGTTGCGGAGGGTGTTCTGAGGCATTGCACGTGCCCAGTCCTGTTAAAGCGAACGGCTGCCTTTGGTGGAAACAGAAATGTCGATGCCTGGGAGCAGGCAGGTGTCGAAGAACGATTGGGCAACCTGTCGCCTCATGCTGAACCATTGCCAGCCAGGTGAATTTTCACTCAGCGAGGACACATCATGAAAGCCCGAAAAATCATCATTGTCGGAGGCGTCGCAGGAGGCGCGAGCTGTGCCACACGGGCACGGAGGCTTTCCGAGGAATCTGAGATCATCATCTTCGAGAAAGGCCCCCATGTGTCATTCGCCAACTGCGGTCTGCCTTACTTTGCCGGTGGAGAAATTGCAGAGCGGGACAAGCTGCTCGTTCAGACACCTGAAAGCCTGCAGGCTCGTTTCAATCTCGATGTGCGCGTGAACACGCACGTCATGCGCATCGACCGGGAGAGGCGAGCGGTTGAGGTCCGCAATCTCAACACCGGAGAAGAATATTGGGAGGGTTACGACGCTCTTGTCCTCTCAACGGGCGCCAGGCCGCTTATCCCGCCCATCCCCGGCATCAGCCGCGCCGGACATTTTGCCGTGCGCAACGTGCCCGATGTGGATCACATCCTCGCCTGGGTCAACGAACACAGCACTCGGAATGCTGTGGTTGTCGGCGGCGGGTTCATCGGGCTCGAAATGGCCGAGCAACTGAGGCGGAGAGGAATGATGGTCAGCCTCGTCGAGGCGATGCCCCAGGTGATGGCCCCGCTCGATACTGAGATGGCGGCATGGCTGCACAATGAGTTGCTGGATCATGGGGTTCATCTTTACCTCGGCAACCCCGTGAGCTCATTCGAAGACCCGGCAGAGGAGGAAACGGCCGCAGCATCCGTTGTGGTCCTGCAAGACGGCCAGCGGGTTCCGGCCGATATCGTCATCCTCAGCCTCGGCGTCAAACCAGAGACCACGCTGGCAAGCGAAGCCGGACTGAAGATCGGCGAGCTGGGCGGCATCCGGGTAACGAAGAGCCTTCACACGAGTGACCCTCATATATGGGCAGTCGGTGATGCCATCGAAGTGCCGAACGCTCTTACCGGTGAATGGTCGCTCATCCCGCTGGCCGGTCCCGCAAACCGCCAGGGCCGCATCGTAGCGAACAACATTCTCGGCCGGCCTGTCGCTTACGAAGGCACTCTGGGCTCATCCATCGTTCGCGTCTTTGACATCGCTGCCGGCGCCACCGGCCTGAATGAAAAAACCGCACGGAGACTGAAGATCGACTACGAGGTCATCCATCTTCACCCGCAGTCGCATGCAGGCTACTTCCCGGGCGCAGAGCCCATTGCGCTGAAGATTCTGTTCGACCCCGGGACGGGCAGACTGCTCGGCGCGCAAGCTGCCGGCCGCGACGGTGTGGACAAACGCATTGACGTCCTCGCCACCGCGCTCAAAGGCGAGATGCACGTGCACGACCTGGCCGATCTGGAACTGGCTTACGCCCCTCCGTACGGCTCAGCCAAAGACCCGGTGAACCTCGCCGGAATGGCAGCTATGAACGTCATCGCCGGCGATACGGACATTGCCCAGTGGCATGAAATCACCGATCTGGATTTCGGTAAGACAGCTCTGCTCGACGTCAGAGACAGCGCCGAACGCGAGGAAGGTCAGATCCCAAATTCAATCCACATTCCTCTGGATGAGCTTCGCGGCCGTTTCGGAGAGCTGCCGCGAGACAAGGAAGTCGTTGTCTACTGTCACTCAGGCCAGCGCTCGTACTACGCCGCCCGCATCCTTAGTCAGCACGGCTACCGGGCCCGGAACCTCACCGGGGCCTGGCGTACCTGGGAGGCCATGTCCAACGACCATCTTCCCAGAGAGGAGCCCGAGCCGGATGTCGTTGCCACCGTCAGTGGCGAGCAGATTTTTAAGCACACGTGGGTGGATTGAGGCCCGCTCATGGCAATGAAAGCTGGGCGCGATAGTTTGAATCGTTGTACCACGGATTTCGATTGGGGTAGTTCTCTGGCTTTCGTCCTTGTACATCCGCTTTGTAGATCCAAATCTCCTCTTCATTCCAGGTGAGCACCTCGTCGACGCCGTCACCATCGAGGTCCCTGGCATCCGAGCACAGGACCGGATGCCCGTCATCCGGAAACATGACCAGCCGTTCGCCCCGTCCGTCAATGAGGCCCCCCTGTTCTGTGTGAGTGGATAGGAGAACCAGGTCGGCCGGAGTGGTGCTCTGTGAAGCGGGAACCCAGTTCACCGGCTGCAACAGACATGCGTACGGCATGGGCTCGAATTCATGGAGCAGCTCACCGGCTTCATTCATCGTTGCTGTAATCCCGCACGGCCCCCAGTACGTGTTGCACATGATCTCGATGCCGTCGCGTTCCGGCAGCAGATTGCCAATGCACATGCTCTGAGCGTGGCCGATGGGGTAATGAAAAAGTTCTTCCCCCTCCAGGCTGTGGATGAAGAACCCCGCGTCACTCGCCGCCATTACGATGCGTGTGACCGTACCACCGCTGCCGTCCGGCAAATCGACGAAGGCGATGTTGTCCGCGTGCTCGCGATAATCGACACTCCATCGGCATACTCCGTCTGCATCCAGTAGATGATAACCAAACGCTACTTCATCACGGCCATCTTCATTGATATCCGCGCTGTATGGGAAATGGCCCAGATTTCCGGCGAACGTCCAGAGAAGATTGAGTTCTTTGTCGTAAGCCCATGCCTGCCTGTAACGGTCTTTGATGATGATGCTGTCAGGTCTGCCGGTGCCGGACAGGTCACAAAAGAAGATACTGTCCCCATGGATGCGATGCGTCTGCTCAGGATCGCTCGAAGGATGCAGCGGCAGCGGCATGCGGCGCATGATTTCGCCCGTCGCGCCGTCCGCCACTAGAAACTCCCAGTCCCGGCAGTAATAGACTTCAGCCTTACCGTCGCCATCAAGATCGTGCACTTGAAAACACAGATCCGCGGTAGTGTGTTTCTCACAACGATCCGGTGTGCCCGTGGACCAGAGGAGTTCGCCATCGAGATTCCAGGCAGCAAGGCTGGAGATAACGCAATGGTTATCGCCTCCAAGACGGTTGGTGCGGCGCGCCATGACTATTTCGTTCTTGCCATCGCCGTTGATATCGCCCACACGCAGATTGCGATCGCTACCTGATGCCCCGGTCTTGATCTTCTTCCAGAGCTTGGGACTTGGGTAATGTTCGCGATGACTGGACAGAGTGTGCTCTCTGACCGCTGCTTCCGTGTCGAGAGTTTCAGCGACCTCTTCCGGAGCAGAAACTGTTATCGGCCCGAATCGGGTGACATGATTGGCCGCGAACGCGATACAGCTGGAATCGTAAGATGGCCGTCCCGAATCGGAGTCGGAATCGTAGGATGGCCGTCCCGGCCGTCTTGAATCGGAATCCTCACACTCACAGATCAAAGTGTCAGCAACGAAGAGCTGCACTCGAGAACCATCGCAGACAATCTTGAGCGGTGT